>CAMEKD010000047.1 GCA_945920825.1 uncultured Anaeroplasma sp.
TATCCCAAAAGGCAGCTCAAGGCTATTCCTCCTATGGTAATCAAATTGGTCTTGCAACTACACATGTAAGAGAAATCTACCATAATGATTATGTAGCAAAGAGACTTGAGGTTGGTGCTGTCGTTGGTGCAGTTAAGGCGGATGTCATTCGAAGAGAATCACCAAAAGAAGGAGATGTTATCCTACTTTTAGGTGGTAGAACAGGTAGAGATGGTATTGGCGGTGCAACGGGATCTTCAAAGGAGCACACAGAAAAGTCTATTGAGGTTTGCTCAAGTGAGGTTCAAAAGGGTAATGCCCCTGAGGAAAGAAAGATTGCTCACCTATTTAGAAGACCTGAGGTAACAAAGCTTATTAAGAAATCGAATGACTTTGGTGCTGGTGGTGTATCTGTTGCTATCGGTGAGCTTGCAGATGGCTTACTCATTAATCTAGATAATGTTCCTACGAAATATTCTGGATTAAATGCAACGGAGCTTGCTATTTCTGAATCACAAGAAAGAATGGCTGTTGTCATTGATCCTAAGGATGTAGAAAAATTCATGGGCTATTGCCATGAGGAAAATATTGAGGTTTCTAATGTTGCAGTTGTAACAAAGGAACCAAGACTTGTAATGAATTATAGAGGAGAAAAGATTGTTGATATCTCTAGAAGATTCATTGATTCTGCAGGTGCAAATCATTATGCTAAGGCCTCCATTTCTGCAGTAGATAATAAAAACCCATTCCTAAAGGGAAGAGCGAAATTAAAGGATAGAGTATTAAATACATTATCCGATGATAATGTAGTAAGCCAAAAGGGCTTAATTGAAATGTTTGATGCTACGATTGGTGCATCTACTGTATTGATGCCATTTGGTGGAAAATACCAAAGAACAGAGACTCAAGTTTCTGTACAGAAGCTTCCTGTAAAGGATCATTATACAAATACAGCATCGATTATGGCATTTGGTTATAACCCATTCATTTCGAAATGGAGTCCATTCCATGGTGCTGAATATGCAATTGTAGAAGCATGTAGTAAGGTTGTTGCATCAGGCGCAAGATACAATAAGATGAGATTCTCTTATCAGGAATATTTTGAAAGAATGCACAATGAGAAGTCTTGGGGTAAGCCTTTAGCTTCCTTACTTGGTGCACTTAAGATGCAAAATGAATTCGGTCTACCTTCCATTGGTGGAAAGGATTCTATGAGTGGTACATTCCAAAATATTTCTGTACCACCAATGCTAATGGCATTTGGTATTACCACTGTGGATTCTAGAGTTGTTATTTCTCCAGAATTCAAGGCTCCAAATCATAATATTTATTTAGTTAAGCATTATGAGAATAGAGATTATACTCCAAATGTTGATGAATTAAAGATGAATTTTGATTTCGTATCATCGAATATTGAAAATGGCAGAATCAAATCTGCATATGCACTATCCTATGGTGGAATTATTGAGGCTGTATCTAAGATGAGCTTTGGTAATAAGATTGGCTTTGAAATCGAGTATGATGAAAGAGAGCTTGATGCATATAATTATGGTTCTATCGTAATTGAAACGGAATCTGAAATTGATTATCCAAATTGTATTTACTTAGGTAAGACTGTTGAAAAGGAAGCTGGTACTTTCAATAAGGTTACCTTTACACTTGATGAATTATATAAGGCAAATACAGAAAAGTTCACTAAGGTATATAAGGATAAAGGTGAAAATACTTGTACTTTAATGGATATTACTCCTACAAAGAGGGAAGTTACTCTATTAAAGACAAAGAAGAATGTTACTGTATATCTTCCAGTATTCCCTGGTACAAACTGTGATTATGATACTGCAAGAGCCTTCCAAAAGGCTGGTGCTGTAACAAAGAGTACTGTATTTAAGAATTTAACAAGCGAGGATGTATTCAATTCCATTGATGAAATGGCAGAAAACATCGATAAGGCAGATATCTTCGTATTATGTGGTGGATTTAGTGCAGGTGATGAACCAGATGGTTCTGGTAAATTTATTGCTAATGTATTAAATCAAGAAAAGGTTAGAGATGCTATTCATAGATTACTTGACCGAAAGGGATTAATCTTGGGTATTTGTAATGGATTCCAAGCATTAGTAAAGAGTGGATTATTACCATATGGTAGATTAGGTATGGTAAATGAAAAATCACCTACATTATTCCGTAATGATGTAAACCGCCACGTTTCACAGATGGTTTACACAAAGGTAATGACCAATGCATCTCCATGGCTTGCAAGCTACAAAACAGGTGAGGTACATGCGATTGCAGTGTCTCATGGTGAAGGTAAATTTGTGGTTTCTGCTGAATTTGCTAAGGAATTAGCAATGAAAGGTCAAATCGCCTTTGCTTATACAGATTTTGATGGAAATCTTACTAAGGATGCTCCTGAAAATCCAAATGGCTCAAGCTATGCAATTGAAGGTATTATTTCAGAGGATGGCTTAATCTTAGGTAAGATGGGACATTCCGAAAGATATGAAGAGAATCTATTTAAGAATATTAGCGGTAATAAGCAACAGGATATCTTCAAGAACGCCGTTGATTATTTTAGAAAATAAAGAGGGATTGGAATATGGAAAAGAAAGAATTGCTTTACGAAGGAAAGGCAAAACAGGTTTATGCAACAGAGGATGAAAATATCATCATCATGCATTTTAAGGATGATGCAACTGCAGGAAATGGTGCTAAGCATGCACAATTCGCTCATAAGGGTGAATTAAATTGTGCGATTACAACAATCATCTATAATCGATTAATTCAAGCAGGAATTCCTACACATTACATCAAAACATTAAATGATACAGATCAGTTATGCAAGAAGGTAAAGATTTTCCCTCTTGAGGTTATAGTTAGAAATACAATTGCAGGCTCTATGGCAAAAAGATTAGGCATGCCTGAGGGTACAAATCCAAAGAATACAATCTTTGAAATCTGCTATAAAAATGATGCATTAGGTGATCCATTAATTAATGATCACCATGCAGTAGCTGTAGGTGCTGCAAGCTATGAAGAGCTTGATACCATTTACAAATTAACATCTAAGGTTAATGATGAACTAAAGAAGATGTTTGATGAAATTGGTGTAAAGCTTATAGATTTCAAGGTTGAATTTGGTAAGAGTGCAGATGGAGAAATTGTTTTAGCTGACGAAATTTCTCCAGATTGCTGTAGACTTTGGGATAAGGAAACAAACGATAAGCTTGACAAAGACCGCTTTAGAAGAGATTTAGGTAATGTTATGGAAGCTTATGTTGAAATTTTAAATAGACTTAAGACTTTAAAATAAAAATCTAATTGAGGTACGAATATGGCAAAAAGTTATGAAAGTGCTGGAGTTAGCCTAGAGGCTGGCTATGAAGGCGTAAGAAGAATTAAAAAGCATGTTGCAGCAACAAATCGTAAGGGCTCTATGGGAAACATTGGTTCCTTTGGAGGTATGTTTGATTTAGCATCCTTAGGCTATAAAGAGCCTATCTTGGTTTCTGGTACAGATGGTGTTGGTACTAAGCTTAAGCTAGCATTTGAAATGGATAAGCATGATACTATCGGTATTGATGCAGTAGCGATGTGCGTTAATGATGTATTAGCACAGGGAGCTGAGCCATTAATTTTCTTAGATTATGTAGCGTTAGGTGAAAACATTCCTGAAAAGCTTGAAATGATTGTTAAGGGTGTATCTGATGGTTGTATTCAAGCAGGATGTGCCCTAGTTGGTGGTGAAACTGCAGAAATGCCTGGAATGTATCAGGATGGTGAATACGATATTGCAGGATTCACTGTTGGTGCAGTAGAAAAGGCAGATTTAATTGATGGATCTAAGGTAGCTGTTGGAGATGTTTTAGTTGGTATTGCATCTAGCGGTGTACATTCGAATGGCTTCTCCTTGGTAAGAAAAATCATTAAGGACAATAAATTAGATTTACATAAGCCAATCCCTGAATATTCAGAGTTACCTCTAGGAGATTATCTATTAACACCTACAAGAATCTATGTTAAGCAGGTTTTAGAGGTTATTAAGAAGACTGAGGTTCACGGTGTTGCCCATATTACTGGTGGTGGCTTCGATGAAAATATTCCAAGAATTTTAAAGGAAGGTATGGGTATTCATGTTGTTGAAGGTACTTGGCCTATTCTTCCTGTATTTAAGTTCTTAGAAAAGTATGGAAATGTACCACATAGAGAAATGTTTAACATTTACAATATGGGTATTGGTATGGTACTTGCAATGCCAAAGGAGGAGGCTCCATTTGCGATTGAGGTATTATCTAAATTTGGTGATAAGGCATATGTAATTGGTGAGATTACAGATAAGCCAGGCGTTGATATTGAATTGGTAAAGTAATATGAAGAATATCGCTATATTTGCCAGTGGTTCAGGGACAAACTTCGAAGCATTAGTTCAAGCCTGTGAAAATGGCCAAATCGATGGTAAGGTTGTTTTAATGGTTTGTGATAAGAAGGACGCCTATGTTAATGAAAGAGCTAAAAATCATAATGTTCCTGCCTTCATATTCCGTCCTAAGGATTATGCATCGAAAGAGGAATATGAGGAATTAATTGTAGAAAAGCTTGAGGAATACCATGTAGATTTTATTTGCCTTGCAGGCTATATGAGAATATGTGGATATGTATTACTTAAGAAATATGAAGGAAGAATTATTAATATTCATCCTGCCTTACTTCCATCATTTAAGGGTGCACATGGTATAGAAGATGCATTCAACTATGGAGTAAAGGTATTTGGTGTAACCATCCACTATGTAGATGCTGGTATGGATTCTGGTAAGATTATTGAACAAAGAGCATTCCATTATACGGAAGGTGAAACCGTTGATGAGGTTGAGGCTAGAATTCATAAAATTGAGCATGAGATGTACCCAGAAGTAGTAGCAAAATTAATTAAGGAGATATGAAAATGAAAAGAGCATTAGTTAGTGTTACAGATAAGACCGGTATTGTTGAATTCTGTAAGGAATTAGTAGAATTAGGTTATGAAATTATTTCAACTGGTGGAACAAAGAAGGTATTAGATGCATCTGGCGTTCCCACATTAGGTATTTCTGATGTTACAGGCTTCCCTGAAATCTTAGATGGTCGTGTTAAGACACTTCATCCAAAGGTTCATGGAGCATTACTTGCTGTAAGAGATTTAGAATCTCATAAGGTGCAGCTTGCTGAAAATAATATTGAGTATATTGATTTAGTATGTGTTAATTTATACGCATTTAAGAAGACTATTGAAAAGGGCTGTGAATTTGCTGAGGCTATCGAGAATATCGATATCGGAGGCCCATCTATGCTAAGAAGTGCAGCAAAGAATCATAAGTTTGTTACTGTTGTTTCTGATGTTAATGATTACAATATGGTATTATCTGAAATCAAAGAATATGGTGATACTACCTATGAAACAAGATTACGTCTTGCTGCAAAGGTTTATACATTAACTGCTGAATATGACACAATGATTGCAGAATATATGAGAGAAAAGGCTGGCTTAAATGAAAAGCTATTCCTAGAGGGTGACTTAGTTCAATCCTTAAGATATGGTGAAAACCCTCATCAGGCTGCAAAATTCTTTGTAATAGATAAGGATACTCCTTATTCCTTAGCTAATGCAGTTCAAATTCAGGGTAAGGAATTATCTTATAATAATATCCAGGATGCCAATGCAGCATTAAATATCGTAAGAGAATTTGGCGATCAGCCATTTGCTATGGGCTTAAAGCATATGAACCCATGTGGAGCTGCAGTAGGTAAGGATTTAAAGGAAGCTTGGTTAAAGGCTTATGAATCGGATCCAGTTTCTATTTTTGGTGGTATTGTTGCAACAAACCAGGTAATCGATGGTGAGGCTGCAAACCTAATTAAGTTCGACCACGGTGAGAAGGGTAAATCTATTTTCCTTGAGGTTATTTTAGCTCCAGGATATACAGAGGAGGCATTAGCTGCATTCTCTAAGCGTCCTGATTTAAGAATTATTCAGTATAAGCTAGGAGAGTTCCCTAAGAGTAAGCAATATGTATCGGTAAATGGTGGATTATTAGTTCAGGATTTAGATACAGAAATGAAGACAATTACAGAAGATATGACGGTAACAAATGTTAAGCCAACAGAAGCACAGCTTCAAGATATGAACTTTGGCTGGAAGATTGTTAAGCATGTTAAGTCTAATGCAATTGTAGTTGTTAAAAATGGTGTAACCTGTGGCGTTGGTGCAGGCCAGATGAACCGTGTTGGTGCTGCAAAGATTGCCATTGAGGAAGCTCATTCTAGGGGAGTTATGGATGGCATGACTTTAGCTTCTGATGCATTCTTCCCATTCGCAGATACACTAGAATATGCAATTGCTAACGGAGTAGTTGCTGTTGTTCAACCAGGTGGTTCAAAGAGAGATCAAGATTCAATTGATTTAGCTAATGAAAAGAGCGTTCCAATGACATTCACTGGAATGCGTCATTTTAAACATTAATTAAGGAGTAATTCTATGACTAAGGTTTTAGTTGTAGGTGGAGGAGGAAGGGAGCATGCCATTGTGCATGCTCTATCTAAATCACCTAAGGTAGATGAAATATATGCAGCACCAGGTAATGCTGGTATTGCAAAGCTTGCTATGTGCGTAAATATTAAGGATACAGAGGTTGAAAAAATAGTTCTATTTGCTAAGGAAGAGAAAATAGATTTAGTTGTTGTTGGCCCTGAGGCATCCTTAGCTTTAGGTATTATCGATAAGCTAAGAGAGGCTGGTATTAAGGCTTTTGGTCCTACAAAGGCTGCAGCACAAATCGAATCCTCAAAGGAATTTGCCAAGGATTTAATGGTAAAATACAATATTCCAACAGCTTCTTATAAATCCTTTAATAATTATGCAGATGCATTAGAATATGTAAAAAATCATTCTCTTCCAATAGTAATTAAATATGATGGACTTGCTGCTGGAAAGGGTGTTGTCATTGCTACAACCTATGATGAGGCAGTTTATGCTTTAAAGGATATGCTATTAGATGATCATTTTGGTCATGGCAAGGTTGTAATTGAAGAATATTTAGAGGGACCTGAATTTTCCTTCATGTGCTTTGTAAATGGAGAAAATGTATATCCTCTTCAATTAGCACAGGATCATAAGAGAGCTTATGATAATGATTTAGGCCCGAATACCGGTGGTATGGGTGCATATTCTCCATTACCATTTATTACAGAAGAAGATTATCAATATGCACTTAACGAGATTATGATTCCAACCGCTATTGCAATGGTAAAGGAGAATGTTCCATTTACTGGTGTTTTATATGGTGGATTAATGAAGACAAAGTCTGGCATTAAGGTTATTGAATTTAATGCTCGATTTGGAGACCCTGAAACTGAGGTAGTTTTACCTAGATTATCTAGTGATATTTTTGATGCATTTAATCAGGTAATTGATGGTAATTGTCCTGTACTTGAATGGGAAAAGTGTTATACTATAGGTATCGTATTAGCCTCAAAGGGTTATCCTGGAGACTATAAAAAGGGATTTGTTATTGAAAACGCAGATTCCTCTGATATCTATCATATGGGAACAAAGGTTGATGATAATGGTAATTTAGTTACGAATGGTGGTAGAGTCTTATTTGCGGTTGCCAAGGGAGATACCCTAGAGGCTGCAAACAAAAAGGCTTTAGCACTTGTAAATGAAATTAAATGTGACAACTTGTTCCATAGAACAGATATCGGTGCGAAAGCATATAGAAAGTAGGTATGGATTATGGCAATAATAATAAGTGGTAAGGAGCTAGCTGAAAAAAGAAGAGCACAAATGAAGGAAGAGGTATCCCATTTTGAAGAAAAATATGGAAGAGTTCCTCATTTGGCTGTTGTTTTAGTTGGTCTAGATCCAGGTAGTGTATCCTATGTTAAGGGCAAGGAAAAGGCATGTGTTGAAATTGGTATTAAAAATACTACGATTAGAAAGCCTGATACCATAAGTCAAGAGGAGCTTTTAAATATTGTTAATGAATTAAATGAAGATGATAGTGTTGATGGTATATTAGTACAATTACCACTACCAAAGCATATGGATTCTGATTTCATCATTAATGCAATCATTCCACAAAAGGATGTGGATGGATTCCATCCAGTGAATGTTGCATCCCTTTATTTAAAGCAAAAGGGTATCATTTCTTGTACTCCTAAGGGCATTATGGAAATCTTGGATTATGCTCATATTGAAATTGAAGGTAAAAGAGCTGTAGTTATTGGTAGATCGAATATTGTTGGTATGCCTGTATCTAAGCTATTACTTGATCGAAATGCCACTGTTACAATTTGTCATAGCCGCACAAAGAATTTAAGTGAAGTAACTAAAGAAGCAGATATTTTAATCGCTGCCCTAGGTAAGCCTTTATTTGTTCAAGAGGATATGGTAAAGGAAGGCGCAGTGGTTATCGATGTTGGTGTCAATAGAAATTTAGAGACTGGTAAGCTTTGTGGAGATGTTGATTTTGAACATGTAAAGGAAAAGGCATCCTATATTACAAAGGTACCAGGTGGTGTTGGACCTATGACCATTACTTGCTTAATGGAAAATACAATTGAATGCTTCTTAAGACATATGGAGGAAAAGTAAAATGATAGAACGTTACAGCCGTAAGGTTATGCGCGATATCTGGACTGAGGAAAATAAGTTCAATGCTTATTTGAAGGTTGAGATTTCCAATGCGAAGGCATGGAGTGAGCTTGGCGTTGTACCAAAGGAAGATTTACCAAAGCTAGATAAGGCTACATTTACTGTAGATAGAATTAAAGAAATTGAAGCAATTACAAAGCATGATGTTGTCGCCTTCACAAGAGCTGTAGGCGAATCCTTAGGTGAGGAAAAGAAATGGATTCACTATGGATTAACATCAACGGATGTTGTTGATACAGCAAGTGGCTACCTATTAAAGCAAGCAAATGAAATTTTAAGACGTGATATTGTAGCCATTATGGATGTTTTAAAGAAAAGAGCTATGGAGTTTAAATATACTCCATGTATCGGTAGAACGCATGGTATGCATGCAGATATTACATCCTTTGGATTAAAATGGGCATTATGGTATGAAGATATGGTAAGATGCCTAGAAAGATTTGATTATGCTAGAAAAGAAGTAGAGGTTGGTAAATTATCTGGTGCTGTTGGTAATTTCGCAAACATTCCACCACAAATTGAAGAATATGTATGCAAGGATTTAGGAATAAATTATGCACTAATTTCTACACAGGTATTACAAAGAGATAGACATGCACATTATATGGCATGCTTAGCCTTAATTGCATCTGAGCTTGAAAAGATGGCCCTAGAGGTTAGAAATTTATCTCGTCAGGAGGTTCATGAAACAGAAGAAGCCTTCTCTAAGGGACAAAAGGGATCCTCTGCAATGCCTCACAAGAGAAATCCTATTTCTTCTGAAAATATTTGTGGCTGCGCAAGAGTTATTCGTGGATATATGGAAACCTTCTATCAAAATATTGCCCTATGGCATGAAAGAGATATTTCTCACTCTGCAACAGAAAGAATCATTTTACCAGATTCTACAGAATTATTAGATTATATGTTAAATCGTTTTAAGGGAATTCTAGAAAATCTAGTAGTATACCCAGAAAAAATGATGGAAGATATTTATTTAACTAAGGGAGTAATCTTCGCTCAAAGAGTTTTATATAAGCTAATTGAAAAGGGCTTTGTAAGAGAAAAGGCTTATGATACTGTTCAGCCTATTGCTATGAAGGCTCTAGAGGAAAAGATGCAATATCAAGAATTGTTAAAGCTTGATGAGACCATCTCTAGTGTTTTAACAAACGAAGAAATTGATGAATGCTTCACCTTAGATTACTACATGAAGAATGTAGATTATATATTTAACCGTTTAGGTATTAAGTAATATATTTTTGGGGGTGATTTCATGGAAAACGAAAAGGTATTAGTTTTAGACTTCGGTGGTCAGTATAATCAGCTAATCGCAAGAAGAGTAAGAGAATGTAATGTTTATTGTGAGGTTAAGCCTTACAACATTCCACTCGAAAAAATTAAAGAATTTAACCCAAAGGGTATTATTTTTACTGGTGGACCTAATTCTGTTTATGGAGAGGATTCTCCATTAATCGACAAGGAAATCTTTGAGCTAGGTATTCCTGTTTTAGGTATTTGCTATGGATGCCAATTCATGGCATATTCCTTAGGTGGAGAGGTTTTACATGCTCCAAAATCAGAATATGGTAAAACATTAGTAAATGTAGAAAATACTTCCCTTTTATTTAAGGATTGCAATAAGGAAACTCAGGTATGGATGAGTCATACAGATTATGTATCGAAAGCTCCAAAGGGCTTTACAGTTACTGCTAAAACAAATACATGCCCTGTTGCAGCTATGGAGAATAAAGAAAAGAAGCTATATGCTGTACAGTTCCACCCAGAGGTAATGCATTCCATAGAGGGTATGAAGATGATTCGTTCCTTCGTATATGATGTATGCGGCTGTAAGGGTGATTGGCAGATGGCTGATTTTGCAAAGACTACGATTGAGGCAATTCGTGCTAAGGTAGGAAACGGTAAGGTTTTATGTGCACGGTGGAGTAGATTCAAGTGTCGCTGCAGTATTATTATCTAAGGCTGTAGGTGAGCAATTAACCTGTGTATTCGTAGATCATGGTCTACTTCGTAAAAATGAAGGAGATGAGGTTGAGGCAGTATTTGGCCCTAAGGGTCCATATAAGCTAAACTTCATTCGTGTTAATGCACAGGATAGATTCTATGAAAAGTTAAAGGGAGTAGTAGAACCTGAAAGAAAAAGAAAAATTATTGGCGAGGAATTCATTCGAGTATTCGAAGATGAGGCCAAAAAGATTGGCAAGGTAGATTTCCTAGTTCAAGGTACAATTTACCCTGATGTTATCGAATCTGGTCTCGGTAAATCTGCAACCATTAAGTCTCACCATAACGTAGGTGGACTTCCAAGCGTAGTAGATTTTAAAGAAATTATCGAGCCATTAAGACTATTATTCAAAGATGAGGTAAGAAAGGTTGGACTTGAGCTTGGTATCCCAGATTACCTAGTTTACCGTCAGCCATTCCCAGGCCCAGGCTTAGGTATTCGTATTATTGGTGATGTAACTCCTGAAAAGGTTAAAATTGTTCAAGAGGCGGATGCCATTTATCGTGAGGAAATTGCTAAGGCAGGAGTAGATAAATCTTGCAATTTAGGACAATATTTTGCCGCACTTACCAATATGAGAAGTGTAGGTGTAATGGGTGATGGTAGAACCTATGATTATGCAATCGCATTAAGAGCAGTACAAACTTCCGATTTTATGACTGCCGATTGGGCAAGGATTCCATACGATGTACTTGATATTATTTCAAGAAGAATCGTAAATGAAGTACCAGGTGTAAATAGAGTACTTTTAGATTGCACATCAAAACCACCTGCAACAATTGAGTTTGAGTAATTAACGAAGTCTGAAGAATGCTGTATTTATGCGGGTTCTAAGCATTTTGAAAAGCGACTTGATAACAAGACTATAGCACTTGATAACTGAGCATTATTTATGAGTAATACAAAAGGTTAGCAGGTGAGGTTTCAGTAAAGACGAAAAAGGTCTTGCTAAGCTAATGAGTAGCGGTTCTTTAAAAAAATAGATGTATAAGGAAGAATCGAGCTTTAAAAAAACGGATG
>CAMEKD010000048.1 GCA_945920825.1 uncultured Anaeroplasma sp.
CAGTATCATGTGTTACTTGTGGAGTTGGTGGAGTAGCAATTTTAGGTACCACAGTTGCAGTTAGTACAATAGCTGCTGCTGGTGCTACAGTCGCTGCAATACCACTAGTAATAGGCGGTATCGCTATTGCATCTGAAGTTGTAGCTGATTTTGGTGAAGGTTTATTAGCAATGTCTCAATCAGCTAAATCTGAAATTGATTCAGTAGATGATTTGTTAGATAAAGGTAATATTCCATCAAAGTTAAAGAACTTAGGAAAAACAAAAGCTGAATTAAAAAAATTATTGGCTTTGATGCTTGGTCTTCAAGGTGCATATGAATTATACAAATTAGAAAAAAGTAGTGATAAAGTTTTAGTTATAGGTAGAGATTTAACTGACAAAAGCAAGAGTTATGAAGGAGCAACTTCTTATGATTTTTCGCATTCATATGAAAAATTAGAGCATTGGGCATTCTACAATACTAACTACAAGTATTATGTCGATGAGTTTGGCTATGGTTTAATGGAACTAGCTAATTATTGCGCAGTATTTTATTGTATTTGTAATGATTGGGATTTCTTATTAGCTACACATCCATATTATTATATTGCTGAACATAAAACAGAAATGATTGAATGCGCTTATGCAAATGAAATAGCATTAATACGTTCTAATTCATATAATTATTTCACTAATACAGGTTATACTTGGGGAACATTTACAAAACCTGCTTCTTGTTGGGCTTATGGTGGATATAGGGTGTCAAGATAATTATGGGTAGATTAGAAGAATGTATACCACCTAAAACACATGAGAGACTTGGTAAAGATTTTAAAGTAACGAAAGATACTGCTAAAATACTTTACTTCGAATTAGGTTGTGATTTAAATTTTTTAGATTGTGACCTTGAAATATATTTCTTGCAGTTTTCAGATAATGAACTTATTTCATGGAATGACGAGTATTTTAAGTATATGAATAATAAATTAAATATAATGTACGAAGCAGAAGTCTCTTTTTATAATTTAAAAGATTATTCATTTTTCTTATATAGAATGAGCCAAGTATATACCACAAGTAAAGATAACTATATATTATATTTAGAATATATAAAAAAATATATTTCAAAATATGGATATATAATGTTTTATGGTATTGAAGGTACTGAATATGATAATTTAACTCAATATGCACTTACAGATTTATTTGATATTTTTATGTTTGAAATAAATGAAAGATTTTTATATCAAAATATGCATAGAATAACACTTAAGAAGGAATATCCATCAATAGGCGCATATGGTTTAATTCCTGTTTTTATAGAATTGGGATATATTGATCTTTTAAAGGAGTGCTTTGATATAATAAATCAGAGTTTTGATATAAAAAATGTGATCAAATCAAAAGAACTAATGGATTATATGAATATTAGATTTATTAATTCAAATATAGCTGATGCGATTCCTAGTATTAAGCGAAGACGTTTGATGATGGTTAATTCTTATTTAGAAAGTCATAATATAGAAAAAATATGAGAAAATTTAAAAGATGTGCTCAATTAATTTTAATATTCTTCATTGTTTTACTTTCATCTTGTAATAAGCAGTTTACTCCGGAAGAATTGTATTCAAAAAATATTAATTCTGTCGTTGAGTTGAAAGTCAAGTGTAATGATGACAATTTATATGCGAGTGCTGTTTGCATTGATTCTAACGGTTTATTTGTTTCAAATGCTCATGTTATTCCAGAAATAGATGGTGCTGAAATTAATGTTTATATTAGATTCACATCTTCTGAGGAGTACGAAAAGGTTAATCTTTTGAAAATTGATAGAACTATGGATTTGTCATTATTTAAATTAGAAAATAGTGATAAGTGTGTATCACTGGATATTAGTGAAATAAGAAAAACAGGCCAGCAAGTGTATGCTGTAGGAAATACATCAAATCAAGGTGTGTCAATATCTGAGGGAATAATAACTAAATCTAGTGTGCATATAAAGACTAAAAAAATTTCTATGAACATGATCGCAACAGATGCTTTTTTTGCTGAAGGGAATAGTGGAGGCGCATTGATTGATAGTAAAAATAATTTACTTGGTATTACTACTTTAAGATTAAAAGATGATGCGGGAAATATAATATATGGTGTAGGGTATGTTATTCCTGCCGAGGTTGTTTTAGATTTTATTTCTTATATATATTTATAGTTTTGTTAAATAGATAGTAAAAATAGTTAGTATCAGTGCGACTTGTGTTAATTTAATGGTTCGTATATTCAATACTAACTCAAAGATATTCAGGTTTGCCAGGATATGGATTTGATTTTGATGCGAAACGATTAGAAGAAAGTAATGATGTTTTGAAACAAATTAATATTTGATTAGGAATTTAGAAGAATAAGCGATTTCTATGATGATGTACTATAAAAAATTAATAATATAATTATTAAAAGTCAATCATACAAATATCTGGCTATTATTTTCTTTCTTGTATTTTATATTAGAAAATGATAAAATAAAAAAGTATAAAAAATTGTTGATGAAGCAGGGTAGAAGGAATCATTCCATAGCGAGGATAAGATGGTGTAAGTATCTGTATGAAAATTCTATTGGGCACTTCTGAGATCTTTTAACAAAAGACGTACCAGGCGTTAACGGTAAAGAGAGCGTAAGCTGAAGTAAGGTGGCACCACGACAAAATCGTCCTTATTCCTGTTTTCATATGGGATAAGGACTTTTAATTTTGAGGTCAATATGATAACATATCTAAAGCCTAAACGATTAGGAAATATTTTCTTAAGAGAAATTGAAGAAGCAGATTACTTAGATTTCTATTCTATTGGTTCTGATAGTGAGGTTTGCAAATACTTAAATTGGGGACCATTTATAAAGCCCTGTGAGGCTTTATATACGATTAAAGAAATCTTTAATCAAAGACCAAAAGAAGATATGCTTCCTAAGGGATATGCAATACTTATGGATAACCATATGATTGGAATGATAGATTTTCACTCAGAAAACCAAAAACAGAATTCCATTGAAATTGGTTATTTCTTAAGTAGAAAATATTGGGGATTAGGTATTATGCATAAATCATTAACCTATATGGTAGATTTAGCCTTTAGCTTAGGCTTCGATAAGGTTTATTTAGGAAGTATCGTTGACAATTTAAGAAGTATTCATTTAATTGAATCCTTAGGGTTCAAATATGAATACGAGAGTGTAGGAGAGGATAGTAGTAATCTTTTACACATTGTAAAATATTATTCAAAATATAAGAATGAGGAGTGATTATTATGATTACAAAGCCAAAGGGTACCTATGATGTATTACCTTTAGAATCTAAGGAATGGCAAAAGCTTGAAGAAGTAATCCGGAAGATATGTAAGCTTTATAACTATAAAGAAATACGTACACCTATTTTTGAATCTAGTGATGTCTTCCATAGAGATCAAAATGATACATCGGATATGGTAACAAAGGAGACCTATGACTTTAAGGATAGATCCGATAGAGGAATTACCTTAAGACCTGAAGGCACTGCAGGTGTTGCAAGAGCGTTTGTAGAAAATAAGCTTTATGTAGATAATCCTGTATCGAAATTATTCTATATGGGACCTATGTTCCGATATGAAAGACCACAAAAGGGAAGAAATAGACAATTCTCTCAATTTGGTGTTGAAGCCTTAGGTAGTGATTCAGCATATATTGATGCTGAGGTCATTGCACTTGGTGCATCCTTAATTCGAGCTTTAGGATTAAAGGATGTTACTGTAAAGATTAATTCCTTAGGTGATGAGGAATCTAGAAGCAAATATAAAGAGGTATTAGTAAATTATTTTTCTAAATACCAGGATTGTCTATGTGATGATTGTAAGAACCGTCTTGTTAAAAATCCACTTAGAATTTTGGATTGTAAAGTCGATAGGGATCAAGAATTCTTTAAGGCAGCACCAAAGATTAATGATTATTTAAATCAAGAATCTAAGGATAGATTTAAGAAGGTCTTAGATTCTTTGGATTCAATGGATTTAAAATATGTTATCGATGATAATCTTGTAAGAGGACTTGATTATTATTGCCACACTGTATTTGAGCTTGAGGTAAATGTTCCTGAATTTGGTGCTCAAAATGTTATTGGTGCTGGTGGAAGATACAACAAATTAATTTCTGATCTAGGTGGACCACTAACCCCAGGTGTTGGTATGGCCTTCGGTATGGAAAGATTACTTCTTGCAACTAATTTTGCGGGAAAGAAATTAGCAAAGGATGATTCCATCCATGCTTATTTTATTGCCTTAGGTGAAAAAGCAGAAAAGGAAGCTTTAAAGATTATGAATGCTTGTAGAATTGGCGGACTTTCCTGTGAGATGGATTACTTAAATGGCTCCCTTAAGAGCCAGTTTAAAAAGGCGGATAAGAATAATGCAAGATTTACTATCATTTTTGGTGAAAATGAGCTAGAAGAAATGAAATGCAATATTAAGGATAATGAAACAGATAATCAAGAAACCATCTCGTTACTTGAGGTTTATAATTATATTTTATCAAAGCTAAATAAGGCAAGTGCTTGTAACACCTGCCCTTCAAAGAATTAGAAAGAGGGAATTTTAAAATGAAAAGAGTTATGCTAAAGGACATAAAGCTTGGTGAGGTTAATCATGTTGCAGGCTTTGTTGAGTCTATTAGAAACAAAAAAGCTATGTGCTTTATTGTTTTAAGAGATGTATCTGGTAAGCTTCAGCTTACAATTGAAAAAGCAAATCATCCAGAAATGGAGGAGACTCTATCTAAGATTACAGTAGATACTGTAATTGAGGCTGAGGGTAAGATTTTATCATCAGAATATGTAAAGCTAAATGGTATGGAAATGTATCCAGATACTATTTCCATTGATAGTATTGCAGAGCCATCTCCAATTGTTGCCCCTAAGGGACAGGAAACCAATATCGATTTAAGATTGGATTATAGATGGATCGATTTACGTACAGATAAGAATACACTTATGTTTAAGTGTCAATCCTATTTTGTAGCTAAGTGTAGAGAATTCTTATTAGAAAGAGATTTCATCGAAATCCATTCACCAAAGCTAATTGGTGCAGAATCTGAATCTGGTGCAGGTGTATTCAAGGTAGAATACTTCGATAGAAATGCATACTTAGCACAATCTCCACAATTCTATAAGCAGATGGCTATGGCATCTGGCTTTGAAAGAATTTTCGAGTGTGGTCCAGTATTTAGAGCAGAAAAGTTTGCATCACGTAAGCATGCAACAGAATTCACAGGCTTTGACCTTGAATTCTCCTATATTGATTCTTATCATGATGTAATGCATATGGAAGAGGAAATGCTTGCCTATGCACTAAAGGGTGTTCATGATAAATATGGTGAAGAGGTAAAGAAGGTATTTGGTATTGATATTGTAGTACCTACACTTCCATTCCCTGTAATGGATTTACATGATGTATATGATGAGCTTGAGGCTCGTTATGGATATAAGGTTTCTGAGGAGGAAAAGTCTGATTTAACTACAGAGGGTGAAAGATTAGTTCAGAAGCTTTCTATGGATAAGTTTAATCATGAATTCCTATTTATTACAGGCTACAGCAAGGAATGTAGAGCATTCTATCATATGAGAGATGAGAAGGGTGTACCTTGTGGATATGATTTAATTTGGAAGGGCTGTGAAATCACAACAGGAGCACAGCGTGAGCATAGATATGAAATCTTAAAGGCTCAAGCAGAGGAGAAGGGATTACACGATGATGTTGCCTTCTATCTAGATTTCTTTAAATACGGTTGCCCTCCTCATGGAGGATTTGGTATTGGTGTTGACCGTATCACAATGATTATGTTTAATGAGGGTATCAAGGATGCGATGTTCATCTTCCGTGGACCTGATCGACTTAACCCATAAAAAAAAGGAGAAAATGATATGAATTATATTAGCTGGGATGAATATTTCATGGGAGTTGCCTTACTTTCTGCAAAAAGAAGTAAGGATCCAAACACACAAGTAGGTGCTTGCTTGGTAAATGATGATAAAAAAATTATTGGTATTGGCTACAATGGCTTCCCAAGAGGCTGTAGCGATAATGTATTCCCTTGGGGGAAGGCAGATTTAGACCCATTAAATACCAAATACCCTTATGTAGTACATGCTGAGGCTAATGCAATCCTAAATTCAAACGCAAACCTAAAGGGTGCAACACTTTATGTTTCCCTATTCCCTTGTAATGAATGTGCAAAGCTTATCATTCAATCTGGGATTAAAAAAATTATTTATATGAGTGATAAATATGACGGTACACCAATGAATTTAGCATCTAAGAAGATGCTAGATTCCGCAGGTATCCAGTATGAAACTATGAGAGAAATAGAGGTATTTGTTAAATAATGGATATCCTAAAATTTTATTTTAAAAAATTTTGGGTATTATTTCTATTTATCATTCCATCCTTGGTATTCTTTTTTCTATGTGTGATTCGGACAAATCGTGCCATTATATTAAAGGGAGATACCACCTTATTTACATCCGTTATCAATATACATACAGAAAATGAACAAAAGGGCTCATTTTCAACTATTTATGTATATAATGTAGAAAAGGCTACTCTATTTCAAAATTTCATTGCAGAGCATTCCGATACCTCTGAATCCTATCTAATGAGCGATGCATCAACACATATTTCTGGAATGGAAAACTATCATGCAGGAAAGATCCAATATAATTCTAGTATAGGTAATGCGTTAGTATTAGCCTATAGTGAGGCATCTAAAGAAGATCCATACATAAAATTAGATTATAAATTTATTGGATATCAAATTACCTATTATGGATTAAATTCAAGCTTCCGTATTGGAGATTTAATTAAAGGCATTTATTCAAAGACTTATGGTTCTACTATAATGGTAGATGATGATGTAAATCTATATAAGGAAGTTCTTACAAATTATGAAAGAGTAGATGAGGATTATTTCATCATAAATCGGAATGGAACTATGATGAATATTCCTTATATAAAAAATGTAAATACCTTTAGTGCCTATGGCATTTATGAATGTAATCCTATAAAATCAAATCCAACCTACGATGTATCCTCCAATTTAATTGGCGGACCATCGGGTGGATTACTTCAAACCTTATCCATTTATAACCAATTGGTAAAAGAGGATTTAACCCATGGCTTAAGAATTGCAGGTACAGGTACGATATCTCCTGATGGTAAGGTTGGCATGATTGGTGGTATAAAAGAAAAAATACCTACCGCATTTGACGATAAAATGGATGTATTCTTTTGCTCAAAAGGAAATATAGAAGAAGCAAGGGAAGCTTATGCAAAGCTTCCAAATAAGAATATGAAGCTTATTGAAATTGAAACATTCTATGATGCCTTAAATTATTTAAAGGAGGGCTATAAAAATGACTTCGGAAGTGAAGAATAAAACCTATTTCAATGTCCAAGATGAAATAGATAAATTAAATATATCTAAAAAAGAAAAGATTATTGCACTTTCAATCGGGGTAGGATCAAGCCTTGCAATTGTAGCTGGTCCTATAGCTATATTTGCGAATTTGATGATGTTTACAAATTATCAGATTACCCTAGCATTTTTAATTGCTCTAATGGTTATATTATTTACATTCTTAGCAGATTTTATCTATCTACATTTAACTACTAAAAAGAAAGTAGAGGGATTATATCATATTTGGAGTGTTGATGTTTTAATTGTAACCTTCGTTGTTTTAATTGTATTCTTTATATTAACAAAGCTAGTATTTAAATTATTTTAAATGGGAGGAATCTATTTATGTGGATTACTGCAATTTTATTTTTGATATTGGTAATAGGTGATCAAGTAAGTAAATATTTTACTATGACCATGATTGACCCAAAAAATCCAATTGAGATTGGCTCATTTGTAAAATTTCAATTAGTCTATAATAAGGGTGCAGCCTTTGGCCTTGGTGAAAATTTTGCTTGGATTTTAGTTGTTATTAGTGGTGTTGCAACCATTATTCTTGGCTATTTAGCCATGAAAAATGACTGGAAGCATGGTAAATTTAATGCCATTGGTGTGACCATGGCATTTGCCGGCTGCGTTGGAAATTTAATTGATAGAGTATTAACCCTAGTAGGACTTAGAGATGGTGTTGTCGACATGATTTCCTTTGGACCATGGAATTGGATCTTAGGCTTATTTGGTGGTGGAGAAAACACATTTAATGTTGCGGATGTATTGCTTGTGTTTGGTTTAATCATGCTTATTATTGATTATTTATTCTTATACGATAAGAGAGCAAGAAAATATGGATATTATAGTAAAAGAAAAGAATCATGAAAATTTAAGACTAGATAAGGTATTAACCGAATTAATTCCTGATAAAACAAGAACCTATATCTTAAAAATGATTGAAGAAGAAAAGATTCTATGTAATGGTAAGCCATTTAAGCCTAGCCAAAAGGCACAAATAGGGGATGTTTTAACCATTTTAGATATTGAGCCTAAACCACTTGAGGTAAAGGCGGAAAACTTAAATTTGGATATCGTATATGAGGATTCTGATGTCGCAATAGTCAATAAGCCAAAGGGAATGGTTGTGCACCCTGGTGCAGGAAATTATGAGCAAACCCTAGTGAATGGCTTATTATATGAGCTAGATGATTTATCTGAAATTAATGGAGTTATAAGACCTGGTATCGTTCATAGAATTGATAAAGATACCACAGGACTATTAATGATTGCAAAAAACGATAAGGCAAGCCTTGCCTTAACAGAGCAACTTAAAAATCATTCCTGTAAAAGAAAATATGTTGCCCTAGTTTATGGTGAATTCTCTGAAAAGAAGGGAAGAATTAATGCCCCCATCGCTAGAAGCAAGGAAGATAGAAAGAAAATGGCTGTCGACAAAAACGGCAAGGAAGCCATTACGAATTTTACTGTCCTAAGAAGATTTAAGGGTTATACTCTAATTGAGTGTCAACTTGAAACCGGAAGAACCCACCAAATTAGGGTTCACCTAGAATACATTGGACATCCTTTAGTTGGAGATCAAACCTACGGTAGACGCAAAGTCATTGGAGATCAAGGTCAATTCCTACACGCAAAAACCATAGGCTTTATTCACCCAACTTATGGTGAGTGGATGGAATTTGATTCAGAAATTCCTGAATATATGACAAATTTTATGAATACCTTAGAAGAAATAAAGGATAAAAATGAGAAATAAGCTTTAATCTTTTATTTATCTTTTTCTATTGCATTCCTATATTCCTTCATTAGTGAATTTTGGCTTCAAGGAGTGACTTGTGGTAAGGAGTCTCAATAAATGATGTATTCATCAATTTTTCTGGGTTCTATACAGGATTAGTCATTGTTTTAATTTGCTATATTAGGTATCCAAAGACCTAAAAATACCTGAAATTATACCGAATAACGTTTTCGGTATTTTCTTTTTGTCTTTAAATGTGTTATACTTGCAAATGGATTTTGTTTAAATGTTAAAAATATGAGAGAGGAAATGATACAATGCCATTATTTTTTAAGCGAAAATTATCGATATTTGTACTTACATTTTCGTTATTAATACTAGCAGAAATGACTGTTTTTTTAATTATATTTCAAACTCCATATGCGAATTTCTTCTTTCTAGAAATAGGCATTTATGTATTGTTACTTTCTCCTATGCTGTTATTTAAAAATAATAAGATAGCTATTAGCTACAGTGCAACTATATTGAGTCTTATCTTATTATTATTTGCCGTAAATGTAACCTTAGATTATGCATCTAGAGATATCTTCACATTTGCTTACCTTAAGCAAGCAGGAGAGGCTGTAAGCATCTTCGATTGGGACTACATCAATTGGCTTGCCCTAACGGTCTTCTTTGGCTTTAGTGGATTATATGTATTAGGTATATGTTTTATTTATAAATTCTTATTTAAGGGGAATGAAGAAGTAAGTTCAATAAGATATTTACCTAAGGGCGTATTACTCTTCTTAGCACTATCGATTACAGCCATATCGACACAGGCAATATCTCAAAATGTCGTATATCAAGAATATGCAAATAATCCATTATTAAAAAATATGAGTGGATATCAAATAATTAATTATTTATCGAATTATTTAAAAAAGACCTCTATGAAAAAATATGGTATTATTAGCTATTCTTTAGCAACCGCCCAAAGTAGTGTTATAACGACACAAATTGAAGAAGTGCCAAATGAGGGTGAAGATACAATGAATATTACTCCAATTACGGATGATTATTATGGATTACTTGATGGCTATAATGTCATTGAAATTATGATTGAATCTGGAAGTAAATATCTACTGAATGAGGAATTAACTCCAAATTTATGGAATCTACAAAAGGAAGGTATTTATTTTACAAATAATTATTCTAAGAATAAAACGAATGTATCTGAATTCATTGGAATTAATGGTGCAAACCTACAAAATATTCAATATTATGAGGGTGAATTACCATATTCGATACCACAGTTAATTAAAGAGAAGGGCTATACATCGAATTATTTTCATAACAATTATGGAGAATTCTACAATAGAGATAAGGAAATGCAAACCCTAGGCTTTGATAATATCTATTTCTCTTTAGATATTAATGAAGAAAGACAGTGGTACAACAACTACGATGGTAACTATCCACTAGATAGTGAAACCATCGATGATATAATGAATCGAATTGCACCAGCGAATTCCTCTCCTTATTATTCTTATTGGACTACACTATCTATGCATGGACCATATACAGGTATGGATAATTGGAATAAATTTATAGAGCTTGGCTATGTAGATAAATTACATCAAGCAAGGGATAATGGACTATGGGAAAACCCATGCCTTGATGATCCAATAGAGGTACAAGCCCAAATTGAAATGGTTATGTGTGAGACTATGGATTTTGATTTCGCCTTAGGTAAGCTAATCAAGCATCTAAAGGATACCAATCAATATGATAATACCTTACTTGTCTTATATGGAGATCATGAAACCTATTATTCTGTTGGAATTGATAGACCGCTTAAGGAATATGTTTATAATTGCGAGGATGAAAAATACCCTAAGCAATTTGAAACGATGCTCTTTATATCAAATCCTACTTTAACCAAAAAATATAAGGAGCATAATTCCATATCGATTATGGATTATGCCTATTATAATGATTTTACATCTCCATATATTATAGTACCTACAATCTTTGAACTATTAGGTATCAAATATAATCCAGATTATTATACTGGAGTATCTATTTTCCAAACAGAAACTCCACTAGATAATATATTTTATTCCAATGAGCTTGGCTCATTATTTACAGATAAAATATATACGATAGATGTTTCAAGAGAATATTTATATCAAGAAGAGGATCTAGATAATTCCTATTTAGAATTATTCCAAGCAAAGATTACAAAATTACTAGAAAAGATTAATTCTATCGATAAAATGTATATGAATGGTGAATATAAAAAGGAAGAAGAAGCCAGAACTTTGGCTTCTTTTCTCTTTTTGTCCACACGAAACAATGTATTGACCTATATATTATTCATCACATAATTCTTTTGTAAAATATTATATAGGGATTTATGAATAAAAAGTTAAAAATGATAATTGTAATTGCAAGTGCTATAG
>CAMEKD010000049.1 GCA_945920825.1 uncultured Anaeroplasma sp.
CATCTTGGATGGAGGAATAATAATTTAGTATGCAGGACACAGGTCCTGCATTTTGTCTTTTACATACTATAAATTTTATGGAATATGTAGTATAATTTACATGACCGAAAATTGGGTGATACTATGCTTGAAACAAATCGATTAATGATAAGAAAGATGACAAAGGAGGATACGCCCTTTGTACTTTCTATATTAAACACAGATTATGCAAATAAATATAATGCTACAGAAAATGTGAATGAGGCTATTCTCTGGAAAATGATTGAACAAACCATTTCCTATATCATTATATTAAAAAATATAAAGGAACCTATAGGAATCATTGGTGTTGAAAGAGATTATCTAAGATATAATATGAAATCTGTTTCTATGACCTATTTTATCCATAAGGATTATAGTGGATATGGATATATGACGGAAGCATTAAAGGAAGTTATATATGATATATTTACAAGATTAGATAGAAAAATCATTTCACTTAGAATATCTAAGGAAAATGAAAAAAGTATTAATCTCGCAAAAAGGTTATCCTTCCACTATGATGGAATGATTCGGATGGGTACAAGAAAAGAAGATGGTACCATTTATGATGATTTATTATATTCTCTTACAAAACGTGATTTTGAAGAGAATATAGAAATCTAAGATTGCATGTTTCATTTAAATATTATATAATTTCAAAATTGAAAGCTATGGTGATACTATGTTTGATTTAGAAAACATAAAAGATCCATCCTTTTTAAAAGCCCTAAGTGTGAAAGAGCTTAAGATATTAGCACAAGAGATTAGAGACTTTTTAATTGAAAATATCTCTAAAACTGGAGGACATTTATCCTCAAACTTAGGTGTTGTAGAATTGACAATTGCCCTATACTATGTCTTTGATCCTAAGGAAGTAGATATTTTATTTGATGTAGGACATCAATGCTACACACATAAAATTCTTACCGGTAGAGCAAAGGAATTTAAGAATTTAAGGCAATTTGGTGGATTAAGCGGGTATATAAACCGTGAAGAATCTGAATATGATATATGGGAATCTGGTCATTCCTCAACATCTATTTCTGCGATGAGTGGAATTATGCTTGCATCAGATAAAAGATGTGTTAGTGTAATTGGTGATTCATCCATTATGAATGGTGTTGCAATGGAGGGCTTAAATTTCTTAGGCCAAATTAAAGGTAAAAACCCCGTCATCATTTTAAATGATAATAAAATGGGTATTACGAAATCTGTAGGAGCTCTAACGCGTGCTCTAACAAGGCTTAGAGGATCTAAAATTCACGTTGGTCTTAAGAGAGTTTCGACTAAAATATTCCCAAATTGGCTCCATGTATTTTGCCATAAAATAAAAAGATCCATCAAAGCATTTATCCAAAAGGATAATATATTTGAGGATTTAGGCTTTGATTATTATGGACCATATGATGGTAATGATTTAGTACCATTAATTAAAGCGTTAAAAAGAATAAAAATTAGAAAAGAACCTATTTTATTACATGTATTAACGAAAAAGGGTAAAGGATATTCCCCTAGTGAGGCAGATACTACAGGTAACTTCCATGGCGTTGAGCCTTTTGATATTAAAACAGGAGAACCAATTTTTATAGATGATACACAGATTAGCTATTCTAAGATTGTTGCCGATTATTTAGTTGAAAAACGAAAAATAAAGGAATTTAAGGTAATTACACCAGCAACAAAGGCTGGTGCAAAGCTTGAATTATTCCAAAAGAATTATCCAAATGATTTTTATGATGTAGGTATCGCAGAGGAGCATGCTGCAGTCATGGGCGCAGGTATGGCTATTGCAAATAAGGATGTTGTCGTACTTATGTATTCTACCTTTGCTCAAAGAGCTTATGATGAAATCCTAAATGATATCGCAAGACAGGATTTAAAGGTTATCTTTGGAATTGACCGTGCCGGTATTGTTGGTGAGGATGGTATTACACATCAGGGAATTTATGATGTATCTATGTTCTTAGCTATGCCAAATATTATTGTGACAATGCCTATGGATGATATGGAGGCCATTGGTTTATTCAATTATGCATTTAATCAAAAGCATCCATTTGTTATACGTTATCCAAGATGTAAAGAGCTAAAAAGAGATTTAAATTATACCTATTTATGTGATTTATCCTGGCCAACTCTAAGAGTTGGAAGAAAAGGTATTATTATTTCCTATGGCCCTGATGTTTTAAGGTTAAAAAGAATTGTTGATGAAAACAATTTTGATTTAACTGTAATCAATGCAAGATCCTTAAAGCCTATGGATATTGATGCTTTAGAGGATGCTTTAGCATCAAACCTACCAATTTTAGTTTTTGAACAAAATATATCATCCGGTACTCTTTATTCTAAAATATTAGAATATAAAGAAGAACATGGATATACCAATCATGTATTCTTCCATGGCTTTAAGCCTGGGGTTGAAATTACCTTTGGTAGCTTAGATGAGGTATATAAAAACTATAGATGGGATGATAAATCCTTTATAGATGTAATTAAGGAGAAGCTATTATGATAAGACTTGCTTTAATGGATGATTTTGATTCTATAATTACATGCTTAAATGATGCAAAGGAATTCTTAAAAAGCCAAGGCTCATCCCAATGGAATGGACCTAAGGGAAGCCCTAGTGAGGAAACATTTAAAAATGATATTTCAAAAAGACAATGCTATGTTTGCATAAGAAATGGCATCGTTTGTGGTGTTGCTACATTTATGGGCTATGAAAAGGAATATGACAAACCTCTTGGGGAATGGCTTACAAAGGAAATGAATTACACAACGATTCATAGAATCGCTGTAAAAAAAGAATATAGAAGCCAAGGTGTCGCAACAGAGCTCATGCATTTTGCAGAGGAATTCACTAAAAATACAGGAAGAAAATCGATAAGAATTGATACACATCCTGAGAATTTAATTATGCAAACTATGCTTAAAACCTTAGGCTATTCCTACTGTGGATATGTTATATATTCCTATATTTATCCAGAACCTAAGAGATTAATATATGAAAAAATGATTTAGAAATTTTGGCAATAATTTGCCAATTTTCTTTTTTTCTTTCCCTTGCTATTTCAATTATTTTATATTCAGGTTATAATCAAATAAAACATAACGATAAAAGGAGTGAATAAAATGTCAGTGATTCTAAATCAAGGCTTAAAGCCTTATCAAGAATCTATTACTTATGAAATAGGTTCATTAAAGACAACGTTAAACCTATGCCCATCAGCATCTAATATTTTGGTGGAAATTCCTCTTTTTAATACCTTTGGCGTAAGTGTTATGTCACAATCTTTAATCTATAATTATCAATTAAGCGGGATATCATATGGGGTTAGTAAAGGAATTTCAACAAAATTAGCATCTAGTAAGATTTCAAAAATTATCGGAACATCAGGTAAGAATTCTAAAATAAATGCTAATTTAGCCAAGAATAATTTCGGAGATATGAAAGTTGGAAATGTAGGAATTAAAAATATAACTAAAGAACTATATAGAAGATTGGGATACGAAAATATGCAAGGCGGAATTAGCTATGTATTAGATTTTGGAATGGGGGTTATTTTTAGTATATGCTAGTTTCGATTGGGTTATTTATTCTTTTGATATTATCGTTCTTAAGTTTTATACTTTTGTTCCCATTTGGATTATACCAATATGCAATAATTCCTTTAATTATTTTTTTCATCCTTCTTTTGTTTTTTAGATTGTGGTTTTACCATAGATGTAGAAAATATATTAATTTAAATAAAGTTATTATTAATATTGAGAAGTTTATTCAAATAAATGCCCAAAATGAAGGAAGTATTAGTTTTAGTTCAAATAATGATGTTTATTTATGTGTTGAAAATGATGAAATTATAAGTTTTAACTTAAAAGGGTTCATATTAAAAAAAAGTTTTATTAGGGCGTTCATATTAAGGCAAATTCGCTATAAAACAGTTTCAAATAAATTGAAGATTTCTAAATTATTTTCTATTAGGTTAAAATGCAAGTGCAAATATGATAAGTTATATTTGGTCATTAACAAGCATAAGTATCTTATTTTTTCAAACAACATCAGTAAAAATACTTTCTTGAGTTCTGAAATCTCTAAATCAAAATTTGCTGCTATGTATAATAGTGCAAGAACTTATTTTGCAAGTAATGTCGTCGAAAAGATTAATGAAAAAATTTATTTGGATTTTTATAAATTCTATTGATTTTTTTAGCGCTTTTGTTACAAGCAAATATAGAAAGATTTGTGGATGAAGATAAAAAAGCAATTGTTTTTGAAGATTTATTATTGCTGCGTCTACATGTTGATGCTTATAATTGGGATTCCAATTATGAATATTCTTTGATTAATGAAGAAAATTATATTATAAGATATGTTTATCTTTTTGACACTGGAAAAAATATTGATTTTCCTGAAAATGCTTCCCAAAAAAGCTATTAAGAGAATCAAATTTCCCTAATCAAGGCTATGCAAATGGATATAGTTGTTATGTTTCTTAGCTTGAAATTTATGTTTTCTTCTTAAGCAATTTTCAATGATTTTTGATTGAAATAAATCGCAATTTGACTAAATGAATAGATGCCAAAACAATTGGTCGCTTATAAAAAAAGCCTACTTAAGCCAAGAAGTAATAAACCTCGACTTCCTAAGCGTTCATTGTCTGATTATTATAATTGCAAAAAAAGAATCCAATATTAGAAGAGGATTCTTTTTTCATTTGTTATTCATTGTGTGCCAAAAGATATTCAATTATCTCATCAACAATATAGGATGGGGTAGATGCTCCACTAGAAACATTTACCTTATGAATCCCATCAAGGGATTCTTTTTTTAATTGCTCTAAATTTTCAACAAATATTGTATGAATTCCTTTATTTTTGGATGCCTCTACAAGCTTTTTGGTATTTGAGGATTTCTTATCCCCAACAACGATACATAAATCACAGGATGGTTGGTTTTCCATCGCAAGCTGTCTTATGGTTGTCGCATTGCATATTTTATCATCTATATATGCATTTGGATATTTCCTTTTTATTTCATCAAATAAAGCCTTAGTATCGAATATAGATAATGTCGTTTGATTCGTTGCATAAACGAAAGAGCTATTTATATTTAGATTCTTAATATCCTCTAAGGTAGAAACAAAATGTATTTTATCTGAAATACCTAATACACCCTCGCATTCCGGATGATTTTTGGTGCCTATGTAAATACATTCATAATTCTTGTTTAAATGCTCCTCTATTTTTTTATGAACCATTAAAACATATGGACAGGTTGCATCAATAATATTTAATCCTTTTTCCTTGGCTTTTTCATAAACCTTAGGGGATACACCATGGGCGGAGAATATAACTGTACCAGAATGGATTTTATCTAAAAGAAGAAGGCGGGATAATCCTTCCTCAAAAATCGTTATAATTCCATACCTTTCTAAATCTTTTATGACATTAGAGTTATGAATGATTTGCCCAAGCATGTAAATAGGCTTTTTTATGCTTGGATCCTTTGCTGCATCCATTGCCATTTTAATGGCATGGATAACTCCACCACAGTAGCCCTGTGGTTCAATTTTGTTTACTATCATTTTGATAATCCACCAAATCTTCTATCTCTTCCTTGATAGGCAATTAAGGCTTTCTTTAATTCCTCTGGGGTAAAATCTGGGAATAGTGTATCGGTAAAATATAATTCACTGTAGGCTGCTTGCCATAACAAGAAATTCGATAATCTACATTCACCAGAGGTACGAATCAATAAATCAAGCTTTGGATAATCCTTAGTGAATAAATGATTTGTAATCATTTCTGGCGTGATATCATTAATCTCAATGGCCCCATCCTTTGCCTCTTTTGCAATTTCTTTTACAGCAGTAGTGATTTCATCTTGTGAACCGTAATCAATACATAAGGTTAATACCATACCTGTATGATTTTTTGTTAATTCAACGGCTTCATTTAAGGTGTTAGATAACATAGCTGGTATTCTATCTTTTCTACCAATGACTTGGTATCGAATATTTGTATTTTCGACTAAATCCTTAAAAAATCTTTTGAAATATTGGCTTGGAGCCTTCATTAGGTATTGAACCTCATCGATAGGTCTTTTCCAGTTTTCTGTTGAAAAGCAGTAAACGGTCATATATTTTACGCCAATGGAATTGGCATACCTTGCAATATCTCTTAGGGCAAATGCGCCATGACGATGGCCATACTTTCTAGGCATATGTCTTTTTTTGGCCCATCTACCATTTCCATCTAGTATAATTCCAATATGCTCAGGAATTCTGTTCATATCTAATTCTTGCATAAACTCCTCCTATAATCATAAGAATTATAGCATAGTTAAGTAAGAATTACCACTTGAAAAAATTCAATAGGAATCGGATATATAATTTATAATTTTATAATAAATTATCCCAAAAAGTTTTTCTTTATAATCTAACTTAACTATGTTACAATATTAAGGAATAGAAAAAAGGTGAAGTATATGACAAGAAGAGATGCAAGAGTACTCTGCATGAAAGTTTTATATAATGCAGATTTAAATGAGATATCCATAGAGGAATCTAAGAATAATATAGTAGAAGAAGAGGATGAATTAGCATTTTCTTTCTTAGAATTAGTGGAAAACAATTTAGAGAAGATTGATGAAATTATTGAAAAATCCTTAGAAAATTATAGCTTATCTAGATTAAATAAAGTCGATAAGGCGATTATCCGCCTTGCAACAGCTGAAATGCTTGATGGTAAAACACCTAAAAAGGTAATTATCAATGAAGCATTAGAAATTACTAAGGAATACTCCGATCAAGGAGATCATAAGGCAACAAGCTTTAATAATCGTCTATTAGAAAATATCAGTAAAAATCTCTAGTATAAAGCGAGGTATTTTATGGAAGAACGTTATTTAACCGTTACCGCCTTAACAAAATACATTAAATATAAGTTTGACCACGACCATAATCTTGAGGAGGTACTTCTTGAAGGAGAGGTATCAAATTTTAAGCATAATTCCCGTGGTCATTTTTATTTCACATTAAAGGATGAAAATGCTCAGATTTCAGCTACGATGTTTCAATCCTTTGCCAAAAGTGTTAAATTTGAGCCTGAGGATGGTATGAAGGTATTTGTTAAAGGTGTAGTTACTGTATATGAACCATCCGGTACATATCAAATTAATGTAAGAGAAATGAAATCCGATGGTATTGGTGATTTATATTTAGCCTATGAAAAGCTTAAGGCTGAGCTTGAAAAGGAAGGCTTATTTGATTCAAGCCATAAGATGCCAATTCCAAGATTTCCAAAAACCATTGGTGTTATTACTTCTCCAACAGGAGCTGCCATAAGAGACATTATTAATACAGTTTCAAGAAGATATCCTCTTGCAAGTATTATCCTATATCCTGCAATTGTTCAAGGAGAGGATGCAAAGGATAATGTTTCTATGCAAATCAAAAAAGCGAATATAGATTCCCTTTGTGATGTGCTTATTGTAGGTAGAGGTGGAGGATCGATTGAGGATTTATGGGCATTTAATGAAAGAGTAGTTGCAAGAGCAATATATGATTCTAAAATTCCAATCATTTCTGCAGTTGGTCACGAAATTGATTTTACGATTGCGGACTTTGTTGCAGACCAAAGAGCGGCAACACCTACCGCTGCAGCTGAAATTGCAACACCAAATATTTTGGTATTAAAGGAAAACATAAAGAAGAATATCGAACAAATGACGAAAAGAATTCGTCAATCCTTCTATAATAAGCAATTGATGCTGACACAATTAGATAAGAGATTAGATTCTAAGAATCCTCTATCTGTTTTGCATCATAAGGAGGAATTATTAGAATCCAATATAGAAAGATTAAATATGAGAATGTATCGTATTTTAGATATCAAGAAGCATCAATATGAGATACTTAGAAGAAGTTTAGATGCGAATAATCCTTTAGCGATTATGGATAAGGGTTATTCTATATCTAGTGTGGGGGATAAGATTATAAAGGATGCTAAGGATATTAAAAAGGATGACACAATGAAGACGAAAATGAAAAATGGTGTCGTTATAAGTAAGGTAATGGAGGTAATTTTAGATGGAAGAGAATAAAGAAATGAGCTTTGAAGAATGCATCAAGGAGCTTGAAAATATATTACGTGATTTAGAAAGACAAGATATTTCCCTTGAGGATTCAGTTAAGGCCTATACAAAAGGATTAGAGCTTTCAAAAAAATGCAATGAAATTCTATCTACAAATGAAAAGCTTGTTGTAGAAAAAATGACAGAATCTGGATTAGTGGATTTCACTCAGGAATAAAATGAGATTAGATCAATATTTAGTAGAAAAGGGCTTTTTTGAATCTAGAAATAAAGCGAAGGCTGCCATAGAGGATAAGAAGATTTCCATCAATAATAAAATAATAACCAAATCCTCCTTTGATGTATCGGATTTAGATTCTATAGAAATAGCTTCTACTATATGTCCCTATGTATCTAGAGGAGGATATAAGCTTAAGGCCGCAATTGATGCCTTTTATTTAGATTTTAAGGACAAGGTCATTGTAGATATTGGCGCATCAACCGGAGGTTTTACGGATTGTAGCTTACAGCATGGTGCGAAGAAGGTATATGCTATAGATGTAGGTACGAATCAGCTTGCTAAAAAGCTTAAAGAGGATGATAGAGTCATCTCCTTAGAACAAACAAACATCAAGGATATACCCTATTTTCCTGAAAAAATTGATTTTTTCGTAATGGATGTATCCTTTGTATCCATCGAATATTTAATGAAGGATATCGAAAAATTTATTACGGAGGATAATAAATTAGTATGCTTGATCAAGCCTCAATTTGAGGTTGGTAAAACGCATATGAAAAATGGTATTGTAAAGGATCGAACAACCCATATTCAGGTGATTAAAAATATTATGAATGATTTAGCTACCTATGGCTTAGGTATCTCTAAATTGATACCATCCCCTATTTTAGGTGGGTCAGGCAATAAGGAATTTTTATGCCTTATTGAAAGAAACGTTAAGGCATTACTTAATGTTATAGAGGCAGTAAAGGAGTGATTTCATGTTAAAATCCTTAAGTGTTAAAGATTTTGCAATCATCGAAGATTTAACTGTAGAATTTCATAAGGGTATGACCGTTTTAACTGGTGAAACAGGTGCTGGTAAATCTTTAATTATTGATACGATTTCCCTCCTCCTTGGTGCAAGAGCAGATTCTGATATGATCCGCTATGGAAGAACTCAAGCATCTGTCGTGGGTATATTTGATTATGTAAAGGAATTAGATTTTCTCTTTGATTCCTTAGGAAGAAGAAAAGAAGAGATTAAAATTGAAAGAATCATATCCGATTCGAGTAAAAATCAGGTTAAGGTCAATGGTATTTACATCACTTTAAATTCTTTAAAACAAATTTCAAAACATTTAGCGGATATTCATATTCAAAATGATACCTATAAGCTCTTTAATCCAGAAAATTATTTAGATATGTTAGATGGATCAAGGGATGATACTCTCAATAAATATTTGAATAAATATTCCAAAAGCTTACTGGAATATTTCGATGCCTTAAAAGATTATAATAAGGTTTTGATGGGTAAGAAGAACCTTGATGAAAGATTAGAATTCTTAAAATACGAAAAAGAAGAGCTAGAAGCATTAGAGCTTTATCCTAATATGGATATAGAGCTTAATGAAACCATTTCTCGATTATCGAATTTTGATAAGATTAAGGAAGGCTTAGTCAATTCCTATAATAGCTTAGATATAAATAATTCTATCGATAGTTTATATGATGCATCAAAGGCTTTAGAAGCTATAGGAGAATATGATAAGGAATATATGGAATATTCATCTAAGCTTTTAGATTGTTATTATATTTCTGATGAGATTAAATCAAATATAAGAGCCTCTATCGATAATTTAGATTATGATGAGGATGAATTAAACCATTCGATTGAAAAGATGAATGATTTATCTAAGGCCATGGATAAATATAAAAAGAATGTCGATGAATTAATGAGCTATTTAAAGGAAATCACCTTAATGATCGATATGGCAGAAAATTATGATGAAACCCTAAAGGCAAATAAGGATAAGGTCATTCTTTTCTTTGATGAATTAAAAAAGAATTCTATAGCCTTAAGTGACTATAGAAAGAAAATGGCAAAATCCTTAGAAAAGGCAATCCTAAAGGAATGTGTAGATTTAGATTTGCCAAATACAAAATTTATGGTTGAATTTATGGATATAGATTATTCAAATCCATTCGATAAAAGTATCTTTAAGGAAAATGGATGTGACACTATAAATTTCTTAATTAGCTTTAATGAGGGTGAACCATTAAGACCTTTATATAAGGTTGCATCCGGTGGAGAAGCATCAAGAATGATGCTTGCGTTTAAATCCTATTTATCCAAATCTATGAATTTATCCTTGATGGTATTTGATGAAATTGATACAGGTGTATCTGGTGTTACAGCTTCAAAAATTGCAAATAAGATGCATAATATTAGTAAAAATATTCAGGTATTGTGTATTACCCATTTACCACAGGTAGCTGGGATGGGTGATTATCATAAGCATATTTATAAGGTTTTAGATAACGGAAGAACCAAAACAGAAATAAAGGATTTATATGATAAGGATAGAATTGAGGAGATAGCAAAAATGCTATCTGGAGATTCTATTTCCTTATATGCATTATCTCATGCAAGGGAATTACTAGAAAAAAAGGACTAGTTCGATTTGAACTAGTTTTTTTCCTCTAAAACGAATTTATTTATAGCGCATGCAACACCAGAGGATTCATTATCTAATGTGATAAAATTCGCACATTTTTTAACTTCCTCATATGCATTTTCCATCGCAACACCGATTCCTGCATATAAAATCATAGATTTGTCATTATCCTGGTCTCCTATGGCCATGACCTCATCTCTTTTCACATTTAAATGCTTGGCTAAAGCTTCAAGCGCCATACCCTTATTGGTGTTTTTATTTAAGAATTCTAAGAAGATATCAGAACTTCTTACCATAGAGAATTCTTTCTTATATTTTGGGTTTATATCTCTTATTACTCTTGAGACATTTTCTTTATTATCTACAAGCATAGCCTTAATAAATGCCTCATCATCCTTAATCTTAGTAAAATCATAGATATAATCCTTTGTATGATTGATGGTTGCCTCAACATCGGTATATGGATTATGATCCTTTGTAATTAGCTCCTCATTTAAGCGGAAGGCATGATAATGTACATTGAGTCTTAAGGACTCATAGTAGAGCTCTTTTACGGTTTTACCCGTAATAGAAGAGCTAAAAATCATTTCCTTTGTTCCTATATTAAATACTTTCGCACCATTATATATAATGACATAATCCGAAGTACTATTTAATTCTAATTCGTCAAGTACAGGCTTCACTCCAGAATAGGGTCTACCCGTTGTAATGACGATTTTCACACCTAAATCCTTAGCACGTTTAAGTGCTATTTTATTTTCTAAAGATATGTTTTTCTTATCATCAAATAAGGTGCCATCTAAATCGATAGCTATGATTTT
>CAMEKD010000050.1 GCA_945920825.1 uncultured Anaeroplasma sp.
TGTGGTATTGTAGATATTATGATGCATACCATTGAGCGCTTTATTACTCCATATGAATCGGATTTAGCAGATAATTTCTCTATAGGTTTATTAAAATGTGTCTATAAGAATGGCTTAATTGCCTATAATGATACTAAAAATTATAAAGCAAGAAGAGAAATCATGCTTGCATCAAGCTTTTCTCATAATGGACTTATGGAGCTTGCACGACCAATGTGCTTTCGCTGCCACCAATTTGAGCATGTCCTATCTGCAGTGCATGATGAAATTGCCCATGGGGCAGGACTTGCTGTATGCTTTCCTGCATACGCAAAATATATTTATAAGAAAAGCCCAATAGCTTTGAATCGCCTCTTAAGATTAGCCTATGAGGTATTTGATGTAAAACCATCTATAGATAAAGAGAAGGATTGTCTTTTAGGTATAGATAGATTTGTTGAATTCCTTAAGAATTTAAACATGCCAACCAAGATGGCAGATTTAGGTATAGATAAATCTGAGCTTGAAGATTTATCCTTAAGAGTATCTTGGAATAAAACAAGAGTTATAGAGGATGTTATTCCACTTACCTATAAGGAAATGAGGGAAATCTATGAGCTCATGTTCTAAGGTATTATTCTTATTTGATTTTTATGGCGTATTATCTAGTGAAATCGCACCAAAATGGTTTTCAAATCATATTAAGGATGAAGAGGAAGCAAGCATTTTAAAAAATAAATATTTTGAGCCTGCGGATTTAGGAATATATACATTTAAAGAAACGATAGACCGAATGGCTCATGATTTAGGATATAATTCTATAGATATATTAGAGGAAATGAAATCCTATGCAAAATTAAATATAGAATTATTCAATAAAATTCTAGAATTAAAAAAGAAGAATAAAGTAGGCTTATTATCGAATGCGGCTATAGGTATATTTGATCTATTATTTCCTGATTTAGATTTTCATGTCTATTTTGATAAAGCCTTTGTTTCTTGTGATTATAAAATAAAAAAGCCAGATTTAAAATTTTATAATCTAGCTATAGATCAATTTCATGAAGATTTTGATGAAATCTATTTTATTGACGATAATATTTCGAATATTGAAGTATTAAAGAATACGAAAATAAAAGGAATATTATATAATAATAATGAAGAATTATTTCGTTTATTAAATAAATATATATAAAATATGGGCTACATTCCGTAGCCCAATTCTTTTACCATAAGCCCTTTTTATATTTACCTAGATCCATTAATTTCTTAATCGATTCTACAACAGATGGCTTATCCTCCTTATAGGTAATGCCATACCATACAGCAGGAGATGGAACAATTTTTACAGTGACCTCACCATCATTGATTAAATCAGATACAACGGTAGGTAATAAATATTCACACTTAAGTAGATTATTCTTATTCTCGTCTAAGAATTTTGGAAATCTATCCCACATATAATCCATAATAGATTTTGAAAAGCAGAACATATTCATAGATACTAAAGTATCTTTACTAATTTCAAATGGCTTTTTCGCTAAATCTAGTGGAGTTGCAATGATTTTACCATCAACCTTCTCGATTGAGGATTCCTCAATATGTGTTAGCAAGGAATTCTTATCCATATTTAATACACCACGCTTCACAGATCCATTCTCTGTCATGGTATTTGTAACTAAATAGGCAACATTACCATAGGACCTATCGCTTGCAGATTCTCTTAAGAATTTTGCTGCAGCAAAGAAGGATTCCTTACCATAAAAATCATCTGCATTAATAATTGCAAATTTATCACTAATAAAATCTCTTGCAGCTAAGATAGCCTGTGCTGTACCTAAAGGCTTTACTCTTTCCTCTGGCATTTTATATCCATCAGGTAGCAAAGAAAGCTTTTGGAAAGCATATTCTACCTTAATTTTATCTTCAACCCTTTTTCCTATTGTATCTTTAAATATTTGATAGTTTTCTTCCTTAATAATGAATACAACCTTATCAAATCCAGCTTCAATTGCATCATAAATTGAATAATCAATAATGAAATTGCCATATTCATCAATAGGTTCAATTTGTTTTAACCCACCAAATCTTGAACCCATACCAGCAGCTAGTATTACTAATTCCATATTTTTTAACACCTCATTTCGTAACACCATTATAACAAATTCTATACGAAAAGTCAAAAATTTTAGGATTTCTAGTCAATTTCTATTCTTTTTGTAGAACAAAAGTGACTTTTCATGAATAAAATATCCCACTACAATGTAGTGGGAATTTCTTTTTAAAAGATATTCAAATATTTATTTACAAATTCCCTAGCACGGCTAGATGGAATGGAATAGGAATATTTGAATGTATCAGTATCCTTATCTACAGCACTTGCAAAATTGATACCAATTAAATTTAAATTGGAATCTAATAATGCACCACCAGAAGAACCAGATTCAATTGGTGCTGAATTTAAATACACACTGAAGTTTACATTACTTTTCTCTAAAGTAGAGGGATCTGGAGTAAATACCTTAGTACCTAAGATATACCCTAAGGATAGTGTATTCGATAATCCTTCTGGTTCACCCATCGCAAAGACTAATTCGTTCGTATAGGCATCATAATCGGCAAGGCTTATAACCTCTAAATCCTCTTCCTTCCTAAACTTAATGATGGCTAAATCATAAGTATTATCCTTAGCTATAATGTTGAAATCATATTCCTTTTCAAACGCATCCTCAAGCTTTAAGGATTGATAGGCAGTATTCGTATAGACGACATGATGATTCGTTAAAGCATAATAATATGTGCTATCGGAATAGAAGATGACACCACTACCTAGGGATGTTGAAACATCCGTCATCGAAGCTAAAGGTCCAAAGCCTTGCTTATTGTAATTTGTAATCTCAATTCTTACATTGGCTTTAATACATTTTGTAGATGCAAGATTCGTTAGGGAAACTAAATCTGTATCCCATTTTGCATAAAGAGTAGTATCGGTATTTACAGGCTTAGAAAAATCAAATAAATCCTTATAATCTAAATCCGTATACCACCCCTCAAAGGTTGAGCATATTTTATTTGGAGTATCTGGTTCTAATATTTTATTTTGTGCAGTTGTAGTTGATTGATAGGTATAGCCATTATTACACACATATGTTACCTTATAGGATCCCTTTGTTTCAGGGGAAGGTACACTATAATCCTCTGTAGTGTTTATACTTATGCTCGGATTTGGATTGACCTCCTCTGGAGCAAGTAGGCTTATACTACATGAGGATAATGTAAAAATAGAAGAAATAAGTGCTATACCTAGCATTATTTTCATGTTTTTCAATTCTCTCACTTCCTGAATTGTATTATATCATAAAGAATTATCAAAAAATATAGAATATTATGTGAAATTAAATGCATTCGAAAGCGTTTTAATGCTGTATTAAAGGACAAATCCAATAGATTTTGTAGAATTTTCTTTTTAGCTATGCTAAACTATTAAAAATATTTTTTTATGGAGATGAACACATGAAAAATTATAAGTTGCATGTTTCTGAAGGATTTAAGGACACCTACGGAAATGAAATGTTAGTCAAAAAGGAAATAGAGGCTAGAGTACTAAATGTATTTGAGTCCTACGGCTATGAGCTTATAAAAACTCCAACCTTAGAATATATTGATGTATATTCCTTAGATGGAATGCAAAAGCCAGACCTTTATAACCTTATCAATCGTCAAGGAGAGGTATTAGCGCTATGTAACGATATGACTGCGTCTATCGCAAGATTCGTTTGCTCGAATAATTCTTTAGCTTTAGGTGCGAAGAAGTATTGCTATATTGCAGATACCTTCCGTTATCCAAGATTATACCAAGGAAAGAACCATCAGTTCTTACAGGCTGGTGTCGAATTCATTGGTGCAAAAGGACTTGAGGCAGATATCGCCACCATCGCTTTAGCTTACGAGACTATGCGACATTGCAACGTATGTGATTTCACCATCCATCTAGGATCTTCATCATTCCTAAGCCAATTATTTAAGGATTTTGGAATTGAAGAAGAAAGTAGAAAGGAAATTTATTCCTTAATTGATTCAAAGGATTATGTAACCCTAAGAGGCTTATTATCAAAAACATTAAATGAGGATAAAGCATCCTTCCTAATTGATTTAATGCTAAAGTGTGGAAGATTAAAATATCTAGAAAATCTAATTAAGGAATTAGATGGAATGTCATCCTTAAATGAATTATTATATTTAAAGGATTTATATAACCAATTAAATGCATTAGGAATTTCAAATATTATTTTTGACTTCTCTATTTATTCTTATGCAGAATACTATACCGGTATTATCTTTAGTTTCTATGTGGAAGGAGCAAAGAAGAGTGTCATTAGTGGTGGTAGATGTGATAAGCTATTTAAGCATTATGGTAAGGATTTAGAGGATATTGGATTCGGTTTAGATATTGATGTTTTAGCAAGCTATTGTCTTTCAAATCATTTAATTGATGTTACTCATAAGAAATATCTATCCATTTCGGATAAAGAATCCTTTATTTTAGAGCATAAAGAAAACATACACTTAAGAGAAAAGGGTATTATTGTTTCTGAGGTTAAATTTGAATCTATAGAACTTGCCTTAGATTACGCAAAGGAAAATGGCTTTGATGCCGTTATCGAATATAAAAATTTGGAATCAAAGCTATGGGAGGTAGAAAAATGTTAACCTTCGCATTATCGAAAGGAAGACTTGCAGATAAGATTTTTAAAATGCTAAAGGAATTGAACCTTTGTGATATTAAAATCTTAGACGACGATAGAAGATTAATCATCGAGCAAGGTAATTTTAGATTCTTTTTAGCTAAACCATCCGATGTACCTACATTCGTAGATAATGGAGTTGCAGACTTAGGCGTTGTTGGTAAGGATACCATTATTGAAGAAAAAAGAGATATTGCTGAGCTACTAGATTTAGGCTTTGGAAAATGTCGTATGTGTGTATGTGCACCTAAGGAAGATGGGGATAAATATAAAAATATAGTCAATTTAAGAGTGGCAACAAAATATCCAAATATTGCGAAAGCTTATTTTGATTCTATGGGACAAAATACAACGATTATTAAATTAAATGGTAGTGTGGAGCTTGCTCCTATTACTGGATTATCCGATTGTATTGTAGATATTGTTGAATCTGGAAGAACATTAAAAGAAAATGGATTAGAGGATGTTACAACGATTCATGACCTATCTGCAAGATTAGTAGCTAATCCTGCATCACTTAAAACAAAATACGATGAAATTTCTTCTGTAGTAGAGGGATTTAGAACACTTTTAAAGGAGAAATAAAAAAATGATAGAGATTATTAGAGAAAAGAAGGATATTGAAGAATACTTCAATGTCTTAAAGAAAAGAGGAGCCGTCAATTCTGGAGATTTTTCGAATGCTGTAAAGGATATTGTAGCCAATGTTTCATCAAACGGTGATAAGGCATTAGAGGAATATACAAAGAAATTTGATGATCCTAATTTTAAAATTGAAGATATAGAAATATCTAAGGAGGCTCAAAGGCTCGCCTTTGAATCCTTAGATACAAAATTAAAGAATGTATTACTTAAAAGTAAGGATAGAATTTATAGCTATCATATGCACCAAAAAAGAGAAACCTGGGAATATGAGGATTCCATTGGTGCAAAGCTTGGGCAAAAGATTACACCTCTTAAAAGAGTTGGTGTATATGTACCAGGCGGTAAAGCGGCCTATCCATCTAGTGTATTAATGAATGTACTTCCAGCAAAGGTTGCAGGAGTAGAAGAAATCATTATGGTTACACCATCTCCAAAGGGTTATATTAATCCGTTACTTCTTGCTGCAGCATATGTATGTGAGGTAGATCACCTATATAAGATTGGTGGAGCACAAGCGATTGCGGCTCTTGCTTATGGAACAAATTCTATTCCAAGAGTAGATAAAATCGTAGGACCTGGGAATATCTTTGTTGCTTTAGCAAAAAGAGAGGTTTATGGTCTTGTTGGAATTGATTCCATTGCAGGACCATCAGAAATTGCCATTATTGCAGATAAAACATGTAAGACAAAATATGTTGCTGCAGACCTTTTAGGTCAAGCAGAGCATGATGAGCAAGCCTCATCTACTCTATTTATTACCGATTATGATAAGGCTTTAGAAATTAAGAAGCAATTAATTGAATATTATAAGGATTCTCCAAGAAAGAATATCTTAAGTGAATCCTTAACGAATTGTTCTAAGATTATTGTTGTCGATTCTATTGATGAGGCGATCACCTATACGAATAGACTTGCTCCAGAGCATTTAGAGCTTGCGCTTGATGATGCAAGAAGTATTGTTGGAAAAATCGATAATGCAGGTGCTATCTTCATTGGACACTATGCAGCTGAGGCACTAGGAGATTATATAGCAGGACCTAACCATGTATTACCTACTGTAGGTACAGCTAGATTTTTCTCTCCTCTTGGGGTAGATGATTTCATCAAGAAATCCTCTTTAATTGAATTTTCAAAGGATGCATGTCTAAAATTAATCGATGATGTCGATACATTCGCAGAGGCTGAGGGCTTAGGTATGCATGCGTTGAGTGCTAGAGTAAGAGGAGAATAATATGAAATATATGAAAAAGAGCTTCAGCTCTATGAAGCCATATCATTCTGAGCTTATTTTAGATGGTATTATTCTAAATGCGAATGAATCCCCAGTAGAGCCTCCTAAAAAGGTTGTTGAAGAAATAAAAAATGCTCTATCCGCTATTGAATTTAATCGTTATCCAGATATGGATGAAAAGGAGCTTAATTTAGCTATTGCAAAGCACTATGGTATCTGTAAAGAAAATGTAACTGTAGGTGTTGGTTCTGATGAATTACTAGATGTAATGTTCAGGGCTACCCTTGAGGTTGGTGATACTGTACTTGGCTTTTCTCCATCATTTTCTATGTATCAGGTATTTACTGAGCTTGTTGGCGCGAAATATATCCCTATCTATGGAGATGAAAATTATATCTTCCATGTAGAAGATATGATTAAGGCTATAAAGGAATATACTCCTAAGCTTGTTTTAATTTGTTCACCAAATAATCCAACAGGACAGTATTTAAATGAGAGGGATGTAAGAAGAATCATTGAATCCACTCATGCACTTGTTGCATTAGATTTAGCCTATATTGATTTTGCAATAGAGGACTATACAAAAATTGCATTAGAATATGACAATGTCATATCCTTTAAAACTTTTTCAAAGGCTTTAGCCTTACCTTCTATAAGATTAGGCTATGCTATATCGAATAAGGATAATATTGATATGCTAAATGCGATTAAAGCCCCATATAGTGTAACAACATTTACACAGCTTGCAGGTATTATTGCTATTTCTAATTTTGATTTATATAAGGATCAAATTGATTCTATTAAGGAAGAAAGAGAAAGAATTTATCATACATTGAAGGATTTAGGCTATAAGGTATATCCATCTGAGGCAAATTTCTTATATGTTTTAATGGATGATAGTAAAAATGATGCATTACTAGAAAATAAAATCTATATACGTAAATTTAAAAGTGGAGTATATAGAATTACCATTGGTAAAAAGGAAGAAAATGATAAGCTTTTGGAGGTCTTGAAATGAGAAATGCAAGTGTAGAAAGAAAAACAAAAGAAACCGATATAAAGCTTACCCTTGAGCTTGATGGAGAGGGTAAGGCTATAATTGATAGTGGTATTGGATTTTTTGATCATATGCTAAATACCTTAGCTAAGCATGGAGGCTTTAACCTAGAATTTAAATGTCGAGGTGATCTAAATGTTGATTGCCACCATACCGTAGAGGATTCAGGTATTGCCTTAGGTGATGCATTCAACAAAGCCCTAGCCTCTAAGGATGGTATTGCACGCTACCAAAGCTTCGTTATGCCCATGGATGATGCATTAGTACTTTGTGCAGTAGATTTATGCGGTAGACCATATTTTGAATCTGATGCGAAATTTGATACGGTAAAATGTGGTGACTTTGAAACAGAAACTGCAAATGAATTCTTTAGATCCTTTTCAGATAATGCCAAAATGAATCTACATTTTGTCATTTTAAGAGGAGAAAATGCACATCATATCATAGAGGCTATGTTTAAATCTTTAGCAAAATGCTTAAGAGATGCAATTAAAATTAATGGTGATATAAAGGGTAGCTTATCTACAAAAGGAGTTATCTAATGATTGCAATTATGAATTATGGAATAGGAAATCTAGGAAGCGTTAAAAATGCCCTAGATTTCTTAGGTTTTGATGCAAAAATTACATCAGACCCTAATGAAATACTTTCTGCAGATAAGGTAATATTACCAGGGGTTGGTGCATTTTCTATCGCTATGGATACCTTTAAATCCTATGGATTTGTTGAGGTGGTAGATAAGCTAATGGAGAAGAATACACCCATTTTAGGTATTTGCGTTGGTATGCAAATGCTATTTCAAGAATCTGAAGAATATGGTATTCATAAGGGACTTGGCTTACTTCAGGGTAGAATTATTAAATTCAACCAAAAGGTAGATAATATTACCTATAAAATACCACAAATGGGTTGGAATCAAATCCACGTTGTAAAGGAGAATCCTTTGCTTTATGGATTAGATTTAAAGGATGTATATTTTGTACATTCCTACCATTTATCTAACCCAAATTTAGATGATGTAATTGCTTATACCGAATATGCCGGTACTACCTATGGTAGTGCTGTAAGAAAGGGTAATCTTTATGGATGTCAATTCCACCCTGAAAAATCAGGGGAGGTTGGACTTCAAATTCTAAAGAATTTCTGTACACTATGAAACTATATCCTGCCATAGATTTACATGATGGACAAGCAGTCCGTCTATATAAAGGAGATTACAACCAGGTTACAGGCTATGGAGATCCAGTAGAGCAAGCCTTAAAATGGAAGAATATGGGTGCAACGTTCCTACATTTAGTAGATTTAGATGGTGCTAAGGCTGGTCATTCTCTAAATTTAAATGCTGTAAAAAGAATCATTGATGAAGTAAAAATAGATTGTGAGCTTGGTGGGGGAATAAGATCTATCGCTCAAATTGATGAAATCCTATCCATTGGTGTAAAAAGAGTTATTTTAGGCTCTATTGCCCTAAATTTAGATTTTGTAAAGGAAGCTGTAGCAAAATTTGGTAGTGAAAAAATTGTCATTGGTATCGATTGTAAAAATATGAAGGTATCAACCCATGGATGGTTAGATACAACCGATATTGATGCAATTTTATTTGCCAACCAATTAAAGAAGATTGGTATTCAAACGATTATCTTCACGGATATAGCTAAGGATGGTACCCTAGAGGGTATTAATGTAGCTCAAACAAAGAAAATGATCGATGAAACAGGCTTAGATATTATTGCCTCTGGTGGCGCAAAATCCCTAAATGATATTAAAAACGCTAAAGAAATTGGCGCACATGGTATCATACTTGGTAAATCTATCTATTCTGGTGCAATAAATTTAGAAGAAGCAATACAATTATTCGAAGAATAATTCCATTGGATGAAACATCGGTTTCATCCTTTTCAATTTCTAGCATTTATTCTCTATCATCTATATGAAAATAATAAATCAAAAAACAAATAAACTAAACAGAAAACTATGTTTTATCTAATAGATAACTTGAAAAAGCCTATCTTTGTTGCTATAATCTACTTAAGTTTTTTTAGGTGGAGATTATTATGCTAACAAAAAGAATTATACCTTGCTTAGATATTAAAGAAGGTAGAGTAGTTAAGGGTGTAAATTTCATAAATTTAAAGGATGCTGGAGACCCAACAGAAATTGCAGATGGATATTCTAAGCTTGGGGCAGATGAGATTGTATTCTTAGATATAACTGCTTCCTATGAAAAAAGAGGAATCATCCTAGATGTAGTGAAAAAAACTGCCAAAAAGGTATTTATTCCACTTACCGTAGGTGGTGGAATTAGAACATTAGAGGATATTTCAAATATCTTAAATGCAGGTGCGGACAAAGTTTCCTTAAATTCTTCTGCAGTTACGAATAAGGAGCTTATCAAAGAAGGCGCTAAGAAATATGGTAACCAGTGTATTGTTGTTGCAATAGACGCTAAATGGAATGGAGAATTTTATGAGGTTTATATCCATGGTGGAAGAACTGCAACTGGACTTGAAGCAGTTTCCTGGGCAAAGGAAGTAGAAGCTTTGGGTGCTGGTGAAATTCTACTTACCTCGATGGATGCAGATGGCACAAAGAAGGGCTATGAGCTTAAGCTTACTCGCTTAGTTTCTGAATCTGTAAACATTCCAGTTATCGCATCTGGTGGAGCAGGGTCTATGGAGGATTTCTATTTAGCCTTTAGTGAAGGACATGCGGATGCAGCACTAGCTGCAAGCCTATTCCATTACAAGGAACTTGAAATTAAGGATTTAAAGAAATATTTAAAGAATAAAGGAGTCAACGTAAGACTATGACAAAAAAAGAGATTTTAGAGGCAGTAAAATTTGATGAGAATGGCCTTGTATGCTGTGTTATTCAGGATTATCATGCAAAAAAGGTAAGAATGGTTGCCTATATGAACAAAGAAGCTTTAGAGAAAACTCTAAATACGAAGCAAATGACCTATTGGTCTAGATCTAGACAATCCCTATGGGTTAAGGGTGAAACCTCAGGATATTTCCAATATATGAAGGGATTATCGATTGATTGTGATGGGGATGCTCTATTATTCCAAGTAGAACAGGTAGGTGGCATTTCATGCCATACTGGTCATGCAACCTGCTTCTATAGAGATTTAGAAGAGGATATTGATGTATTAGTAAATCGTTCTAAGGTTCAAAAATCTGATATTGAACTATTTAATTTAGAGGCTACCATCAAGGATAGAATCGAAAATCCAGTAGAAGGCTCTTACACAAATTATCTAATCGAAAAGGGTGAAAATAAAATCCTTAAGAAGGTTGGAGAAGAAGCAACAGAGGCGGTCATTGCATGTAAGGATGGAGATAAAACTCAAATCGTTGGTGAGATTGCCGATTTAATCTATCATTTATCTGTAGAAATGGGTGTAAAGGACATTTCTTGGAGTGATGTATTTGAAGAATTAAAGAAAAGGTAAGCGCAAAAAATGCGCTTTTTTCATTTTTTTCATTCAAACTTTCGGTTTGTAAATTGTGGTCTATATCATAATAGATATAAAAGTAGTAATTTATAAAAGAATGTATTGATAGATTATTTAATGGAAACTCAAAAATCGTTGTTTAATACATTGTATTAAAAGTTAAAAAATGGTAAAATATGCTATACACTAACGATTTTTCGAAACACCAGGAGGTAAAGATATGATACGTTATGAATTTCAAGGTAAAATTGCAGTAATTACAGGTGCAAGCAAGGACGAGGTTGAAATTGAGATTCCAACTGAGCTTGAGGGCAAACCAGT
>CAMEKD010000051.1 GCA_945920825.1 uncultured Anaeroplasma sp.
ATTAAGGAGCACTATTGTTCAAACTATTAAACATGCTTCTGCTAATGAGAATAATCTACTTATTAAATTGAAACGTAGAGTATATCTTTGTGAGTGTGGTAAAACATTTAGAGAAGAAAATCCATTTACTTCTTCTAAACGTAAAACCACACTTCAAAAAGATTTTAAAATACTAATGGCTTTAAAAGATATGAATAAATCTTTTACAGATGTTGCCAAAGAATTCAATGTTTCAGTTCAAACTGTAATTAATATTTTTGATGCCAAAGTTGATATACCACGTCAAACATTAACTCAAGTTTTATGCGTCGACGAAGTATATTCTAAACATTGCGGATATCATAAATTTTGCTTTGTAACTTATTCACCACAACTTGATAAAATATTAGATGTTCTTCCTTCTCGTAATAAAGAAGATTTACTAAGATATTTTGGTAATATTCCTTTAGAAGAACGGAAGCGAGTTAAATACTTTTCTATGGATCTATATGATACATATAGACAGGTAGCTAAGCTGTGCTTTCCTAATGCTTTAATTTGTGCCGATCATTTTCATGTCATAAAAAACTTAAGTGATTTTTTTAATTCAGCTAGAATTAGGATAATGAAGAAATACGAACGTTTTAAACGGCAAAATGATTCCTGGTATTGGCTTTATAAAAAGTATTGGAGAAAATTATTGAAGGCTCCAGAGAATTTGAAATATGAAAAATTTAGGGTTTCAAAATCTGGAATGTACCTTGATGAACACCAAATTGTTGATTATATGTTATCTATTGATGCTGATTTAAAAGCTGGTTATGAGCTTTTAAACGAGTATAGGAACTATAATTCCTGTGCCACTACTATTAATGCTGCCTCATGGTTAGATGAACTAATAATTAAATTCCATAATTCGACATTAGAGGAATTTCACAAAGCTTACAAGCTTCTCAAGAATTGGAGACAAGAAATTATTAATTCCTTCAATCGAGTAAATGGATTCATCATTAGTAATGGTGGAATGGAACGAGCTAATAGAGATATTAAAACTATTATTAGACATTCATTCGGATTTACTAATTTTGGGAGATTTAGAAATAGAGTAATGTATTGCAAAAATAAAGATGCTTCTATTTTAGCTTACAGAAAAGATAAAAAGAAAAAATAAAAAGAAAAATATATATATGATTTCTAGCAAAAAAGGTGTATTAATTTTGATTTCACAAAAACTAATACACCTATTTTTTTAAAGAGTATACACTCATTTTTTTAAAGCATATACATCCGTTTTTTTAAAGCTCGATTCTTCCTTATACATCTATTTTTTTAAAGAACCAGAATTAATATTTTCTAATTTTACCATTTAAGCCATGAAGAATTACATAAGAGCCATCTTTTTTGTTCTTAGCCAATTGCTTAGCATATTCTAAGGCTTCCTCTTGGTAATCAAATAATTTAATTACCTTGTTTGATTCTTGAATAAAGACCTTCCAAACGCGGTCCTCTCTTGTTTCGCCACGCTTAGATACATGATAAACCGTCTTACCGCCTGTATCCTTTTTAGGTTTAGCTGTCATAACCATTTTAGACATGTCCACTGGTTTTTTTGTTTCAGTTACAAGCTTTCTTGGCTTTTCTGTTTTAGCTTCTGCCATATTTTCATTCTCCTTTGCTTTAGCGGCTTCTCTTACAAGACGCGCCTTTCTCAAATTCTCAAGCTGTCTTGCCTTCTTTTCCTCAGGAGTTAAAGGTCTTGTTTCTTCTGCCTTTGGCTCTTCCTTTGGTTCTTCCTTTACTATAGGCATAGTTTCTTCCTTTGGAACATCCTTTTCTTCAGGCTTGGCTTCTTTCTTTGTTATAGGCTTTGCCTCTTGCTTTGGAGCTTCCTTTGCTGTAGGCTTAGCCTCTTTCTTTGGAGCTTCCTTTGCTGTAGGCTTAGCCTCTTCCTTTAGCTCTTCCTTTACTTCTTTTTTAGGGGCTTCCTTCTTTTCTTCTATTTTTGGAGTATCCTCCTCATCCTCAAAATACACTTCCTCAGGAGCATCCTCACCAAGCTCTTTAATTTTAGATTTTAGAATTTCATCCTCTTCAAGAGAACTCATTGGCTTTTTAATTTCAAAGTCCGCATCTGTTACCTTTGCTTCTGGCTTTTTGCCGATGGGCTTTGATGTATCCTTTTGTGTAGATATTGCTGGAACTGATTTAAATAGTGCCATAGTGCCACCTCCAAAATAAAAACTTAACCTTTTATAATATTATACATTTTTAAGAAAAAAATGTCTATTTGAATTCCTATAAAATCTTTGAAAAATAATCACAAGCCTGTTTAAAGCTTAAAAGCTTATTCTTAGGGGTAATGGTTTGTGTAATCGTAATTTCTCCATTGGTATAGCCAAGCTTTATAACCTTAGCCTTATAGGCCTCCTGGAACATTAAATTGCCATCCTTCTTTTTGCTTTGATCTGCCTCCATATAATATGTGATTAAGGTTGGCTTTGATGTATCCATTCGATAAATATGAAGCTGCTTACAATAGGATTTAAGCAATTTTTCATACATATATAGATATAATTCTTCACTAATTTCACCAAAACGGTCTAAAAGCTCTGCTTCAAGCTGGTGTAATCCTGCAATAGAATTTATTGCATCAATCTTCTTATGAATCTCAATTTTTGTATCATCATTATCAATATAATTCGATTGAATAGTTCTAGATACAAGAGGCGTAATCATAGAAATGTCTTCCTTTTTCTTTTCTTCATCAAAGGAAATCTTTTCTGGATGCTTTTTCTTTTCAATTTCCTCTTCTAATATTTTTAAATAAAGATCTATACCAACGGATTCAACGAATCCGGATTGCTCCTCACCAAGTAAATCGCCAGAGCCTCTTATCGATAAATCTCTCATGGCAATCTTAAAGCCTGAGCCAAGCTCATTAAATTCCTTAATGGTTTCTAATCTTTTTTCTGCCTCAGGAGTTAGGATCTTTCTTGGCTCATACATTAAATAGGCATAAGCGATTTTAGAAGATCTACCTACTCTACCTCGAATTTGATACATTTGAGAAAGTCCAAGCCTATCCGCATCGTGAATGATTAATGTATTGGTGTCTGGCATATCAATACCTGTTTCAATGATGGTTGTACAAAGTAGGACATCATATTTTTTATCGATGAAATCTGTAACGACATCCTCAAGCTCTTCTCTAGATAATCTACCATGTCCAACACAAATTCTTGCCTCCGGAACTAACTCATGCAAATGCTCTTGCATATCTAAAATGGTATCGACTCGGTTATATAAATAGAATACCTGTCCACCTCTTGCAAGCTCACGCTCAATAGAATCTCTTATAATTCTATCATTTCTTTCAAGTACATAGGTTTGAATAGGATACCTGTTCTTTGGTGGGGTTTCAATCATAGATAAATCCTTTATACCCATAACAGACATTTGTAATGTTCTAGGGATTGGCGTTGCCGTTAAAGTAATACAATCCACATTGACCTTTAATGCCTTTATCTTTTCCTTATGAGTAACACCAAATCTTTGCTCCTCATCTACAATTAATAAGCCTAAATCGAAATATTCTATCTCTTTCGATAATAATCTATGGGTACCAATGACAACATCAACACTACCTAAGGCAATACCTTCGATGATCTCACGCTGTTTTTTCATTGGAATAAACCTGTTTAATAATTCTACTTTAGCACCATATTTTTCCATTCTATTTTTAAATGTGTAATAGTGCTGACGCGCTAAAATAGTCGTTGGGGCTAATACAGCAACCTGCTTCCCACCCATTATAGCTTTGAATGCGGCACGAAGTGCTACTTCTGTCTTGCCATATCCTACATCACCACAAACAAGCCTATCCATCGGACGAAGAGATTCCATATCTCTTTTAATATCTTCAATAGCTCTTTTTTGATCTATGGTTAAATCATATTCAAAATCATTCTCAAATTCTGCCTGAAGAGGAGAATCCTTAGGGAAGCTAAAGCCTTGTGCTGCCTGACGCTGTGCATATAGGCTAATAAGCTCATCTGAAATATCGTGTACTCTTTTTCTAACCCTAGCCTTTTGTCTTGCCCAGGCTGTACTGCCAAGCTCATGAATGACAATCCCTTCCGTATCCTTACTTGCATATTTCATCATAGTAGATATTTTTTCTAAGGGTAGCATAAGAGCACTATTATTCGCATACATAATATAGATAAAATCTCTAGAAATACCCTTTTGTGTAACGGTTTTTATTCCCATATATTTACCAATACCATAATCATAATGAACCACATAATCTCCAATAGATAATTCATCGTAATGACTGATCTTTGTGGCATTTTTATAGATGGATTTATATTTAACCTTTTTTGGTCTATAGAAGGTATCAAATATGGTTGCCTCGCTTATGACCATAAGCTCACCAGATACCATGTCAAAGGATGGTATAGGTAATTTTGTATAATGAATTTGTCCTACGCTTAATTTATCTATAGTATCTATATCTACTAATACAAGGCCATGCTCCTCTAAAAGATTATTTAGCTTTTCTAATCTTTCCTTATCATTACAGCTAATAATAAGCTTCTTTCTAACTCTATAATCTAATAAGTCCTGTAGGATTAATTTAGGGTTACCCTTATATGGTTCTATAGGCTTTGCGTTAACTATATAATCACATTCCCCTATACTTCTCAATCCTTCAATAAATACATTACCTTTATCCAATATTTCTTTTATGGGCTTAAACATATCCATATGGGACAAGGAATACCCTCCAAGCCTTCCACAGGAATCCTCTAAATCAAACAATAAATTAGAATAAGCTTCATTAGCCTTTACAGGATCTATAAAATAAATCTTTTTGTTCTCTTTAAAATCAAATAGTGTATACCCATCATTTAAAAAGAACCTAAGATATCTAGATAGAGTATTTAGGGATTTATGTAAGGATAAATTCTCTAAATCCTTTTTATACATTTCATCCTCAAGCTCTGATAAATTAAAGCCCGCTAAAAAGCTTGAAATCTTCGATTTAGCAAGTATAAATTCCTCTTCATTATAAATAAACTCCGATACAGGAAGTATCGTGCATGAATCTATCTTTCTTACAGATCTTTGGCTATCTACATCATATACCTTTATCGATTCGATCTCATCACCAAAGAAATCAAGTCTTATAGGTTCTTCCATTCCTAAAGGGAATACATCGATAATCGAACCCCTTTTAGAAAATTCACCTGTTTTATTTGTAGTGAATACCATCTCATATCCTAAGCTCACGAAAAGAGAACATAACTCCTTCATATCAAAGGTATCACCCGTATGAAGCTCAAAACAGCTCTTGAGCCATTTATCCTTGTTCATTTCATATTTTATTGCACCATGTACATTCGCAATTACTAATTTTTTATCTTCCTTAAGTAGAGTATAAAGGGTTTGAATTCTTTCGAATAGGAAATCGCCAGTCGCAGAAATCATTTCTGCAGAAACCAATTCATCTGCAGGGAAAAATAACACATCCTCCTCAGGTAAAATAGATGCTAAGGAATCATAATACTTTTGAGCGAGCGTTAACGTCGGTAAAACGACAAAAAGGGTTTTAGAACCCATAATAAAATCGGATGCAATTAAATGTATATTGAATTCATCACAAGTATTTCCAAGCTTTATATTTGGACTATTTATGATTTTTTGATTCAATTTATAGAAATATTCAAAATAATTCATAATACCTCCATCTAGACAAAAAGGGATCTTTTTAGATCCTTTTTATTTTTCATCTATTGCTTCTTTAATAAGCTTAGGAAGCTTTATACATTCTTCCATAGTTATTGCAGAAATTGTAACTCTTATAACATTTCCCATTGGAATGACATGAACCTTCTTTTTTACTAAGCGTTCATATACGAAATCTGGATTTAGACATGGGATTGTAATAAAGAATCCACATTCAAATGGTAATGTCTCTAAGCCAACCTTATTCGATTCATTTAAGAAGGCCTCTGCTCTTTTGACTAGAGTATTCGATGCTTCCTTAAGCTCATCTTCAAAGGACTTTTTATATGCTTCATCTGTGAAGCATTTCACAATAATATTTTGACCTAAATTGGATGGGTTACTCCATTTGGATCTACTAGAGAATTTATTTGCTTTAGCAAATTCCTCAAGTGCAGCCTTATTCTTTGAATAAGCTACCTGAGCTCCAATTCTTACGCCATATAGGGCTAAGGTCTTTGAACCACTAAATGCCATAACGACTAAGCAAGAATCATTTAATTTTTCATATTTCGCTATATTTGATCTCGTATAGCTAAAGCCTTCCTTAGCATAATCAATATAGGCCATATCGTGTAATAGAATTACAGGAGTACCATCTTCTGACATTTCATTCATCAAATCAATAACCATATCCCATTCAAAGGATTTCATTGTATATCCTGTTGGATTATGACATGGGTCATTAACTACAAATAGGATTCTTCCTTGATTCTTTTTCGCCTCAAGCATTTTTATTTTTAAATCCTCTACATCAAATCCACCCTGATCATTAAATAAATTATAGGTTTTAAAGCTTTGATGATTTTCATATAAGCATTGCTTATAATTTCCCCACATATAATTTGGTAGCAATGCATAATCCTCTTCATTTAAATAATTGGCAAAGGTATTCGATAAAGCGCCTGTACCACCGGGAGTTGCCATAACCTTAGAATTATCCTTCATAGAATCATAATATTCACGGAAAATCCATTTCTTTACAGCTTCATGAAATAAAGGAGAACCTGGAGTTGCTGCATAAGCATATTTTTCATCTGTAGATAAATTGTCTAAAGCCTTATCTACACTTTCAAAGGCAAATAGCTTTGAATCCTCTCCATAAAGCATTCCAATCGTTGCGTTTGTAACACTAGGATCCTTCTTTTTTTCTTCCTTTGCGATTGCACCTAAAGTAATAATATTACTCTTATCTTCCTTAATCATACTTCTTTTGGCTAATAGTGTCATATCAATACCTCTTCTTAATTCCCGTATATTGTAACATTATTTTCATTTAATGAAAAGAATGGATTTTAATTTCCTAATAAATAAAAGAAAAACAGTAGAGGCCATAAGCCTCTACTTAAAAGGGAGAGTGTATATTATTCTATATTAATAACTTTTTTAGGGTTAGAAATATTTTTAAGCTTACCTACATTTAATGTAAGAATACCATTTTCCATTTTTGCGGTAATTTGGTTTTCATCTGCATTCTCTAAGTAATAGCTTCTTTCCATATTAATGGATGTTCTTTCCTTACAAATATAGGATTTATCCTTGCTATCCTTATTGTCCTCACGAGCTACATGAATCGTTAAGGTATCATCTGCGAATGTAACAGATACATTCTCCTTATTCATTCCAGGGACCTCAACAGATAATACATATTCATTTTCAGTTTCTTCAATATCTGTTTTCATTTCCTTAGTAAATGCATCATTCCATAGGGAACTAAAGGAATCCCACAAGCTCAAATTATTTTCATTCTTCTTATCTAGATTCATCATAATCATTACCTCCTCTATTGAATCTCAATAGTCTTTTCCATTCTTTTTGGCTCTTTAGCAATAACAATAGTTAATACACCATCATTAAGCTTTGCAGAAATTGTATCCTCATCTATATCACCGAAGTTGATTTCGCGCTTCATATTCATAAAGTTTCTTTCATGAATAAGATATTTATTCTGATCCTTTGGATAATCCTTTTTAGCAGTTATTGTCAAAATACCATCTATAAAGCTAACCTTAATGTTTTCCTTCTCAACACCTGGTAAATCAGCAACAACAGTATACGAAGTATCATCTTCAGTTAAATCAAGTGGAAATCCTATGTAATACTCATGATTGTTCTTGCTATCTAAATATCCATGCATCATAATTCTCATCTCCTTTCCTTTTATTGAATCTCAATTACCTTATGAGGTTTTTCCTCTGGTGCCTTAGTTGTAATGGTTACAGTAAGTACACCACCTTCATACTTTGCAGAAATTGTATCCTCTAAAATATCTCCAAAGTAGATATTTCTTGCATACTTAACCTGATTTCTTTCGCGGATGATATACTTTAAATCCTTCTTGCCCTCTACATTTGCAGAAATACTTAATGTACCTTCCTCAAAGGTAACCTTAATATCCTCTTTCTTTACTCCTGGGATTTCAGCATATACCTTATATCCGTCCTTTTCCTCGATAACATCTACAGGGAAGCCCTTAGTAGATCCTCCACGTGTATAAAACATATTATTTAACTCTTCCATTAAAAACTGTAATTCATTTCTCATAATTCTTCATTTCCTTTCAAATTTTATCTTTCTTACATTGGCACTCTATACCTTCGACTGCCAATTACACCTATAGTATAGCACAATTTTTGGCACTGTCAATACTAGAGTGCTAATTTTTTTAAATTTTTTTGAAATAAAAAAGATGAGTGCCAGGATATTTATGTGGCACTCACCAATTTATGTAGATTATTTAATATATTTTTGATTTTTACTATTTGGATTATCAGGTATTTATCATTCTTCAACAACTTCTATTTCTGATAATTCCGCCCAATCCTCACGATTTCCGCAGCGTCTTAAATATTCTGTACCGCCATCAACCGCACAAGATTGACAAGAGCACCACTTAAAATCATGGACAGACTCGGATGTAATTACATCATTACATTTTAAACACTTTATTCTATTAATTTTAATTATTGTTTTTTGCATGCTACCACCTCAGACCAATAAGTTATTTTATAAATCTCATTAAAAAATCAGTAACACCTATAATTATAAATCCATTATCGTCACGCATTTCATTTATCGGCTTATTGATTACTATTATTTTTTGTATTTGATCGTTAAGAGATATGTATGGCTTTATTTCTCTATTTCTAGTATCTTCATTGCTTATGTCAGATGCCACTTGAATATAATACATTTTAGTTCCTTTAGTGGCTAGAAAATCAATCTCATATGTTTTTCTTACACTTTTTTTATTTTGATTTTTTTCAATTTTATCATATGTGCCAACATTTACTGAGTAGCCATTATATATAAGCTCATTATATACAACATTTTCAAGCATTTGTCCTTCATCTACAAAAGCAAAGTTTAATCTTGCATTTCTAAGGCCATTATCTACAAAATAATATTTTTTTAAAGAAGATATTATTTCTTTACCTTTTACATCGTATCTTGTAGCTTCCCTGATTATATGGGAATCCTTAAAGGCATTAATATAAGCTGTTACAGTTTCTGAATCAATTTTATTTTTTGTCTTACTTTTATATGTGTTAGTTAGCTTTTCAGAATTAATTAAGGCACCAACACATGTAGATAATAAGCTACATAATTCATCTAAGGCTTCTGCCTTTTTGAATTTATATCTTTCTAATATATCCTTTAAATATGTTGTTTCAAACAAACCTTTTAAATATTCCTTTTTTTCTACCTCAGTTTTCTTTAGAACAGCTAATGGCATACCACCATATATTAAATATTCATTTATGGCTCTATATTCATCTAGCTCTGTATAATTCATATATTCTTCAAAGGAAAGCGGACTAACATTAATTATTGTCGCTTTATCCCTGAACTCTGTTTGAACATCTGTTGATAGCATTTTTGAATTACTTCCAGTTACATATATATCTATATTACTTTTTTTAGATAAGCTTAATACTATTTTGGCAAAGTTTATAACATTATCGTCATTTTTCTTTGCTAGAATATGCTTTCCTTCCGTAAAAACAGGATTAATGATAGAAACAACATTTTGAATCTCATCGATAAATACATAATTCATTTCATTTTCTTTACACTTATCTAATATATAATTTGAAAGATTTATTGGGTCATATAAATTAAAGTTTTCTTCTTCATCTAAATCAACAATTAAAATATTGTTTGGATTTACACCATTTTTAACTAAATACTTTTTATATATTTCTTCTAAAAGATAAGATTTTCCACAACGTCTGATACCTGTGATAATCTTTGGAAAGCCATTTTCTTTAGATTCTATTAATTTATTTAAATATAATTCTCTTTCAATCATAGAAATCGCCCCTTTCGTAGAATTCTACATTTTTACCGATTATATTTTAGCATATACTAGAGAATACAGCAATATATAAATCGGCTTTTTTGTAGAATTCTACATTTTATCCGAATGAGTAACACGAATGTATCATTTTATTCTACACATATTTGGGTACATTAAATTGCATGATATTTAAAAGAGTTTTGATGGATTAATGGCAAAATCAAAATCTAAACAGCTTATCTGTTTTAGATAACTCTAAAACAATTTCATCCCGTGAAACATCTAATTCACCTATTTTATCTCTCATAATAGGCACGATATATTGAAGTGAATGCTTACGACAATATTCAAACACTTTTCTTAGTTCTATAACTGGGGCCAATTCCATCTTATCGTGTATAATAAACCTTGGGAATGGCATTTTCATTTCCACAAAAAACTGATCAAAAGCAAAGTCAACCGCTGCAACAAGAGTTTTCTTATTTCCTGCTCCAATTTTTCCCTTTATATTATCAGAACTAATAGGCATAGATTTTTCATTATCATTATATTTAAAGGTATACTGCTCTCCCAAAATTTCAAATGATACATTTTTAAATATATCATTTAATAGTCCTCTATAATCACACAACTGATGGTTTTCTTCAATAGAAGCTATTTCATCATTTAAATCATCTATGTTTTTAATAATATCAGTATAAGATAAAAAATCCGTCTTAGCTTCTTCATAGTCGATTTTTGAATTGTAATATTGCATAAAATTTGAGTCACTTTTACTATTAATGTTAGTTTTAAAGTCTACAAAATCTTTAGTGAACCTTTTTCTGATATTCTCAAGTTCAATTTCTTTATCTTTTAAATTTGAAATCAAAGCTTCCTTTTCTTTAATATATCTAGTAATCCTCAGCTCACACATGCTATTATGAAAAGCAATAAATTCATCAAAGCTTTTTTTAACGCATGAAAATGCGTCACTAACATCATTGTAAAGTACATTTAAGGAATCCATATCACATTCAAATTGTTTTGTCTTTTCTTTTTCTATCCTAGAATTTAAAACATTAACTCTATGTTTAATTTCATATATGCTTTTAGTGGCCAAATCTAAGCTTTCCAACAATTCTAGATTATTTGAGTCATTGCCATATTCCTC
>CAMEKD010000052.1 GCA_945920825.1 uncultured Anaeroplasma sp.
AATTAATTGAGATGGAAACTGCAGCGTTTTATTCTTGTTTAAATATAATGAATAAACAAGGTGTAGCAATACTTTTAGTATCGGATAATAGTACTAACAGCAAAAGCTTAATTGAAAAATCTATCGAAGATAAAAATAAATATAATTATGTTAGGAATAATGACATAGCAAGAATTATTTCTCTTATTATTGATTATAATTAGTTCATATTTTTATTAAATAATTATGCCGACATGTTTGTTTTCTTAAATGTATATTTCGGATAATCCCTGCCAGGTATCTCGGCAATTGTAGGCCACACCAAAAGGGCGAAGCCAATTATGCCGAAGGCTATTTAAAGGCCGATAGGCAAGATATCCTTTAGGATAGCTTTATTAACATTAAGAATATAATTAAGGATGCCAAAAAATGAAGGAAATGTTATATCCGTTTTCAAAACCTGACATCCTTAAAATAAATAAAACCAAAAGTTAGGGACTGCAATTTGCAGTCCTTTACCTTTTAATGAAATCAATTTGAATTTTACAATTTAAAATGGGTATAACATGTAAATAATTATTTATAAATGTCTGTTTTAATTGTATAATCAAATTAACATGGGAGATGATATTATGGCCAAACCTAAAACAATTAATGCTTTGATGGTTCATTTGCGTTCGAAAGGATTAAATATAAGTGGTAGTAAACAGAAACAAATATTAAAAAATATCGGATACTATCATGGATATAAAGGTTATAGATTTGTTGAAAAAGCTTCTAATCCAATCAATTATAGTGATTTCAACGAGGTGAAAACTATATATGATTATGATTCACAATTAAAGGCGTTATTTTATCCTCAAATAATGTTTATTGAAACTGCTTTGAAAAATAGAGTGTTGGATATCGTAGTAAATGATGTGGGTAGCGAAAATTTTATGACGATATTTAATTCTGTGCTAGATGATTATAAAAGATTATCATTAAGTGGCAAAAGATTTAATAGTAGTAATGCTAGACAAGAAGCTCAAAAAAAATATGATAAAGCAGTTAATGATAGAAATAAATTAAGAGATAGTTTTTTGAGAACGTCATCTAAAGCTTATAATGATCAAAATAGTATAGCTGTGCATTATCAACAAAAGGATCAAAGTATTCCTATCTGGGGATTGTTTGAGATGATTAGTTTAGGTGACTTTGGATATTTTGTTAAAACTTCAAATTTTAGAATAAGAAAGAAATTTTCTAAAGAATTCGGAATAAATACTATTTATGATACATCAGCAGAAATGCCACATAGAATTATTTTTGCTCTAAAAGATTTGAGAAATGCAATTGCACATAATAATATTATTTTTGATACTAGATTTAAAACTGCTGAAATTAGTGGTGCAGTAAAGACTATGTTATTCAATGAAACCTCGATAAAGGTTGAATTTAAAGAAATATTCGATTATTTGGTACTGATTATTTTTGTGTTAAAGCAACTTGGAACCACTAAAACTGTTATGAAAAAAATAGTTAGTGATTTTAAAGATATAACAGAATTTGTTCGCAATCAATTACCGGTTTCTATATATAACATGTTCACTACAACTAATTTGAGAAGAAAAATATCACAGCTGCAAAATTATATTAAACATTAATTCATATTTTTGGTGTAAAAAGTATAAATTAATGTAACATTTTTTAAAATAAGTGATATAATAATAGTGGGAATTGCGGTATGTTTCTCCGGATCATACCTGAAAGAGCTGGATGCGTCTGGCTCTTTTTATTACAAATCAATTATATTGAGGCATAATTTTTTCAGATAAAAATATCTTATCAAAAAGACATTGAAAATGATAAGATAAATGATAAGATAAAAATCGTTGATAAGTTAATAATAAATGAAATATTCAAGAATAAATATATTACTATTCCGGAATTTGTTATTAAAATAAATAAGTTAGAGCCTACAATCCATAGACATATTGATGTCTTAGTATCTAAAGGATATATTAAAAGAGTTGGTTCAAGAAAAACAGGTTATTGGGAAAATAAATAAAATCAAAAGTTAGGGACTGCAATTTGCAGTCCTTTGCCTTTTAATGAAATCATTATAAAATTTACTATTTTTCTAAAAACACTTACGAAAAAAATTCAAAAATAGCCTCTTACGAAAAAATATGTTGAAATCGTTTTTTTTAAATGATATACTAATGACATAAAGAAAAAAGGCAAAACTAGAGTAATCTAGTGACGCAAAGCTAAAGGGCCTCAAGCGAGGCAGCCAGTCACAGCATAGACCATCGCAAACCCGGTGCAAGCCGGTGACGCAAAGCTAAAGGGCCTCAAGTGAGGCAGCCAGTTACCAAACGATAATTTCTGGTATTATGTTTAGGCTTTGCTTTTTATTTTTATCTAGACATTTTTGAAAGAAATTGACTTATATAAAATTTTATTTTATAATAAAGAGTAAGAAAGCGTTTTTATACGCGCTTTATTTCTCTTTAATGGTGAGGAGGTATAGGATGAGAGTTAGAGATTTGAGATACTATTTCTTGGCTGGCGTAGTGCTAATTGTTGCATATGCTGCCCTAGCAGTATGTTATTATCTTTCCATCCGTAATGGTAAGGTTGAAAATTCTATGATGCAGCTTGGCCTTGAGGCAGCTTATGTAGAATCGACAACTATGGAAGAAAAAGTTGATTCCTATTACAATTTATATTACGGAGATACAGAGAACAAGCTTGTCTCTACAGATGGTTCAACTATATTTACAGTTGCCAAAAACCAAACTGGACTTGCCTCCCGTTTTGAGCCAATGGTAAAAGAGGATGGTACAGAGACTGGTAAATTTAAGCCAATCTTCGCACAGGCTGCAACATTCGATGAGGCCAATTATGAGACGACTCATGCAAAGGATCAGAATTTTTATTTCTATTACATTAAGGATGATTCATCTAGCTATGCATTAAATAATAAATTAGTTGTTCGTATTGCTGCATCTTTAGTTCTTGAATATGCATCAAACGCAGAGCGTCAAATGGTAATCTTTGATACGGATGGTGCAATTGAATATACTACAGTAGATCCTTCTATAGGATTTAGATTCTTAGTAGATAACATTTCAACGGATTATGGTATTGAAATGACTACTCTAAACAATCATGAGGATATCAATATTGTATTAAATGTTGGTCAGTCTGTTGTGTTCTCTGCAAAATATATTGATTATTTAGATTCCTACTATGGTACAGTAATTGTACTTGGTGATAACTTCTTAGGTATCGATTGGGTAATTCAGCAGGCTGTAATCTATTTCGTTGCTGGAGTAATCGTTACGATTGCAATGCTTGGAATTATGATTTTAGGTGTAAGAAAGTGCTCACAGCTACTTAGAGCTGACCGCCACGCAGTACAGGCTACTAAGGCAATGGTATTAAGAATTGATCCAAATGGTAAGATCATATTTACAAATAAAACATTCAAGCAAATGTATGGTGTTACAAGAAAGCTTTTAAATGTTGATGAATTTATTGATGTTGAAACAAATGAACCAATCATTAAAACAATAAAGGAAAACAAAGCATTTGAATGTAAGGTTCCTATGGACCTATATGATGAAGAAAATGTAAAATTCTTACATTTATCTCCATTATTCATTTCCAATAGCTATTATCTAATGGGTACAGATATTACAACAGATTATAGAATGCGTAAGCATCTAGAAATCATGTCTGGTAAGAATTCTGTTACGAAGTGTGATAATGGATTCACACTTGAAAACCAATTTGAAAAGATATTAGAGAACAACCAAGGCTATAATGTAGCCTTCGTTGAAATCAATATTACCAAGTATGCAGATATTATCCAAGTCTTTGGTAAGACGGTATATAATCAATTATTAATTCAATTATTAGATATGATTAAGGATTCCTTTATGGAGCATAAGGTATATCATATCGATGAATCTAAGTTTATGGTTATTGTACCTAACGATGAATTTGCAAGTGTACAGCCATTAATCAATGAATTCTTAGATTTACTTCAAAGACCTATTACGGTTAAAGCAAATAATATCTATTTAAAGAGTAAAATTGTAATTTATAACGTTAAATCTACAGATTTTCAAGAAATTAAGCTTGATGATATAAGGGTTAAGCTAGACTTAGCTTATAGAAATATGTCATCCTTAACAGGTAAGGATTATATTATCTATGAGTCTACAATGGATGGTATTATCTTAGCTGCAGATGAAATGGAGCACGATATCGAAATGGGCTTAATTGGTCGTGAATTCCAAATGTGGCTACAGCCTCAGTTTGATGTATTCAACAACAGAATTGATGGCTTTGAGGCATTAATTCGTTGGATGAATCCAAAATATAGAGATAAATCACCACAGCTATTCATTGAGCTTGCTGAGCAGCGTGGTCACATGCTAGATATTGGTAAGTTTGTTATTACAGAATCCTTCAAGCTTGCAAAGAAGCTTGAACCATATGGAGTGCATGTTTCTATTAACGTATCTCCAGTACAGCTACTACAGGTAGGTTTTGTACAGCAATTAATTGATGAATTTAATTCGAATGAGCTAAAGAAGGGCTCTATAGCAGTAGAAATTACAGAAACATTATTAATGGGTTCTATGCAGCTCATTACAGAAAAGCTTAGATTACTTAGAGAGGCTGGCTTCCATATTCACTTAGATGACTTCTGTACAGGTTACTCTTCTATGCTATATTTAAAGGATTTACCAGTAGATACCTTAAAGATTGATAAGGAATTTACAAAATATATCGAAACAAATAAGGTACACGAAAATATCGTTAAGACGATTTGTGCCTTAGGTAATGCCCTAGATCTTAACTTAATTTGTGAAGGTGTAGAAACACAGGAGCAATCCGATATGGTTAAGAAGATGGGCTGTAGAGTAATTCAGGGTTGGTTAATTGGTAAGGCAATGCCATACGATGATGCAGTTGAATTACTAGAGATGTACAATACCAAGAGTAAGAAGTAGGAGGTATGGACTATGAGATTTTTAATTTCTGATGGCGGAGCTATTGTATTAGTTTTCGTTTCATTAATCGTTACTTTAGGACTAGGTTTCTTGTTATATTGGTTAATTCGTAGAAACATACGTAAGGAAAAGGAAGAATCTGAGGTTATTGTTGAGGATGCAGTAACAAGAAGAGCAATGGAGGATTCTGTTCGTAATTACATTAAAAAGGTTGACCGCTTCGGCGCGATGACATTAATGTATGTAGATATTGATGGATTTTCCGATTTAAATGAAGTATTCGGCCATGAGGCATGTGATTTAATGCTTAAAGAAATTGCAACAAGAATCCTAAGAGTTATTCCTTATAATGCATCTGTATGTAGATATCAAAATGATGAATTTATGGTATTTATTAAGGATGAGGATAACTTTGCAAGACTTGAATCGATTGCATCTAAGATTGTTACAGCTGCACAAGCACCATACCAGGTATTAGTTGGTGAATCCATTACACTTTCTGTATCGGTTGGTATGGCCTCATATCCTAATGCAGGTCAAACCTTCGAAGAATTATATTCCAATTTGGAATTAACTACTTATGTATCTAAGCGTGATGGTGGTAATAAATATACAAACTTCTATGCGACAATCAAGGAAGAAGAATATGATAATATGGCATACTTCCAAGAAGTTAAGCAAGCGATCCAAAAGAAGGAATTCGCACTTTACTTCCAGCCTATTCTTGATTTAAAGAATAAGCTAATGAATGGTGCTGAGGCCCTAATGCGTTGGAATCACCCAACGAAGGGTATACAGTCTCCAGCAACCTTCTTAAAGGTTTTAGAGCAATCTGGAGACATCAAGTGGGTCGGTGAATGGGGTATGGAAACTATGATCCGTATGCATAACAGCATGGCAGAAAAGTTCCCTACGGTTCCACTTAGATTTTCACTAAACTTATCTACGAAGCAGCTACTTGACCCACACCTTGCAAACTCATTCATTGAAATCATGAATAAGAACCAAGCAAAGCCTGAGTGGTTCATGCTAGAAGTTAATGACTTCATGATGGTAGAAAGAATCGCAGTAATCAAAACAAACATCTACAAGCTTCGTGACTATGGCTTCAAGATTGCAATCGATGGATTTGAGCTTGATGGACAATCTGTACAAAATATTCAGAAGTCCCCTGTCGATGTTATTAAGCTTGGTAGAAACTTCCTTAAGGATGTTGAAAACAACTTCATGAAGGAAAGATTCTTACAGATTTTAGTTAAATATGCAGAGGATAACAACAAGGAATTAATTGCTGAGGGTATCGAAACTGCAGAAATCACTAAGTACGTTAAGGAACAGAATGTATTCTTAGGTCAGGGTTACTATTTTGCGAAAGCATTAAGTGAAGAAGCATTCGAAGAATATATTGAAAAGCGTCAATATCAAGTATTACTTGATGATGTATCCGCTCTTGAGGATAATGAAGCATTATTCAAGGAAATGCATTCTGATGATGTAGTAGTTGAAGAAGATCACGAGGAAACTCCAGAAGAATACCTAGATCGTATTTCTAGAGAATCCCGTACAAATAACGATTATGATGATACTGAAGGAGACGATTTATTGGTCTCGGATCCTTCAGATGATGATCTATTAGTTTAAGAAGAACAAATAGACACTTTAAAAAAAATGCCTAACAAAATTTCACATAATTAACGGATTTCATACCAAAATTGGTTGACAACGTTTTCTAAAGGCCCTATAATTTTAAGTAGTTAAAGGCAAAACTAGAGTAATCTAGCGACGCAAAGCTACAGGGACCAAAATAGGTCAGCCAGTTGTCATTTTGGAAGTGTAATCCAGAATGGCATTTTTATTTTCTAAAATGACGAAGGAGGTAGCCTAGATGCCAAAAAAACTTGTATCCTTATGGAAATCGAATTTCTTTAAAATGGCACTATTGATTTTGTTATTTGTTGCGGCTGCCTTGATTATCATGGCTATGATGCTTGGACAGCAAGCAGGACAGTTCGTAATTCGAGCACAATCTGGTGATATTTCAAAATCTATTGCAGTAACAACAGAATTAGATAATAAAGAAAGTTACCAGCCAAGCTTAACTGTAGAAGGTATGGATGAGATGAATGATTATTCACCAGAATACTTCTTACAGGCGGATTATCAAACTTTAAGAAAGCTTTGCTCAACACCTGGTTTAACAAATCATGATAATAATTCCTTATATATTTATACATTTTATATAATTAATACATCAGTATCTGGTGGTGTTGGTGTTAATGTTACATTAAAATATTCGAATGTAACAAGGTATTTAGATGAAATCGTTCGTGTATTAACCTATTATGAAACATATAATGTTAGTGATCCACAGGTTTATCAGAAGCCTGATTCACTTGAAAGAGCACAGAAAGTTTCGGATGAGCTTCATAAAAATGATGCTGTAAAGCCTGTGATTACAAGTATTGATTATCCAAGATATATCCTAACACCGAATCCATTTGTTGATTCAGCAAATAATTCCCAAGGTACAGTATTTAATAACCAACAAATCAATATTGGTTATGGTGATGGTATGGATTATGTAAAATATTCCGTTATGTTCTGGCTTGAGGGTGATGATCCTGATTCCACATATTTTGGTAATGAATTATTTAGTGGTACGATTAAATTTGATATGACCATTGCCGTATCAATGTAATTACTTTAATTCCAAGTAAAGGAGGTTGAGGTATGAAAAGTAATATAGCAAGAAAGTTAATCATGGGCCTTGCTGCAGCTTGTGCAACAGCCGTTTGTCTAACCTCAACTACCTATGCGTGGTTTGCAAAGAATGCAAATGCGTGGACTGAGGAATTCACCATCAGACTTCACACAGAAGAAGGACTTGAAATCTCTGTAGATGGTATAAATTATTATGATACCATCACAAAGAGTCAATTAACTAAGGCAATCGCACTTCAAAGATATAATCTAGTAAATGATGAGGATAAGACCTATGCTGAATTAACTGATGAAGAGGTTCATTCCTATGGAGCTACAAGCTTATCTCCTGTATCACCAGATTCCAATTGGAATTTCTGGGGCTATAATACCGTAGATTATGCAGTAGAAGATCCAAAAGAATATATTGATGGTGCATATTATATGCCAGTGAATTTAACAGAAAAGAAAGCGACTGCTTCTTATCTAAAATTTGATTTATATTTTAGAGCGATCCCATCATCCAATGATCCAAAGGATTCCTACAAATTAATTTTTGCGGATAGTGCTCATGATGAAGGAATGGGTGTATCCTACATTAAGGGTGATACTTCAACCATTCCACTTCATAATGAGCTTAAGGTATTAGAATCTAAGGATACAAGACCTCTTGGATCTACGGGTGTGCTTGGTACATATAAATCTGGAGATGAAATTGAAGTCAACCCAGCAAATGCAATGCGAATTGGAGTTGCTGGAAATATAAATAAGATTTATGAGCTCAATGAAGGATTAGGCTCTAGTGCATACTTGAATGCACCAGAGGGATTACATGATCCGAATACGAATCCAATGGTAACTTATTTCAATAATACTCATCAAAGTGCAGATTTATATTTAAGAGATTATGAAGCAGAGTATGTTGAAACCGTTAAGAATTTTGATGGCTTAGAATCCTTAGGTAATTTCACAAGAGATTCAGAAGGTCATTATAATATTGTAACTGCTACATTCTATGTTTGGTTAGATGGATTTGATGCAGATTATCTAGAAGGTGTAGATACAAATTCTATTCGCTTCTTCCTAAATTTCACAAAGGTGGAGGGATAGAGTATGAAACAAAAAACACTTAAGTTAATTTTATCCGGGATAGCTTCCTTAGCCCTAGCAGTATCCTTAACCGCTACAACATTTGCCTATGTATTAATTGGCAATAATGTAGTAGTAGAAGAATTTGATTTTGAGGTTCAAGGTCAGGAAGGTTTACTTATCTCACTAGATGGTGAAAACTTCAGCCAAGATATTACTTCTGAGCAATTAAAAGTTTTAATCGCAGGCTCAGTTGAAGAATTTGACAAAAATAGAATTATTGGTACTACCGTAAAGCATAAATTAGGTAATGCAGTAGTTGATGAACATGGTCTAAATTTCACAAAGGAAATTATAGATTATGATAAAACGACTGATACCTACAGTAGAGACTTTAAGGGTGCCATACCAAATAAGGATTATATTAAATTTCCTTTGTGGTTTAAGGCATTAAATACAGAAACTTCCGCAACCAATTTTGAATTATCCTTTGGTGAAAGAACGTATATATCTGCCCCAACGTCAGAAGTTGAGCTATATAACAGTTTTAATACTTATACTCTAAATGAAGAGGGCAAATATAAAAAGACCTCTTATACGCAAGGAATGAAGCTTAAACAAAATGTAGCAAACGCAATGCGTATGGGAATTTACAATGAAGCTGAGACGAATAAACTCTCTGTCTATGAAGTCGTTGATGAAGATGACTTAGGTTCAGCAGCAATCGAAGGAAAGACGGATGCAAAGCATGATCCTTATTCATCTATCATGATAAATTATTATAATGTATTGTTCCCTAGATATCCATTTAGCAATGGTACACTTGTACAGGATAAATTAGATACGAGTGATAAAGAGCTAACGCATGTCGAAGGAGCAAAAGATGGCGAAGCATTTAACACCAAATCGAATTATGGTACTAAAGATGCAGAAGGGAATTGGAATGGCCAAAGAGTTGGTTCATTCACTACTCAAGATACACTAAAGATTACCATCTACATTTGGCTTGAGGGCTGGGATGCAGATTACCTAATCGGCACTACAGTTGAAGGTGCAAAGCTAAAGTGTGGACTTGAGTTTAACCTTCGAGAAGCCTAAATTAAATTTGCTTTAGATAGCCAAAGGCTATTTAAATAAATGACATGAACTCCCCGTGTCAAAATCAGCATAGCTGAAATAAAAAGTAAAGGAGGTATTATGAAGCTCTTAAGAAAAACGATCATGGGCGTATGTGCACTAACATGTACCGCACTAACCTTCACAACAGCAACGTATGCGTGGTGGAAGAACTATTCGAATGCAACCGTACAGGGCCTAAACATTACCGCAAATAGCGGACTTGGCTTTATGGTTTCTGTAGATGGTGTTAACTACAAAAACGATTTGACTGCTGAAGAAATTCAAGGTGCAATGCTAGTGAGTTATTCAGAGAATGAATTTGGATTTAACCCAGTTGATGGTAAATTATATACTAAGACTGCAATTCCTGTCTTCGATGAAAACGAAAACCTAACCGGTTATACATATGAACTAGATCAACCAGCAAGTACTCAAACAATTAAAGATGCTATGAAGAAAATAGAGCTAATGCCACTTACATCAATGAATGGTGTGGATATTACAGACCTATATAATTCAGAAGCAACTGCAGAAAGTGGAAGATTCATAGAATTCCAGGTATATTTCAAAACTGTTGGAAATCGAGGAGAATTCAAACAAGCAACGAGTGTAGAAGCAGGTAAACGTTACTATGATTATACGGACCCTTATTATGTTCCATTATCTGAATTAAGTATTACCTTAGTTAATACATTAGATACAAATGGAGATAATATACCTGATGAACCAGATGTTAGTCAGTATTATTACAAGGAAAATGCGAATGATGAAAATGAAGCATATAAGACAGGATTAACTCATTATAATAAGGACTTTACTTATTATAAGCAATTCCATCATGTAATAGATATTACTGAAGATGCACAGAATTTACTTGGTAACCAACCAATCTATGAAATGACAAAAGGATATATGTATGAGATTTATCTTAATGGTGAAGAACAAACTTCAGATGCATTATTCGATAATGGTACATTAATACAAGAAGCTACACATATATCTCCAACAAGATTTACATCAAATAGCATCAAAGGTCAAGTTGGTGCTGATATGACAATCGTAAGAAACGGACAAGTCGTTACACTTCATGGCCCATCAGATACACAAGATGAAGGCGATGAATTTACAGTGTTTGGCGGAAACGCACTTCGAATGTCTATTACTGATAAAAATGCGTATGAAGCCTCAGGGGGAGCAACTGGTACACTCATTTACGAGCTTAATGATGCCCTAAATGGTGCATCCAATC
>CAMEKD010000053.1 GCA_945920825.1 uncultured Anaeroplasma sp.
CAGAATACGTAGCTAAGGAAATTAAAGCTAAGACAAATTGCAAGGAAGTACACATTTCTACATTAGGACCTATCATTGGTGCTTCCTGTGGACCTGATACGATTACTGTAAGCTTCTACGGCAAGAAGATGGACATCACTGGTGAGGAGTAATCACCATGATATTGAATAAGGTCGATGGACAGGACTATGTTTCTTTAATTGTTGCAGGCGCAAGAAGCCTTGCAAACGATGTAGATAGAATTAATGCATTAAATGTATTCCCTGTACCTGATGGAGATACAGGTACAAATATGAAGATGACCATTGAAGGTGGTGCATCGCAAGGATTAGGAAATAAGGAAACAAATCTTGGAGCAATTTCTAAAAATATTGCCCGTTCCATGGTTTTATCTGCTCGAGGCAATTCTGGTGTAATCACATCACAATTCTTTAAGGGCTTATCTATTGGATTTGAAGGAAAGGAAAATGTAGATGTAAAGGGCTTTGCCGAGGCCATGCTAGAAGGAACTAAAAAATCCTATAGTGTCGTTCAAATTCCTACAGAGGGTACAATTTTAACCGTAATGAGAGAAGCAGGGGAGGCTGCATATAAAGCTTTAACCGATTCTATGACATTACCTGAATATTTAAAAATATATTTAGAGGCTGCAAAGGTATCTTTAGAGCATACACCTGAGCTTTTAGCTGTACTAAAGGAAGCAGGAGTAATCGATTCTGGTGGAGCAGGCTTTTGCTTAATCATTGAAGGAATGCTTAAAGCATCCTTAGGTGAAGAGGTTTTATCTTCTAAGGATTCGAATATTTCTGTTGTAGATAATTCAGGCTTTAATGCGGATAGTGAGCTTACATGGGGCTATTGTACAGAATTCATTTTACAGCTTCAAAATTCTAAGGTTGATATTCCTAATTTTGATTTAAAGATTATCCAAGATTACCTAAAGACTATAGGTAATTCCATCGTTTCCTTTAAGGATGAGGATTTAGTTAAGGTACACGTTCATACCTTTGACCCAGGCTTAGTATTAACTGAGATGAGAAAGTATGGTGAATTCATCACCATTAAGATTGAAAATATGAACGTTCAGCATACGGAAAATAATGAAATCATTGCCTCAAGCCAAGAGGTAGAAGAGAAGCCTTTAGAGCATAAGAAGTATGCAACCGTTGCGGTAGCGAATGGTGAGGGGTTAGTCCGTTCCTTTAAGGAAATGGGTGTAGATGAGGTAGTCACAGGTGGACAAACGATGAATACCTCAACAGAGGATTTCTTAAATGCATTTAATAAAATTGATGCGGAATATATTTTGGTTTTCCCAAATAATGGAAATATCGTTATGGCAGCTAAGCAGGCTCAAGAAAACTATGATAAGGCCAAGGTATATGTCATTCCTACTAAGACGATTGCAGAAGGCTATTCTGCAGTATCTATGCTCAATTATGAAATTGATGATATCGATGAAATTGTAAAGACGGAAATAGAAGTGGTCAAAAATGTTTCTACACTTGAGGTTACCTATTCCATCCGTGATACAGAAATTAATGGTATTAAAATTAAAAAGGGTGACTATATTTGTATTTACAATGGTGATTTAATTGCATCCGATAAGGATAGAGTTACTGCAGTTAAAAAATCCTTAAAGAAGATTAGTGATTTTAGCGATAAGCAGGTTATGACTATTCTTTGTGGACAGGATGTTAAAATTGAGGAATGTGATTCTATTCGAGAGTTTGCTGAAACACTGAATTCCTATATTGAGGTATATCCTCTTAAAGGAAATCAGGATATTTATTCTTATATTATTGGTATTGAATAAGAGGTTTACTATGATTAAGATTGTTGTTGATCTTATGGGGGCAGATAAGCCAGCAAACGAGCTTGTTTCTGGTGCAATCGATGCCATTAATGAAAATAGTGATTTAATGGTTACCCTATGTGCAAAAAAGGATATCATTATGCCTGTGCTTGAAACATTATCCTATAATAAGGACCAGGTGGAAATTATAGATTGCAGTGAATTACAAATAATGATATTCCAACAAAGGCCTTTAGAAAAAAGCCAGATTCAAGCTTAGTAAAGGGCTTAAATATTTGTAAAAACGATCCATTTGCCCAAGGCTTTGTATCCTGTGGCTCTACAGGTGCAGTACTTGTTTCAGCTATGTTCATCTTAGGCAGAATTGGCGATGTCAGACCATGTCTATCCTGTCTACTTCTAGGCCAAAATGGTGAATTCTTAATTAGCGATTGTGGGGCGAATGTCGATTGCAAGCCTGAGCAAATTGTAGAATTTGCAAAGATGGGTGTAGCCTATATGAAGGCTAAGGGAATTGAAAATCCTTCTGTACGTTTATTATCGAATGGTGCAGAGGAAAAGAAGGGACCTGATGCAATCAAGGAAGCCCATCAATTATTAAAGAATTCTGGACTTAATTTCTTAGGTAACGTTGAGGGTAAGGATGTACTTCAATCCACTTGTGATGTCATCTGTAGTGATGGATTTGCAGGAAATACAGTGATTAAAACGATCGAGGGTACTGCAAAAGCTTTATTCATGGATATGATCAAGGCATCAAAGGAAGCTAAGGATGATAAAGAAGCCAAAGTATTAATGAATACTGTAAAAAAGCTTATGGCCAAATATGATTATAACACCTTGGGTGGTGCCAATCTTTTAGGTGTTAAAAAACCTGTCATTAAGGGTCATGGTGCAGGCGAGGCTAAAACATTCTATAATATGATTAAAGAAGCCTATGTTTTAGCTAAAAATGATATGATTGGTATAATGGAAAAGCTATTATCTTAAAGGAAGAAAGTCCTTCAAATAATATGACTAGAAATAGTCATTTAATGAGGGACTTTTTATGTTATCTAAAAAAAAGTAGTTGAAGATATACTTAAAAAAATAACCTCTTCACTACTACCAATAAGATATTAAAGGATACCATTCTTTATTATAAAAACAAGAACGTAAGCTTTAATTTTCTATATATTAATAGATATAATGAATGATATGAATTCATAATCCATACCGTGGAACCCTAGCTGTAAAGGAACGCTTATTCGATATGGTAAATAAAGAATTATAGATAAGATGGATGAGGATGATTCCTTTGTTGGTATTTTCAAATTGTGATCTATGGATAGCTAAAGGGCCTAGGAGAAGATAAAAAATAATATAGAATAAATAAATAAATATGTATTCATATAAAATGAGGTTTGTTTTATCTAACTTACCATTTTATTTTCTTTACAAATCAATACCTATAGCGTATAATGTATATAGATTATGGAGGGAAACGATAATGGTAAAGGAACATTTAAGTTTAGTAGAATATAAATTTGATACACAGCTTTTAATCGATATAGCTGATGGTGATATTGATGATGCAGAGGATTCCTTAAGAGAATTCATTTTAACAAAATTAGTAGGAGACTCACTTGTAATTGCTGCAATTGAGGGTGAAGATAAATATGGTAATCCTGAAAACTTCATTAAGGTTCATTTCCATACGAATGAGCCATGGCTATTATTAGCTAAGGGTCAGGAAATGGGCGATATTTATGATATTGTAGTTGAAAATATGCAGCGTCAGTCTGACGGATTAAAGGGGTAAAATGTCATTTTTGACATTTTTTCTTTCTATATGATAAGAAATATAATTAAGGATATAGAATTTCTAAAAAGACCATCGAGTGAAGTATTAAAGGAAGATCTATTCATCGCGGATGATTTAATCGATACGTTAAGATTTCATAGAAGTCATTGCGTTGGTATGGCAGCAAATATGATAGGCTATTCTAAGAATATGATTATTTTCATTAATGAAGAGGAAAAGATGGAGGTTATATTAGAGCCTAAAATCTTAAAGGCAATGGATCCTTATGAGATAGAAGAAGGATGCCTATCCTTAGAGGGATTTAGAAAATGTATCCGTCATAAGAAAATTAAAATTGAATATTTAACCCTAGATTTTAAAAAGAGAATTAAGACATTCTCTGGCTTCACTGCAGAAATCATTGAGCATGAAATGGATCATTTACTTGGGAAAATCATTTAAAGATATCCTATATTGTATAAATACAGTATAGGATTTTTCTTGTGTGCCCTAAAAATTATTTGAGAGTTTTTAAAATATGGATTATAATGAAAGTAACAAAGGACGGTGAACTCAATATGAAGTATGTTATTACGATTGGTCGTGAATACGGCAGTGGTGGTAGATTTATTGGTAGATTAGTTGCTGAAAAGCTTGGAATTCCTTTTTATGATAATGAGCTTTTAATTGAGGCGGCTAAGGAATCTGGGCTTTCTCCATCAATTTTTGAAAGCTATGATGAAAAGCAAGATGGCTTTTTAGGTGGTGGATTGGGTATGTATTCCTATGATATGACCCTATCTCAAAAGGTATTTTTAGCACAATTTGATACAATCAAAAAGATTACAGAGGAAAAATCCTGTGTCATTGTAGGTAGATGTGCGGATTATGTACTAAAAGAGAATCCTAATGTTGTTAATGTTTTTATTTGCGCACCTATGGAGGATAAAATAAAGCGTGCGATTGAGTATTACGGAATTAAGCCTGAAAAGGCTGCATCCTATATTGTAAAAAAGGATAAGAAGAGAAAAGGCTATTATAATTTTTATACCGATATGGATTGGGGTAAGGCTTCGAATTATGATTTATGTATCAATTCTAGAATCGGTATTGAAGGATGTGTAGATACGATTGTCGACTACACAAAAAGAAGATTCCATTTGGAATAAGGAATTAAAGCTTGCCCAAAGGGTTTTAACGGAATACTATGATTTTAAGGATACAAAATCTATTGAAATTGTGATTTCCTATGAGGAAATGGAATTTGCTAAAACCCTAAAGGAGCTTTTTATAGCCAAAGGTATCCGAAATGTTTTTATTACTTATACAAATGGAATTATATGCGAGGAGATAAATAAAGGATTTAGGAAATATCTAGATGATAGGATTTCCTTTTACAAGGAAAGAATATCTGAAGGATTCATCCGTATTACTATATTATCTCCTTTTCCTTTGCCAGTAGTTATTACGAGTGAGATTAATGGCTATTTAAAGCATTTAGATGAGCTTAATTTCTTACAGGAATACTTAATTCATTCCCCAAGAATTATGATTGTGAAGCCAAATCTATATTGGGCATCAAGGTTAGGTATTTCATTAAATGAATTATGGGATAAGGTAGAAGCCTTATACGATAGTGATTCCTTTGATATATACAAGGAATCCTTAGATGAATTAAATATAGAAGAATTGCATTTTGTAAGTGATGAGGGTACAGATTGTCGCTTTAAAATGACAAAGAATTTTAAATTTGTTGGAAAAAGAATTGAACATAATGGAAAAACATATCAGGCAAATGCCCCATCTAGAGAAATATTTACAGCCCCTAGTAAATATAGTGGAGTGGGGAAAATTGTATTTACAAAGCCTTTATGCTACCACGGGAAAATATATAAGGATATGGAAATAGAGCTTGAAAATGGAAAAGTAATTCGATCGAAAAACTTAGATGAAATCCTATCTTTAGATGAATCCTTATCCTATATAGGAGAAGTAGCACTTGCACCATATGAAGATGGGTATTTTTTATCTACAATCATGGATGAAAATATAGGATGTCATATCGCACTTGGTAATAGCTATCCTTATGGTATAGAGGAATTGGGTAGGATCAATAAATCTAAATATCATATCGATTTAGTTTTTGGCTCCTTAAGCCTAAAGGTATATGCTAAAATTAAAAATAAAAAGGATGAGATTTTAATCCTTAAGGATGGAGGAATATGTATACCGTAGACATACACAAATATAATGAGAATAGAAAAAGTGCAATAGAGGAGCTAAAGATTGCAATATCCTTTGGAAAAAGAGAGGCGGATCATTGTGTTAAGGTAATTGTAGGGTATGGATCAAGTGGTGGAACGCATATTATTAAAAATGAGGTTTTAGCTTACCTAGAGGAGAAAAAAGGTCATGGGATAAAGGATTATATCTTATCTTCTGACCTATATGATTATACACCTAAGTTTTTTACATTTAAGTATTCCCATTTCATACCAGATAGTGAAAAACGTGTTGGAAATAGTGGTGTAATCTACATAATTGTATGAAAATCATGTACAAAAAACATAAAACGTTTTCAAAAAAACGAATATAATTTATAGTATTTTTGTTATAATCAATTTTATAAAATTAAATTTCATAAAATAACGTTTTCTAAAAATATAATTTATGAAAAATACTATTTTAACAAAATCTAGTTCGTTAAGACAATGGAATTGGTTTGACAAAGTATTTTAAAATGTTATAATTAAACCATAATTCATATTTGACCGCTTATATATTTATAATATATAGGGTGTCGGAAAGGATGGACATAGTGGCTAGACACACATTATCTGTACTAGTGAACAATCACATGGGTGTATTATCTAGAGTATCTGGATTATTCTCAAGAAGAGGCTACAATATTGAAAGCTTATCCGTTGGAAAATCAGAAGATCCAAATGTTTCTAGAATGACGATTGTTGTTGAGTGTGAGGATGACGTGTACATGCAAATCAAAAATCAGCTAGCAAAGCTTATGGATGTTATTAAAATAGCTGAATTTGAAGAAGAGCATTCTGTAAAAAGAGAGCTTGCCTTAATTAAGATTGATGCATTAAATGGTACAAGAAGTCAAATCATGGAAATAGCAAATATATTTAGAGCACATATCATTGATGTTACCAATAGTACTATTATCCTAGAAATTACAGGTGATCAAAATAAGGTATCAGCTATTATTTCTATGCTTGATGAGTTCGGCATCAAAGAAGTAATCCGAACCGGAGTTTCAGCTATCGCCCGTGGAGATAGCGAATTAAAAAATTATTAAAAATGAAAGAGGGATTTTGAAAATGGCAGAAGCTAGAATTTTTTATGAAAAGGACTGTGACTTACATTATTTAGATGGTAAGACAGTTGCAATTATTGGATATGGTTCTCAAGGACATGCACACGCATTAAACCTTATGGAATCTGGTGTCAATGTTGTTGTAGGTCTATATGAAGGATCCAAGAGCTGGGCTAAGGCAGAAGCACAGGGCTGCAAGGTTATGGTTACAGCTGAGGCTGCAAAGATTGCAGATATTATCATGATTTTAATTAATGATGAGAAGCAAAAGGCTATGTATGAAAAGGATATTGCTCCTAACCTAAAGCCTGGTAAGATGTTAATGTTTGCTCATGGTTTCAATATTCATTTCGGTTTAATTAACCCACCTAAGGGTGTCGATGTAGCTATGATTGCTCCAAAGGCTCCAGGTCATACTGTACGTTCTGAGTTCCAGGCTGGAAAGGGTACTCCATGCTTAGTTGCAGTTGAAAGAAACGAAACTGGTAAGGCACTAGAGATTGCTTTAGCATACGGTGCTGGTATTGGTGGTGCTCGTGCTGCAATTTTGGAAACAACATTCAAGACAGAAACGGAAACAGACCTATTCGGTGAGCAGGCAGTACTTTGCGGTGGCGTATGTGCTTTAATGCAGGCTGGTTTTGAAACTCTAGTTGAAGCTGGTTATGACCCTCGTAATGCATATTTCGAGTGTATTCATGAAATGAAGCTAATCGTCGATTTAATTTATCAGTCTGGCTTCGCAGGTATGAGATATTCTATTTCAAATACAGCTGAATATGGTGATTATATCACTGGTCCAAAGATTATTACTGAAGATACTAAGAAGGCAATGAAGAAGGTATTAGCAGATATCCAGGATGGTACATTTGCTAAGGACTTCTTATTAGATATGTCTTCTGCATCCGGTCAGGTACATTTCAATGCATTAAGAGCTAAAGCAGCATCTCATCAATCAGAAAAGGTTGGTGAAGAAATCCGTAAGTTCTATGCATGGAACGACGAAAAGAACAAGTTCATCAATAATTAATTTTAATTGAACATAGTTTTATGAAATTATGGAAGCGGCTTAGCTGCTTCCTAATTTTCACATATAAAAGGGGGTGAATTTCTTGCGTGCCAAGATATTCGATTCAACCTTAAGAGATGGAGCACAAGCCGAAGGTATTAGCTTTTTAGTTGGTGATAAGATTAAAATTGCTAAGGCGCTTGATGATTTAGGTGTTGATTTTATTGAAGCAGGGAATCCTGGTTCAAATCAAAAGGATATGGAATTTTTCCATGTCGCGAAAAACTTAACCTTTAAGCATTCGAAGCTTGTTGCTTTTGGAAGTACTAGAAGATGTAATATTGAAGCTTCCGATGATGCAAATTTAAATGCTCTTCTTGAGGCTTCAACAGATTATGTTTGTATTTTTGGTAAATCCTGGGATTTCCATGTGACAGAAATTATTAATACAACACTTGAAGAAAATATATCTATGATAAAGGATACGATTATATATCTAAAATCTAAGAATAAGCATGTTTTCTTTGATGCTGAGCATTTCTTTGATGGCTTTAAGGGAAATAAGGATTATGCTCTAAAAACCTTAAAGGCTGCAGAGGATGCAGGTGCTGAATGTATTATTTTATGTGATACAAATGGTGGTACATTTCCAGATGAAATGGTTGAAATAATAAAAGAAGTTAAAGAAAATATTCACACAGAGCTTGGAATTCATGCTCATAATGATTCTGGTATGGCGGTATCCTTATCTGTACTTGCTGTATTAAATGGCGTAACTCAGGTACAGGGTACATTCTTAGGTTATGGTGAAAGGTGCGGTAATGCAAATCTTTCTGCAATTATTGCAAACCTAGAATTAAAGAAAAATATTTTATGCCTACCAGAAGGTAACATAAAGGAATTAACGAATACGGCAAGAACCATTGCTGAAATTTCGAATTTTAAGCTACTTGGTACATTACCATTTGTTGGTGAAACTGCCTTTGCACATAAGGCTGGAATGCATGTAGATGGAGTATTTAAGAACTCAAAATCCTTTGAGCATATTTCTCCAGAACTTGTAGGCAATGAAAGAAAATTCTTAATTAGCGAGGTTGCAGGTAAGGCAACCGTATTAGCTAAGATTCAAAAGATTTATCCAAATGTAGAAAAAAATGATCCAAGATTATCGATGATTATTCAAAAAATCAAGGATTTAGAATATTTAGGATATCAGTTTGAGGGTGCGGATGCATCCTTCGAGCTAATTGTCCATAAAAGCTTTGGTGCATTTAAGCCTTTCTTCCAGGTTTTAGATTTCAAAACGATAGGTGAAGGTCCATCAAAGGCAAACCTACATTCCTCCGCTGCAATCATTAAGGTTTCAGTAGAAGGAATAGAAGAAATTACTGCTGCAAATGGCGATGGTCCAGTGGATGCCTTAAATGAGGCATTAAGAAAGGCCATTGGTAGATTCTATCCAATCTTAAATATGGTACACCTATCCGATTATAAGGTTCGTATATTAGATGGTAAGGAATCCGCTACAGCAGCAAAAACAAGAGTTTTAATTGAATCGACCGATGGAGCATATACATGGTCCACTGTTGGTGTATCCAAGGATATCATTGAAGCCTCCTTCAAGGCTTTAATCGATTCCATAGAATATAAGTTGTTTAAGGAGAATAATAAATAATATGGGAATGACAATGACACAAAAAATCCTTGCAGCTCATGCAGGATTAAAGGAAGTTACTGCCGGACAATTAATTACATGTAAGCTAGATTTAGTACATGGTAATGATATTACAACTCCAGTAGCAGTAAATGTATTTAAAAATATTGGAGTTGATCATGTATTTGATAAGGAAAAAGTATCTATCGTACCAGCTCACTTTGTACCTAATAAGGATATTAAATCTGCAGAGCAGTGCAAATATATTCGTGAGTTTGCTCATAAGATGGGAATTGTAAACTTCTTTGAGGTTGGACAAATGGGTATTGAGCATGCCTTACTTCCTGAGAAGGGCTTAGTTGTTGCAGGAGATGTTGTAATCGGTGCTGACTCACATACCTGCACTTATGGTGCACTTGGTGCATTCTCTACAGGTGTAGGATCTACAGATATGGCTTGTGGTATGGCAACAGGCGAGGCTTGGTTTAAGGTACCTGGTGCATTAAAATTTAATTTAACTGGAAAATTACAGAAGAATGTTTCTGGTAAGGATGTCATCTTGCACATTATTGGTATGATTGGTGTAGATGGTGCTTTATATAAATCTATGGAATTTTCTGGTGAGGGATTAAAGAATTTAAGTATGGATTCTCGTTTATGTATGGCAAATATGGCAATTGAAGCTGGTGCTAAGAATGGTATTTTTGCAGTAGATGAGGTTACCCTTGATTATTGCAAGAAGCATTCTAAGAAGACTCCAGTTGTATATGAGGCAGACCCTGATGCCATCTATGATGCAGTTTATGATATTGATTTATCAAAGATTCGTCCTACAGTAGCATTCCCTCATTTACCTGAAAATACAAAGACCGTAGATGAGATTGGTAAAAATGAAGTAAAAATTGACCAGGTAGTTATTGGTTCTTGTACGAATGGTCGTATGGAGGACTTAAGAATTGCTCATGAAATTTTAAAGGGCAAGAAGGTAGATCCAAATGTTCGTGTCATAATTATCCCAGGTACGCAAAAGATTTATCTTGAGGCTATCGCTGAAGGAATTATTCAGGATTTAGTTGAAGCAGGATGCGCTGTATCAACACCTACATGTGGACCATGTCTTGGTGGATATATGGGTATCTTAGCTGCTGGTGAAAGATGTGTATCTACAACAAACCGTAACTTCGTTGGACGTATGGGTCATGTAGATTCTGAGGTTTACTTAGCATCTCCAGCTACTGCAGCTGCA
>CAMEKD010000054.1 GCA_945920825.1 uncultured Anaeroplasma sp.
TTGATTGTAGGTAAGAATTCGTTTCTTTCAGGAATTCTTACTAATGTACCAGCCATCTTGTCTTCATCGTAAGATAAGTACTCAGCACGAGCAAGCTTAGCTTCAAGTGCTGCCTTAATTACTACTAAATTCTTGGAAGTTTCCTTTACGGAAATAACCTGACCTGGCTTTACTCTGTAAGAAGCAATATCAACCTTCTTGCCATCTACAGTGATATGACCATGGTTAACTAGCTGACGAGCCTGAGGTCTTGTTGCAGCAAAACCTAAACGATAAACTAAGTTATCTAGACGGCACTCTAATAACTTTAAGAAGTTAACACCAGTCTTACCGTCCATCTTTGCAGCTTCGTTGAATGTCTTAACGAACTGCTTCTCAGAAACACCATAAGTGAATCTAACCTTCTGCTTTTCATGTAACTGTGCAGCGTATTCCTTTTCCTTTGCACGCTTTGCACCATGCTGGCCAGGAGCATACTTTCTCTTGATTAATTCCTTTTCTGTTTCAGAAATAGAATAACCTAAACGACGAGAAACCTTCCAGCTTGAACCTGTGAATCTTGACATTTTAATGTCCTCCTAAATATATTTTTATTTTAGAGGGTAACGTCATGGCCCATAACTTTAGGATATCTTAAATAGAATGTTCACCATCAAGCAGCGAAGGTTACTAATGAAACCATATTGGCTTTAAGATATTTACTAAGGTATTTGGACTGCTGCCTTTTACCCACGCTATCACATTATATCATTTGAGGGTGCCTCTGTCAAACAAAAAAATATATTTTTTCTAAGAAACCTTCTAGAATATGGATAGCCGCCTCTAGGTTTTTCTTATCCACTTCATTAAAGCTATTTTTGTTTGGAGAATCTATATCCAAAAGACCATAAAATTCATTGTTGACAAATATTGGTATACATATCTCAGAATTTGATGCGCTATCGCATGCAATATGTCCCTTGAATTCATGTACATCAGAAACAATGACTGTTTCTTTTTTTGTTGCACAAGCACCACATACTCCTCTATTTAGAGGAATTACCATACAAGCCACATGGCCTTGGAAGGGGCCAAGCTTTAACACTCCATCCTTAAATAGATAGAATCCTACCCAGTTAATTTCATCCATATAATCATTTAATAATGCAGAAGTATTGGATAATAATGTTACATCATAATCGATTCCACCTAACAAAGATGGAAGTGTATTTAATATCATTTTATAATCACGATTCATATTCTTTACCTCGTAAATATTATATAGGATGTTCTATCGTTATGAAATAATAAAATTCTTTTCGTTTTTCCTAAGTTATGGTATAATCCATCCGTAAATAGTCTAAGGAGGCATATAATGATTTACAATCAGATTTTAGTAAGATTTGGTGATCTTACATTAAAGGGAAAAAACCAAAAGGTTTTCTTAAAGGCATTATATAAGTTAATGGATGAAAAAATGAAGGGATTAAATGTTTATGTTGAGCATACGCATGATCGTATTTTCATTCATTTAAATGATGAGGATGTAAATAAGGTGATCGAAAGATTAAATTATGTATCCGGTATTTCATCCTATTCATTGGTTGTTAAGTGTAGTGATAATTTAAATGAAATAAAAGAAACTTCCTTAAAACTTATGCAAGAGGTAGTAAAGAAGAAGACAACATTTAAGGTAAATACAAAGCGTGCAGATAAAAGCTATCCTATGCATTCTTTAGAGATTACGAAGCATGTTTCAGGCTATGTACTTGCTCATGATAGTGATTTGGTAGTTGATGTACATAATCCAGAGGTGGAATTAAATTTGGAAATTCGTGGGGGTGCATGCTACCTATTTAATACGAATCTTCGTGCCATGGGAGGTTTCCCTGTTGGCGTTGCAGGAAAGGGATTATTAATGCTTTCTGGAGGAATTGATTCCCCTGTAGCCGGATATTTAGCTATGAAGCAGGGTATTGAAATTGAATGTATTCATTTTGAATCAACCCCACTTACAAGTATTGAATCTGCACAGAAGGTTGTCGATTTAGTGAAGAAAATGGCAAGATATGCACCAGGTAATAAAATATGTGTACATTTTATTCCATTTAAGGAAATTCATATGGCATTATTAGATCATGTACCAGAATCCTATAATATTACCATTATGAGAAGAATGATGTATCGTATCGCAACAAAGCTTGCAATAAAGAAGAATTGTCTTGCGATCATTAATGGAGAATCTGTAGGTCAGGTTGCAAGCCAAACTCTAGGTTCAATGAACACGATTAATTCTGTTACAAATTTTCCAATCCTTCGACCACTTTGTACCTATGATAAAATGGATATAATGAATATCTCAAGAAAGATAGATTGCTATGAGTTATCCATTAAACCATTTGAGGATTGCTGTACAGTATATGTGCCAAAGGCCCCAGCTACAGCACCAAAAAAGGAAAAGGCAGAGTTGTTTGAAAAGAGCTTTGACTATGAAGCTATGATTGATAGTGCTGTGGAAAATGTGAATAGCATTATGATTGAAAGTGATTCTGATTTGGATTTATCTATGCTAGGCTTAGAGGTTAGAGAAGTAATTAAAGAATTAAAAGAAAAAAAGTAGAAATTATCCCTTTAATTAAGGGATTTTTTTCAACTTCAAAGCCTTATAAATTCTAGACTTAGAACCTATATTTTGGTATAATACTAACTATAAAGTATACGATTTTATGAAATCAGGTGAAAATGTGAAGGTATTACTTGTAAAAAATGATTTTGATGATCCTGAAATTTTATTAGAAATGTTTAAATCTCTTTTTAAGAATATGAAATCGAAAGAAGAAAATGGCTACATTGCTATATGTTTTACATATGATAATAATTTAGATATCATTCATGTATTAAATGCCTTAGAGACTGAATTAGTAGGAAGTATACATGCATATATTTCAGAGGATAGAAGCGAGGATAGACTCGATAAGGAAATCCCTATTGCAATAAAGCTACTAAACGAATTACCTTTAGGAGTATATAGCTTTAAGGAAGCCTTATTAAGGGTTAAGAATATTGAGAATAAGAAGGAAATATTGAATTATATTTTAGCTGGTTCTGGTATAAATGAGACATTCATATTAGAATTTGCAAAAAATAATTTAAATGTAAGCCAAGCATCTAAGGCTATGTTTATTCACAGAAACACGATGATTTATAAGCTGAATAAGCTAAAAGCGAATTCTCAATTTGATTTAACAAATTTTAATGATGCTTATATTCTTTATTCTTTATTAGAAAATAAATAAAGAAAAGGCATAGTAACATGGTTATGTGCCTTTTTGTGCAAATTGCACATAGGAAAACGCTTTATTATACGATATAATTATAATGATATTTTAGGAGGAATTTTATATATGGCGACATTAGATTTAATTAACATTAACAAGATTTATCCAAATGGTGTCCAGGCAGTATTTGATTTTAATTTACACATCGAAGATGAGGAATTTGTTGTATTTGTTGGACCTTCTGGATGTGGCAAATCAACTACATTACGTATGATTGCTGGACTTGAAGATATTACATCTGGTGATTTACTCATCGATGGTGAAAGAATGAATGACGTTAATCCTAGAGATAGAGATATCGCTATGGTATTCCAGTCTTATGCATTATATCCTCATATGACCGTATATAATAATATGGCATTTGGTTTACAATTACGTCATATGCCAAGAAAAGAAATTGATCAGTTGGTTGGTAAGGCAGCAGAAACATTAGGTCTAGTACCATTCTTAAACCGTTACCCAAGACAGTTATCTGGTGGTCAGTGTCAAAGAGTTGCTTTAGGTAGAGCAATCGTTAGAAACGCTAAGGTATTCTTAATGGATGAACCACTATCCAACCTAGATGCAAAGCTTCGTGTTACCATGCGTGGTGAATTAATTAAGCTTCACAAGAGATTAGGCTGTACTACAATTTATGTAACACATGACCAAACTGAGGCTATGACAATGGGTACAAAGATTGTCGTTATGAAGGATGGTAGAATCCAACAGGTTGGTACTCCAAGAGAAGTATATGAAAAGCCTGCAAATGTATTCGTTGCCGGATTTATTGGTCAACCTCCTATGAACTTTATTCATGGTATGCTTCATGATAATGGAACATTTACTACAACAAAGAATAAATTTACATTCCGTATTCCTGAATCTAAGCTTGAGATTCCAAGAGAATTAGGATATGAAAACCGTGAGGTTATCTTAGGTATTCGTCCAGAGGATGTATATGATAATCAAAATAAGGAAATGATGGCGAAGTGGGATCAATTCTCAAGATTAGATATCACAGCTGAAATCTCTGAATTACTTGGTGGTGAAACGAATGTTTACACTACAGTAGATGGAGATCAGGTAGTTGCTGCAGTTCCTTGTAGAGATGATATTGCTCCAGGTCAGCCATTTAAGCTATGGTTAGATTTTGATCATATTCATCTATTCGATCCAGATACTGAAGAAGTTATCAATGAGAACTCTAAGCATGCATTCACGGATGATGACGATTTAGATATCTAAAAGCTTATAAATTGTTTAAAAAAAGTTATGGAACCGTTTTTACATTACGGTTCCATATTTTTTTGTGAAAAAATTAGTTAACCCCGTTGACTATTCCTAGAATGTGTATATAATATATATGCATTAGTTAACTGGGTTAACTTTATTTTAGAGGTGATTTGAAATATGACAAAGGAAGAGAAAGCATTAGATTATTTTAATCAATTTCGTGAATGCAAATTTTCAAGTCTTCAAAAGCCATTTACTGGAGCAGATTCCGGTATGGGATTTATCTTAGTATATATGTATCATCATATAAAAGAGGTATCCCAAAAGGAACTTGCCGAAAAAATGAATGTTTCAAAGGCAAGAATTACAAGCTTGATTAAAAAAATGGAGGAAAGAGGACTTGTAAATCGAAAAACATCCATGGAGGATGAAAGAGTTAATATTATTAGCCTAACCGATAAGGGTAATGAATTTGGAGAAAAAATGGTTCAATATTCTTTAAAGATTGTTATGCGATTAATTGATGAAATCGGCACAGATGAAATTGATCGTTTTATTACAACACTATTTAAAATCAAGGATGTATTAGTGGATGTTACGCCTTGCTGCAATGAGGAGGTTTAAACATGTTAAGATTAGAAAACATTAAAAAGAATTATTATGTTGCAGATATTACGGTTGAAGCATTAAAGGGCGTTAATTTATGCTTCCGTAAGAATGAATTTGTATCTATATTAGGCCCATCAGGCTGTGGTAAGACAACCTTATTAAATATTATTGGAGGGCTTGATCAATATACCTCTGGTGATTTAGTAATCGGTGGAAGAAGCACAAAGGAATTTGAAGGACATGATTGGGATATTTATAGAAACCATAGAATTGGTTTCATTTTCCAAAGCTATAATTTAATTCCACACCAAACGGTATTAGGCAATGTTGAGCTTGCCTTAACTATAGCTGGTATTTCAAAGCAAGAAAGAATCGCAAAAGCGAAAAGAGCATTAGACCGTGTAGGGCTTCAAGGTCAATATTATAAGCATCCGAATCAGATGTCTGGTGGACAGTGTCAAAGAGTTGCTATCGCAAGAGCTTTAGTCAATGAGCCTGAAATTTTGCTTGCGGATGAGCCAACGGGAGCACTTGATACAGAAACATCTATCCAAATTATGGATTTAATTAAAGAAATTGCTCAAGAAAGATTAGTAATCATGGTTACACATAACCCTGATTTAGCCTATAAGTATTCCACAAGAATTGTAAAATTTTTGGATGGTGAGGTTATAGAGGATTCGAATCCTTTTACCGTAGAGGATGAAAAAAAGGAACTTCTAGAATTACAAAAGGATGAAGAAGAATTAGGCTATGAGGCTGAGGTGAAGAAGAAAAAGGAAAGGGCTAAGATGAGTCTTTGGACAGCATTTAAGCTTTCCGCAAGAAATCTTCGCTCAAAGTTCAAAAGAACCTTTATGGTAGCCTTAGCTGGATGTATTGGTATTGTTGGTGTTTCAACGGTACTTGCCTTTTCTAATGGCGTTCAAGGCTATATTGCGGATCTTCAAAATGACATGCTTGCAGGCTATCCTGTTGCCATATCCTCCTCAACCCTAGATTATACAAATTTACTTGGTGGTGGGTTAATGTCGAATACAGAAGAGGTTAATCCAGAGCATGACCGCTCTAAATTATTCATCTCCTCTTTAGTTCGTACATTATATAACATGAATGGTGTAACCTCTACAAATGAGATTACTAAGGAATATATGGATTTCTTGGAGGAAATGCCTAAGAATTATGCGGAATTAATTCATTATGATTATGGTTATCAAATTGCTCCAAATCTTTATACGGATTTCAAAACTGCAGATGGTAAAACACATAAAATGAGTGTTGCGGCTATTCAAGCAACCTATGCATCTGTATTAAATAATGTTGAAGAATTTAAGGATTATTCTTCAATGATCTCCTCTGTTACTGTTATGACAGAGGCTCCATCTAATGCAAAATACATTGGAGATATGTATGATGTTTTATATCTAGAGGATGGTATGACATTAGAGGATGTTTTTGGTGATAAAACCTCCTTAATTGCGGTTGCAAGTAAGAATTCCAATACATTAAATGATTTAGAGCTTGCGGAATATGGATATTTCTCTCAGGAGCAATTCTTAAATTATTGCTATAGAGTTGGAAATAGTGAATTATATGTAGATAATCCTATTTTGGATGTTCCTAATACCTTAAGTTATGAAGAGCTTGCAAGTAAGAAATTCACATGGTATCCAAATGATACTGTATATACGAGCGGTACAGCAGATGATGATTTAGGCGATAAATTCTATGCTAGTGCTTATGCGGATGGAACTTTATATAATGAGGCTGGAAATGAATATGACAACTATAGAAGAGAGGCATTTAGTGATGCAGGTAGTATTGATTTAAATGTTAAATGTGTCCTAAGATTAAAGGATGACCATTCCTATGGTGCTATGGCCTCTGGTGGCCTATATTATACTGAGGCACTAACAAAGTATATGAGAGAACAAAATTTAGGCTCTAGTGTTTGCGCATCTGCAAAGGATCAGGATGGTACACTATATAATGTTGAAATAGGCTATAAATTTAGATTTGATGGCAATGCATCTACATCCCTTGAAAAGTATTATTTAACTGCATCTGGTTCATCCATTATGTCTTATATTTCTCAGTTCTTAGGTGCTCAATCAGGCTCTAAGCAGGTATCTACTTATAGCCAGGCAGCTTTAGGTGGTGCTGAATTCCCAACGACTATTGAATTCTATACCTCTACCTTTGAACAAAAGGATTTACTAACAAGCTATTTAGATGTATGGAATAAGGATAATGCAATAAACTTGTATAAGCAAAATAATGATGGCTATTATGAATCTATAGTAAAGGATGAAAAGGGGAATGATATTATTTCCTATTATTACTATGATAAGTCCACAAAATCCTTCTATTCTGTAAATTTATCTAGTGATAAGTATGCTCTAGATTTTAATGGAAATCAGTATAAGCTTGTATTAAATAAAGAAACAGATGATGCAGTTTTCTATAAGAAACTTGCAGATAAGATTGGAGATTCTTTCTTTATAGATGGACAGGTTGAAGTTACAGATAATTATTCTATTAATGCTTATTCCTTAGGATCTTATATTTTATTTGGTGATGAGTTTGAAACATCCAATATTTATTATGATGATCTTGAGGTTGTAAAGGATAAGGATAGTAATACAAGATTTGGTGGCTATTTATATTCCTATAAGAATTCTGAGGGAGATAATAAATATGTCATGAAGGTTCAAAATGAATCCTATTATAAGCTATCCTTAGATAAGGATGGTAATGTAATGGCCACAAGAAATGGCTATGAAAGGTATTATTATGTAGAAGAGGATGATGCCTTCTATTATGATGAATATGTACTTGTTACCGATGCATTAGGTAATCCTATCCTAGATTCTAACAATAATAAGCAATATACATTGAAAACAACTAAAGTCGAAGATACGGATTTAAAGAATTTATATGCAGAGGAAGATCCATATTCCTATGCAAATGTCGTAAAGAATCCAACCTATACTATTGCAGGTAATGAATATACATTAAATACCTTAGGATTATATATTGATATGGCAAGCTTAGGTGATTTAGATTTATCTAATGTTTTGGTGGATTATGACACAAAGATTATTACATTAGAGGATTATTCAGGTATTGACTTCTATTATAAGGATACTAAGGATACAGGCGTTAAATATTATTATGTAGATTATACAGAAGAAGAAAAGAATGGTACTATAGTTTCCTATTTACATGGTAATGATGTATCTAAATACATTGATGCAACGAATTTAGGAAATAGTGATGTGTCTGGTTATATTTCAGATTTATATATTTTAAATGAGGATGGCTCTTTATCTGCAATATCTGCAGATTTTAGTCAAGATCCTCTTACCATTGCCCAAATGATTGAATTAAAGGTTATTGGTAATAAGCTTGATGATTTATCCATATTAACTATAGACGATTCCTTAAAGATCGAATATACCGATATGATTGGTATTATCATTACCCTAGTGAATACATTAATTCAAATTATCACTTATTCATTAATCGCATTTACCGCATTATCCTTAGTTGTATCTACCGTAATGATTGGTATTATTACTTATGTTTCTGTTGTAGAAAGAATCAAGGAAATTGGTGTCATTCGTGCTTTAGGTGGTAGAAAGAAGGACGTATCTCATCTATTCAATGCAGAAACACTTATTATTGGCTTCAGTGCTGGTGTTTTGGGTATTATCATTACATATCTATTAAGTCTTTTAATCAATGTAATTTTAGGCTCTATTGTTGGAGTTTATACAATCGCATCCCTACCATGGTATCAAGCAATTCTTATGGTTGCTATCAGCATTGTATTAACTATGATTGCAGGCTTAATCCCAGCATCAAGTGCTGCAAAGAAGGACCCTGTGGTTGCCTTAAGAACAGAATAGTAAAGATAAGAATCAGTAATTTTTACTGGTTCTTTTCTTGTTTTTAAAGTGTTTTCAGCGACGAAATATTTTCGTAAATTCATTGAAAAAAGAAGAAAAAGTGATAGAATATGAATTGAGGTGAACAAAGAATATGAAAACAATTTTACTTGCCGGAGGTGCTGGCTATATCGGCTCACATACAGCCGTTGAATTATTAAATTCAGGATATGACGTTGTAGTTGTTGATAACTATCGTAATAGCTGTCCTGAATCCATTAGAAGAGTAGAGAAGATTACAGGAAAAAAGGTAAAGCTATATGAGGCAGATGTTGCAGATAAAGTAGCTTTAGAGAAAATATTTAGTGAAAATAAGATTGATGCTGTCATCCATTTTGCCGGCTTAAAGGCTGTTGGTGAATCTGTAAAGATGCCAGTTGCATATTATAGAAATAATATTGATACAACATTAACATTACTTGAAACAATGAAGAAGTTTAATGTAGAAAATATCATTTTCTCATCTAGTGCAACTGTATATGGTGAGGATAATAAGGTTCCATATACAGAGGAGATGAAAAGAGGAACATGCACAAATCCATATGGCTGGACAAAGGTTATGATGGAGCAAATCCTAGAGGATACAGCAAAGGCTAATCCTGAGATGGGTGTTGTCCTATTAAGATATTTCAATCCAATTGGTGCTCATGAATCTGGTCTTATTGGCGAAGATCCACAGGGTATTCCTAATAATTTAATGCCATATGTTGCACAGGTTGCTGTAGGTAGAAGAGATCATTTAACGATCTTTGGAAGAAATTATCCAACTCCAGATGGAACTTGTAGAAGAGATTATATTCATGTTGTAGATTTAGCTCGTGGTCATGTTAAGGCAATCGATTATGTTTTTGGCATGAAGGGCGTTGAAATCTTCAATTTAGGTACTGGTACACCATATTCTGTAACAGAAATTGTTACAACATTTGAGAAGGTGAATAATCTAAAGCTTAAATATGAATATGGCGAAGCAAGAGCTGGTGATTTACCCGAATCTTATGCCAATGCAGATAAAGCTTATAAGATTTTAGGCTGGAAGGCTGAAAAGACTTTAGCCGATATGTGTCGCGATTTATGGAGATGGCAATCTATGAATCCTAACGGTTTTAATAAGTAATACGTTTTGTCCACAAAAAATTGTGGACTTTTTTCTTGACATATCATTTTCTTTGATATAAACTAATTTAGAAAGTTTGTTTATCCTAACTATAGGAAGGAAGTGGCTTATATGATAGTAGCACTAGGAGTAATTATTCCATTTGTAGGAACATCCTTAGGAGCATTATTGGTATTCTTTATCAGAGGAAAGATGAATGAGAAAATAGAGAAGATATTACTTGGCTTTGCAGGAGGAGTCATGGTAGCTGCATCCATTTGGAGCTTAATTGATCCTGCACTTGAAATGTCTAGTGA
>CAMEKD010000055.1 GCA_945920825.1 uncultured Anaeroplasma sp.
GATTGGATGCACCATTTAGGGCATCATTAAGCTCGTAAATGAGTGTACCAGTTGCATTTGAGCATGAGCGTAAGCGAATATTTTAAATATAAATAAAAAAAATAGGCACATACTCTAGAGCAGGCACTATGAAAAAAATAAATCTCCAATCCATACGGCTATGAATTGGAGATTTCAAAATTTAGTTTTTAATCATCTGTAATATTCAATTTTTCGCGTGAAAAGAGCTATTTTATTTTGTTTTAAGTGATTTTTATTGAAATTGCTTGTAAATAAGAAATTATTATGTTATCATATTTTTACAAAATATGTGATTTAATTACGGCAAAACTAGAGCGATCTAGTGACGCAAAGCTAAAGGGTCTTAATGAGACAGCCAGTTGCTTGGCTGTCTTTTTTTGTTTTTTAAAATTCAGCTTCATAAATCAACTATATAGTTATACTATATAAAGTTAAATTATAACCATTGAATCAAAGAGAAATTGTTTGAGTTTTATGGATTGTGTGGTATAATTTTACTATAAGTATAAAAACGCTTACTGAATTTGGAGGTGGCTTTAATGGAAGAAAACAAAATTGTAGAAGAAAACAAGGAACCACAAGATAAAAAAGCATTAGTTAAAAAGATACTAGTTATTGCAGGAAATGTAGTATTTTATGCAATTATCATTGTATTGTTCCTATTCTCATTAATGAACATAAACGCTGGTAATGGTACTCAAAACTTCCCTAACCTATTTGGTAAGGGTATGTTAAGCGTTGAGTCAAACTCAATGGAAAGAAATGAAGGAGGATATCATCCGGCAGAATGGGATACATATGGTATAGGTGAAATAAAGAAGGGCGACTTAGTATATGATGATGTATTTAACGGAGATATTAATTCGCTAAAGATTGGTGATATCATCACCTTCTATGATTCCGTAATTGATGCATTAAATACCCATAGAATTGTATACATAAATACTGAGTTTGGATATGTTGTTACTCAAGGTGATTATATTATAACGCAATCTTCATCAGATTCTCATTATTTTGATGCTACAATGACAGATGTTCCAAAAAATGATATGTTAACCAGCAATCATAATTATGCACAAATTGTTCAGAAGAATGATATTAAGGGTGTTGTTACTGGTGTTAATCCAGGAGCTGGTGCCGTATTATCTAATATTCGTCAGAATTGGTTATTCTATTTTGTAATTCCAATTGCTGTAATCTTATTAATTGAAATTGTATTCGTTGTTAAGAATTTCTTAGATTTAAGACATGAAAAGAATAAGGCAGAACTTGCTGATGATAAAGAAGCAATGCTTCTAGAGCTTGAAGCAGAAAAGGAAAAGATGCGTCAAGAGCTACTTGCAGAGCTTAGAGCTCAACAGGCAGCTGAGGCTAAGACTTTAGAGACTACACCTGTAGAGGAGAAACCTCAAGTAGAGCCTCAAGCTGAAGAAGTTGCTGAGGATGAAGATACTAAGGTAGAAGAAATTCCTGCTGAAGAAACTGATGATGAAAAATCTAACGAAGTAGAAAATAAAGAAGAATAAAATTTAGAGAATTCACGATTGGAGAGTGAAAAAGTATGAACGGTTTTGCACAATACTATGTCACATTTTTAGGTGACCTATGGAACAACATTGTTGAATGGTTCCAAAATCATATTGCCATAATTGTTGAAGTATTCTATGGAGATTGGGCTGGTGCTGGTGGATATTTCCAAAAGCTAGGTGCTGCCATTGGTTCATGGAATGCACTTGACTATATTGCATTTATTCTAGTATTAATCATTGACCTGGCATTTGTATTCTTATTGGTTGTGCTTTTAGTACAATTAGTCAGAAGATATATTAAGTTTAATAAAAGAGAAATCGATAAGGATTCCCTTATTGAGGAAGTATCCCTATTAAACCAAAAGGTTGTTGAATTAATTGATGAAAAGAATAAGATCTTAGCTATGAGAGTTTCACAAATTGGTGCTGGTACTCAGGGTGCTGTAGATTATGATGGTGGTTCTTCTAAGAAGAAGGCTGAAAATGAATCTAGATTCTCTAAATTAATTAAGGTAGACCAAGAGGCTGCAGAGAATCCAAGAATTACCGTTATGAACCAATCCGATATGTTAGATTTATCTGATTTATGTGATCGTTTCATTAATTATTCTGCATCTCAGCTAAAGCTATTCTATAAAAAGGAAATTATCGCTAGATGGTTTGCAGGTTTAGCAACATCTAAGGTATTAATTCTAGAAGGTATTTCAGGTACAGGTAAGACATCCTTACCTTACGCAATGGGTAAATTCTTCAATAACCCTACATCTATCATTTCCGTTCAGCCATCTTGGCGTGACCGTTCTGAGCTTTTAGGTTATCTAAACGAATTTACAAAGCGTTTCAACGAAACAGACTTCTTAAAGGCTGTTTATGCATCTAGCTATTCTGATACAATTAACCTAATTGTACTAGACGAGATGAACTTAGCCCGTATCGAGTATTATTTCGCTGAATTCCTATCCGTAATGGAAATGCCAGATCCATCTGAGTGGAAGATCGATATCGTTCCAATTTCTGATGTAACTGACCCTAAGAATTTAATTAATGGTAAGATTTTGATTCCACAAAATCTTTGGTTCATTGGTACAGCAAACAAGGATGACTCTACATTCACCATTACAGATAAGGTTTACGACCGTGCTGTTGCGATTGCTATTAATAAGAAGGCAGACTTTATTGATGCCCCTTATACAGATAATGTTAATATGACATTTGAATATCTTGATGACTTATTCAAGAGATATCAAAATGGTTTCAACCTATCTGAGGTTGCAACTCAAGCATTTAATACACTAGACCAATTCATTCAAGAGAAATTCAAGATTGCATTCGGTAACCGTATTATGAAGCAAATTAAATTATTCGTACCAGTATATATGGCCTGCGGATTTAGTGAATTTGATGGACTTGACTACATGTTAACATTTAAGATTTTACGTAAGTTCGAAATGTTAAACTTAACTTTCTTAAAGAAAGAATTAGATGAATTAATTTTAATGCTTGACCGCCTATTCGGTAAGGAACAATTCCTAGTTTCTAAGGAATTCATTGCTGACTTAAAGAAGATGGCATAATCACTTATAAAAAAGGAGAGGAAGGTGTATTCATGGCAAGAAAAGATAAAACCTTTGATAACCAAGAGCTTGAGGCTTATTATACAAAAGCCTACCAAGCGATTGATAATGAAACAGAGAATGACACCTATGGCTCCTACGTTTTAAACCGTGTAAAGGGTGGACAAAAGACTGTATTTAATAAAACACAATCCGAAATCCGTAATTTCGATATGTCCTTCTTGGATACGATTGAATCTGTATACCCTGCGATTACTAAAATTATGAGAGACCCTAAGAAGTCTTTACGTTATGAAACTGAGGTTGTTAATGTCGAAAAGGCAAGAAAAACAAACTCAGATACCGTAAAGCATCTATCCTCTCATACTCATCTAATAAAGGAAATTACCAAAGAAGGTGACGTAGTCCCTTCTAAGGTATTAAATACCTATGCAGAAGAGGAACTTGCAATCTATGAAAACCGCTTCATTAAGTCTTTAGTAAAAAGACTAGAGATGTTCTTAGAGAGACGTTACGAAGTAATGAAGATATCTTTGGAATCCTTTGAAACAGAAAGATTATCTGTTCAAAATGAATTCCTAATGTCCGGTCAAACGGTTACGGTTGGTATTGATGTTGCCATCAAAAACGACTTAACTACAAACGTAGAAACCACCAAAGAACAATATAACAGATTATTATACATTCGTGAGATGGTACAAGCCTTAAAGGGTACAGACTTCATGCGTGCCTTAGCTAAGGCTCGTGATGTACATCCACCAATCATGCATAACCCAGACTTTAAGCTATGCTATGGCTTATGGCTATACCTAGATAGAGTCGATGGTATTGCAACCAATATTGATGTAAAAGAAAAATCCTATAAATATTCTCAAGCATTTGACAAGGATATTAATGATGTTATGACCCTTGCTCTAACTGCATTTATTAAGAATCGTCAAATTGATGGTATTTATTCTTCCCGTAAGGTTGGTACCATTAAGGCTCCAAAGCCTATTGAAAACCAATCTATGGAGCTTGAAATGAATCTTGAGGCAGACAATAACAAGCTTGAAGATTATACAATGAACCAGGTATTATTAGATCAAACCGTTAAATATTTTGAAGGTTCTATGCAAGGCTTACAACAAACAGGCTCTACCTATAATGAATCTGTAAGAGTTGTATATAGACAAATGCTTGATATGGTAGATCAGTTATACCCTAAAGCCTTCGGCGTATCGGATGATGAATTCGATAGTGCGGATTTATATAAGCAGCTAGAATACGCCAGAAGAGAAATGATGGTTGCTAAAATCGTTAAGCAGACCAAGCAAATGGCTCTAGCCAAGATGGGTAGAGAAGAAAAGCGAATTGAAAAGCTAATCGCTAAAATTGAAGAGAAAATCAAGAAGAAGGAAGCTAAGGATAGAGAGCGTCTTGCACGTGAGGAAGCTCGTATCGAAGCACAGCGTCAGGCTGCACTTGAGCGCGAGAGAAGAAAAGAAGCTAAGCGTAAGGCTCTAGAGAAGGCTGCAGTCGAGAAGGCACAAGAAGTCGAAAGAAAGCTTCAAGAGCGCAAGAAGCTTCAAGAAAAGGCCAATGCCTCTAAGATTCAGGATATGGCTTTAATGTATCCTATTCTTGTTAAAAAGAGAGTTCACTTAAAGGAATTAAGAGAAAAGGAAAGAGGCAAATGGGATAACCCAGAGGATATCATACCTGAAATTAAAGAAGAAGCATCCATGCCAATCAGAAGAAGAGATGATTATGACGATCTATCTGATGCAGAGCTTGAGGCATTAATGGCTGAAAACGAAATGCTTGATATTCCATCTGACCTATCTAGCGATGATGTAGAAGTAAAGCCTAAGAAGAAGGTAGTTAAGAAGGTTATCAAGAAAGCTCCTGATGAGCCAAAGCCTGAAGAAAAGAAGAAGGCAAAGAAGGCTATAGAAGAAATTTCTGATGAAAACCTAGATGAATTATCGGATGAAGAGCTAGACGCCCTTCTAGGCCTAAATTCTGGTCTTACAGACTTCAATGCAGCCGATGTTGCAGGTGATGATGATCTAGATGATAGAAAGCCTGTATTGACAAAGAATGCAAAGGCTAGAGCAAAGAAGGAAGAGACACTCGATGATTTTGATTCCTTCTTAGAATCTATTCCTGAAAAGGAAGAATCGAATGAACCAGCGCCAGAGGTTTCCCTAGATGAGCTTGATCAAGCCATAGAGGATAATAAGGATACATTATCTAAGGATAATGAAAACAAAGAATTAAATGATATCGTAAATGATATCCCAGCGGAATATGAAGCATTCCCTGAGGAAGAACCAGAGGAAGAAGCTTCTTCCGATTCTAGTGAAGATGCACTCGATGATTTCGATGCCTTCTTAGAATCCATTCCTGAAAAGGAAGAGGTAAGTGAGGTTGAAGAACCTGTAGTGTCACCTGAGGCTTTAGTTGAAGAAGCCCCTAAGGAGGCACCAAAACCAAAGGAAGATGCTAAACCTAAGGATGATTTTGCCGATATCGTTCACGATAAGAAGAATGATGGACCTATAGACGATGAAGATGATTTTGATAATATGTCCGATGAAGAGCTTGAAGCATTGATGGCTCAAAACGACATGATATAGTCTTATGAAGCTTTTTGATAGATTTAAAAAGAATCAAGAAGAAAAGAAAGAGCCATTATATAAAAAAATCATAGGATACGTAGTTAGCATGCTATGTATCCTACTTTGTTTATATATAACCATTGAAGTGGTGAATGCGAACACAAATCATAGACCACCTAGAATCTTTGGATTATCGGTTTCCTATGTGCCTACTGCATCTATGGAACCAACCATAAAAACTGGGGATTATATAATGTTTAGCCAGGCTAGCTTTGATTCTGTTTCTGAGGGTGACATTATAGTTTACTATAATGCGAATGAAGAGAAATACATCGTCCATAGAGTAATAGAAAAAAATGAAGTGACAAGAGTTATTAAAACCAAAGGTGATAATAACTATTTAGCTGATGAAATTGAGGTTACACCAGATATGATTTATGGAAAATATTTAACCACCTTAGGGTTTATGGCCATATTCTCCGGTGGTATTAACCAAAATTTAATATTCTTTATCTTAATTGTAATCTTTGCTTTAATGCTTGGTATGCAAATCGCAAGCATATTCATCAATAAGAAAAAAGAAGATCTTAAGGATGATAAGGAAAAGAAAAAGGAATTATTAAGAGAAGAAATGAAACGCCAAATATTGGCAGAAGAATTAGCTAAACTAAAAGGAGAAATCCTTGAATCTCAAAAAGAGAAAAAAGAATCTATAGAAGAACCTATAGTTGAAACATCAACTATAGAAGACCAAGAGACACCAGATGAATAATCTGGTGTCTTTTGAATCTTTCGGCTCTCTAAAATTTGAGGTTGTTTGTAGGTTGGGTAACAACCAAAAAAAGAAATTTTATATCATAATAAAATCTTCATTTTTATTTTGCCAATTATTTGAGTATTTTGTTTATGTCACGTTTTGAACTATAAATTCTAACAATGTTCACTGTTAAATTACTTTCATTAACTAAATAGAAAATAATTTGATTTTTAATATTGAAGTACCTCATATTAAGAGTCTTCCATGGAGAAAAAGATACAACAGGGAATCTTAAAGGAAAAGTATCAAGCAGTCTGATTGCATTTCTAATATCATTGATTAAATCATTCGCATTTTTATGTTCATTAGCCTCATTTGCAATATAATCATGTATTTGAATTAAATCATTAATTGCCTCATTTGAATAATTGATTTTGTAATTCATTAGATATTAAATTTATCCTTTAGTATTTTATCTACCTCAACAGAAGATTTAACGTTATTATTCTCTATATCACTTACTCCCTTTAATAATTCATAATTAAGCTCTTCCTTAGTTAAATCTTCGATAAAAATAGATTTTTTAGGAATTGAGATATCGAATGGAATTCTTTTAGTTAATTTTATTTGACTATATAACATTTGAATTAAAGACGAAGGTGTAACTCCTAATTCATTTAAAATAGAATCAACCTCTTCCTTTAATTTAGGTTCAATTCTAGCATAAACAGTTGCAGTATTTGACATATGAATCACCTCTTATTATATTTTAAAGTAAATGTATGCAAATTGCAATATATTTGCATACAAATAGAGCAATTCTATAACAAAATAAATAATTAGTTACAAATATGATGGATCTTTAAAAGCAATCAAAGAAGAATTTTGTTTAGGGGCTATGAGCCCCTAAACAACTTCTGGATACTTAAAACCGTTATTGAATAATCATTGTTAATTAAAATAGGTGGCGCTATTCAGGCGAAACATTCACATAAAGTTATGATTTTATGTAAAAAAAATGCACAAAATCATAATAATGTGATACAATGTATTCAAGGAGTGATAATATATGATTTTAAATATTGAATTTGATGGTTATAGATTTTTTGATAATTCAAGTATTTCTTTCACTGCAGATGCAAGAACAAAAAAACTTTTATCCAATTCAACTGAACTAGATGGAAAGAATGTGCTAAAGGCAGTTGGCCTTTATGGTTCAAACAATTCCGGAAAGACAAACATTGTAAAATTGATGTCATTAATAAAAAAAGTATTAATTGGCGCAGATAATATTTTATTTAATAATCTAGTCTTTAAAGATTCTATTGAAACAAGTATTTCCATAACTTTTAATAATTTGAATGAAAAGGGATGGCTAAAATATGAATTTACTTACAATAATGAAAAAAAACAGTATGAAAGAGAAAAATTGATTAGTTTATCCTTCTATGACAGTGGCAATGTTTTTCAAAAAGTAATATTTGAAAAGGATACCCGTGCAAAAATACTAAATGTCTTTGATGTTGATCAAAGTAAATTCTTATCCATTATTCCTTCTAGATTACCCTTTTTATATTCTGTTGAACTTGAATCAAGTGAGTTTTCAGGATTAAATGATTATCTAACTGAATTTAAGACTCTTGCTGCTTCAATTCAGATTATAAAAATGTATGATATTCCATTTGAAAATACGCTTGATACAATGAAGAAAAATGATACAAAAAAAGTAAACTTCATAAAGGAATTTGTTAAAAATGCAGATATATCCATTCATAATTTTGAATTTGATAAGGATATTAATGCTGAGATGGGTAAAGAGATTAATGAACAAGCCCTATCAAGGTTTTCAAAAGTGTCTGATACATTAAAACTAATTACAACTTATGGAGATGTAAAGGTCCCTTCATTTATCTTTGATTCGACTGGAACAAAGAAAGTAGAATCCATAGCATCATATATATATGACGCTATTGTCGATGGAAAAACACTAATTATTGATGAAATAGATAATGGTTTGCATTATAGATTAACAAGGTCTATTGTTAGCATTTTCAATAATATGTTAAATACCAAAGGGCAGTTATTTTTCGTTACACACGATTTGTTATTGATAGATTGCAATAAGTTAATGAGGAAAGATCAAATTTATTTTATCAATAGAACAAGTCAAAAAGCAGATTTGTATTGTTTAAAGGAAGCTACCGTTAGTGAAGGTGGGCCAAGAGAAGTGAATGACATTGTAAAACTTTATAATAGAGGCGAATTTGTTTCTGTTCCTAATCCTGAGTTTATTGATTTAATTGCTGAGGTATTATTAAATGAATGATGCTAAATTAAAAATTCATTTTGTTTTGGAAGGAAATGAAGAATATGCTTTATTTCAACTTATTGAAAAAGCAATGAAAAGTACTCATATTGTAATGACATATAGAAATTGTCATGGTGGCGGGACTATACCGGCATTCTTTCAAGCAGATTTAGCCTCGGATAATTATGATATTATTTATTGTGTGTATGATGTCGATTTTAAACCAAATGACGAGAACGGAATGTATGGCAGAATTAGAAAAGGTTTATATAGAGTCCTTGGAGAAGAAAGTGAAATAGATAAGATTAGCTTGTGTACCAATCCTAATACATTGTTAGTTTTGCTATTAGGATATACAGATTTATCAAATCTAAAGAATATTAAAGCTGATAAGAAATCCAATACTGAGTTGATCCATAAGTATTGTTCTAAAATAGGAAACAAGAAATCATATGATGCATCTGAATGGCAATTAGAACTAATCAAAAATGATTATTTATTTAACAATAGTGCATCTTTTGATAAAATGTTTGAAAGCTGTAAACTGCTTAATGAAAAGTATAAAGAAGATGGGATAGGTAGTAATATTTTAAGGGTTATTCGGGCATTAATTATGGATGATGTTGAATACTTTCGGAAAAGAATGGAGGAATAATTGTATGTTAGATTTACATGAAAAACAAAAAGTAAAAGAATTATTGCAAGAAGTATTAAGAGATTTAAATGTTAATCCTTCAATAAATATAGCGTATTTTTTAAATGCGATTGATGAATCAAATAAAGATATAAAAGCATTAAAATCGAGTGTTCAAAGAATGATGCAACAGCAAGCGATTATTGAACAAAAACTTGACTTAATTTTGAGAAGAATAGGTTGAAACATAAGTCGTATTTGTAAATATAGTGTTAAAGGTATAATGAAGATGCTCAATTTGGGTACAGTAAAAAATGTTGTAGATGTACAATTTGGGTTTCTTCTTTTGGCTCTTTCCAAACTGAGGTAGTTTGGTAGGTAGCCACCTTATAATTTAAAGAAATTGAAAAGGATGAAAATTAAAATTTTATGCAAAATGATTTGCATAAAAATAACTTATAAGGGCAGCCTGATTGGCTGCCTTTTGGTGTTATACGTAAATGAATTCTTGTAAAGTGTTCAAATAAATGTTTAAATATTAACGGATAAAATATTATCTAAAAATATATAAAATTGTATATTTTAGATAAAATATTATCTACGGAGGTACAATATGATATTTGAAACTACAGATGAGATTATAATGGATGTTGCTATAAGATTTAAAAAGATAAGAAAAGTAAAAAAGATTAGTCAACAGGAATTGGCATTAATGAGTAATGTGTCATATGGAACGATTAAAAGATTTGAAAGAAGTGGTGAAATATCACTTCATTCACTTACAAAGCTTTGTGTCGCACTAGATTGTGTAAACGAGATCAAATCATTATTTAAAAATATTTCATTTAATGATATAGATGAGGTGATTAAATATGGAAAAGCTTAATGTCTATTTTAATAATCAGATAGTAGGATACTTAGCTAGATATGAAAATAAATATGCATTTGAATATAATTCTGATTGCTTATGAATGGCTTTTCTATATCTCCTTTTTCTCTTCCTTTAAAAAGAGGAGTGT
>CAMEKD010000056.1 GCA_945920825.1 uncultured Anaeroplasma sp.
ATACAGCCGTCAATAATCGAATTTTTTCTTTTCCAGATGGTTAAGAATCCTCCAGCATACGCATTCTTTTCATATATAGAAACATCAAAGCCCTTTTTTAAAAGATATATACCGCAGGATAAGCCAGAGATACCTGCTCCTATAATGCCAACCTTTTTCATAGGCCCTCCTTTCAAAAAAGACCACATTATTCTGTGGTCTTAATATAATCCTCTAGTTCGTATACATAACGAATCTTATTTTGCGCATGAGATTTTACATAATCTGGTGCGGATTCCATCGCAAAGCTATGAGGGAATTCATCTAGCATTGGAATATCATTGCCAGAATCACCAACAACAACGACCTCATCATCCTTAATATTACATTTTTCAAATAATTCTCTTAAGGATTCCGCTTTGTTTGTTCCCTTAGCTACAATTTCTACTGCAGTACCAGATTCAAAGAATTCGTAATAATCGCCTAAAATTGTACGCATTCTTTCGGCAAAATCCTTTGCCTTTTGCATACCCTTTTTATTGTTTTCAGAAAATCCAAATAATGGCATGACCTTATATACCTTAGAATTTGGATCCTCAAGCATTTTATTTATTCTTTTTCTTCCAAATCTTGAAAATTCATAATATGCACCCTGCATCTTAAGACCTAAGAGTGCAAATGGAGTAAATATTTTAGGGAAATGAATTAAATCGATAAGTATTCCCTTAAAATTACCCATTAATACAACCGATACAATATTTTTATTCTTATCAAATTCTTCAAATAAATGAGGAATTTCCTTTTTATCTACTACGCTTTCCTTAATCAAATTACCATCCTGAATAACAATAGAACCACTACATCCTATCATAGAAAGCTTTCTTTTCGCTTTAATTCTTTTTTCAATCTTTTCTGCAATACTACGATTTCTGCCTGTAACTAAGACAATCTCTTTATCACTATTTAAAAGATTCTTTAAGAATTTTCTATTTTTACTTTTTAAAAGGCGAATTCTTCTTTTGGGATAGAAAAGAGTACCATCTAAATCTGTAGCAACAGCACGAATCATACTATCACGCTCCATATCATTATTATATAAAAAAGATAAACAAAAATCTATCCTATTTCTGTATTTTTTGGAATTCAAAAAATAAATCTTTAGCGAGCTTAGAATCCATCTTTAACCCTAAGAAATAGCAATCCGCATAATATGCCTGATAAAATAGCATAGCCTCTCCATTTAAAGTCTTTAGCCCATTCCTTCTTGCTAGACGCAAGAATTCAGATTCCTTTGGCTCATAGATTAAATCTACTGCAGCTTCTGCACCCTTAAAAAATTCCTCTCCAATAGGTGATTTCCCTACGGTTTTATGCATTCTAACCCCAGTACAGTTCATAATACAATCATAGTGATCTATCTTTAATTCCGTAAGTGGAGTAAAGCCTTTGAATTCATTATATAGAGAATGTAGTCCCTCTTGGTTTAAATCGTATGCAAAAACCTTTGCATCCTCTTCCATTAGCTTTTTAATTACGCTTCTTCCAACTCCACCACTACCTAAGACTAAAACTTTTTTGCCCTTTACCTCAATTCCACCATTATGTAGCATGAGCATAAAGCCCATACCATCGGTGTTGTAGCCCGCCTTTTCTTTGCAGCAAATGGTATTTACTGCCCCAAAGGTTTTCGCATCATCTAAGATATGATTTAAATATTTCATACAATCTAGCTTGTATGGAATGGTTACGTTTAGAGTATCATATTCTTCTAATATTTCTTTAAATTTTAAATCAAAGTCCTCTATAGCAATCGATATCTTATCATATGTGCATTCTACATTTAATTTATTTAGGATAAATGTATGCATCAAAGGGCTTAAGGATTTTGATACATCCTTACCTACAACAGCCATTTTTAGTTTCATAATCTCACCTCAACTAGAAATTATTCATATTATAATATTATCGATTTAATTTTTAAATAGGAATATTTACTTTAAATGTAAAAATGATAAAATGAATTTGTATAAGGAGAATAAAAATATGGAAAAAAAGTGGTGGCATGATAAGTTTGTTTATCAGATTTATCCAAAAAGCTTTAAGGATGATAATAATGATGGAATTGGAGATATAAAGGGTATCATATCCAAATTAGATTATTTACATGATTTAGGTGTAGATATTTTATGGTTAACTCCTTTTTTTACATCTCCTATGGTAGATAATGGCTATGATATAGCCGATTATTGTGATATCAATCCTCTATTTGGTACTATGGAGGATATGGAAATGTTAATATCTGAGGCTAAAAAAAGAGAGATTTATATTATGATGGATATGGTTGCAAACCATTGCTCAAGCGAGCATAGATGGTTTAAGGAGGCTATAAAATCTAAGGATAACCCATATCATGATTATTTCATATTTAGAGATGAGCCTGTACACCCTGAGCATAAATCCTGCTTCGGTGGTGAGGCATGGGAATATGTGGAATCCTTAAATCAATATTATTTCCATGAATTTGCAAAGGAACAGCCCGATTTAAATTTTGATAATCCAAAGATTATGGAAGAAATTGAAAATGCTATTAATTTCTGGATGAAAAAGGGTATCAGGGGTATTCGATTTGATGTTATCCATATGATTGGAAAAGAAATCGATAACGGTATTTATGGATATGGTCCTAAGCTTCACAAGCGAGTACAGGAGCTTTATAGAACAAGCTATGGAAATTATGATATTATCACTGTAGGTGAGGCATGGGGAAATTTAAATGATGCATTAGACTTTACACTGCCAGAAAGAAACGAACTCAATATGGTATTCCAATTTGAATGTACCTCTTCTACAAATGATAATCAAAGGCATGGTAAATTTACACCAAAGCCAATCGATATGAAATATTGTAAGGATACATGGATTAAATATCAAAATGGATTAAACTCTAAATCATGGAATGCATTATTTGTTGAAAATCATGATTTAGGTAGATGCATTAATCGCTTTGGAAGCCTAGATTATATGAAAGAATCTGCAAAAGCTATCGCAACAATGATTTATTTCCAAAAGGGTACTCCATATATTTACCAAGGACAAGAGATTGGTATGTTAAACATAAGAATGGATAGCTTGAGTGATTATAATGATGTTGAGGTTCATGGTGCATATAAGGATTATGTACTTGGCTTAAAGGATATAACCCATGAGGATTTTATGGAAGCCTGCTATAAGGAAGCAAGAGATAACGCAAGAACTCCATTCCAGTGGGAGAATTCCATAAATGCTGGATTCAATTTAGGCACAAAGCCTTGGCTTAAGATAAATCCAAATTATACATTCGTGAATGCGCTAGACGAATTAAAGGATCCGAATTCTATATTAAATTATTATAAAGAATTGATAAAACTAAGAAAAAATCCTTTATATAAGGATACCTTTGTCTATGGTACATTTACTGCCCTAGATATAGATAATAAAGATATCTTCCTATATAAAAGAGAATATAATCATCAAACCATCATCATTTTAGTGAATATGATGGATAAAAAAATACCTTATACCATTCCATTTGAAATCGATAAGGTATTACTTAAAAACTATAATAAGGAATATGATACTAAGGAAATTCTATTATCTCCTTATGAAGCAATTGTATATTTAGTAAAGTAATTGGGACATTTTATGTCCCTTTTTCATATATAAAAAGGTGTGGATCATCCACACCTTAAATATCCTTCTTTACTATACCCTTAGTATATACAATTAATTGTTCAATTTCAGAATAAGCCTTTTTCGCAAGCTTATTGATTTTTGGATAACCCCATCCATCAAAAAGATGATTTGGACCAATTAAGGATCCACATCTTACATCCTCTGTTAATGCATATGGAATAGAAAGGGAGGCCTTCTCTGGGGTCATAAATATATTTGCCACGGGCTTAAATATTCTCATATACCATGGCTTAAACATATTTAGCAGTAATTCTGTTTTCGCTATTCCTGGATGAGTCATTATAGTTTTTATATTACTATCCATATATTTATTTGCAAGATAGATAGAATATTTTGTTAGGCAAAGCTTACTTCTTGAATAGATTTGGAATGCATTCTTTTTCTTCTTTTCAAAGAAGAAATCATTATAATTCATCTTTCCGCTTTTATAAGAAATACTTGATGTATTTATTAATTTAACTTCATGAGATAGACTCATAAAATAAGGTAATAATCTTTCAACTAAAACGAATGTACCAATATAATTTGTACCCATAACCAATGGATAGCCATCTATAGTTCTATTCTTCCCGCTAAAGACTCCAGCGTTATTCACAAATCCATAGACATCTACCTTATTTCTTTTGATTCTTGTAGCAAATTTTTTAATAGAATCAAGGCTTGCAAGGTCTAAAGGATAAATATCTATAGTAGAATCCTTATATTCTTCTATAAGTCTTTGTTTAATTTCTTCTGCCTTTTCTTTATTTCTTGCAGCAAGAATTAGATTTGCACCTAAGTAAAGCAATTCCTCAGCCGCCTTAAGTCCAATCCCACTGGTTGCCCCTGTGATTACTATGGTTTTACCCTCTATGGAATTTTTACATTTCTTATTCAGATACCTTTTCGTTTTTTCCTTTAGACTCATAAAAATTACCTCACCCATACATTTTAGCATAAAAATTATTTTTGTATTGATGAAAGAGTTTTACTAAAACAATTTAGCCTCCTTAGGCTTTAAATAATATCGGAACAAATAGATGATATATACTATAGAAAATCCCAAAAATACAGATATTGTATTTCTTAAAAAATCAAGAGTACTCATAATTCTTCCTGGAATGAAATATTGTAAGGATTCTGCAAGCATTCCGTAGGTCATTGTGATAAGCATACCTATGAAATAGTATTTCATATTTAAATCCTTAAAGCCAAAATAAGCATATATTGTAAGAGATATTAAGAATCCTAATAGGATATAGCAAGCAATATGTCCTAAATTCTTTTGGACAAATTCGTTTAAGGATAAGCCACCTACATCCTTTATGACATAGCCATCCTTTGTATAGCATTTTATATCATAATTATTTTTATATGAATCATTGAAAGACACAGTAGCCTCTCCATAATCTAAGCATTCAATATAAAGCTTAGATTCCTCTTGATCTATCGTTGCTTTAATGATATTCGTGCGTGAAGAAAAAGCATATAATGGCCTTTCAATACCTAATGCCTCATGATTAATTCTTACATCAAAGACTTGAATTTCTCCCTTTTTCATTTCTAGGGATATTGTATCCTCTAGTAGAGTACCATCCTTAAATATTTCTAAAGGATAGGTTTTAAATAGTTTTTTTATTTCATTATCTACCTCTGGTACATTTCCCATTTCATAGCCTTTAAGCTCAACTACATTCGATTGAATTTTAATTCCATCATGGCTAGCGATTGTTTCTATATAGAAGGTATCCAAGCTTGTTACCTCCTTCATATAGATAAAGAAGCTTTTCGTTGCTCTTTTAATATTTCCATCAGATCCATAATAATATTCTGGAAAGAAATAATAATTCTTGGGATTTGTACATACTACCCTAAAGCCTTCAGGAGTCATATTTTCAAATTTTATGATATCTTCCTCTAGGTATTTATGATTTGTAGATAGGTATGAAGATGTACTCGATTTCGAGATAGTTATATTTGGGTTATCTAAGGCTTCATTATATATAGAATCTAATACTGTAAAATAATATTTATTTCCTTTTTCATTTTCTATATAGTGATCCCCAGGCTCACACTTAGAATCTATAACTATATATTGCTGGTAGGGCAATACTTCAATATATGGGCTTGAGGTTTTAAATTTAAAATTATCTAAATATAATAATTTAATATAATATTCCATAAATAATAAATTCGATGAGCCAATACTCAATACATCCTTCCTTGTATAGGTATCATAATGGTTATTCATTTTAAAGAATCCATGATTCATATAGGTATCATAATAATGATTATAGAAGGAATAATCAAAGGTTATATAGGAATTTCTTTGTACCTCATTCATATTTAGGATAATGTCATAATTAATTTCTTTTATATCATCTATAGCTTTATAGCTATATTCATCTAATAATTGATTTTTTTTATTATAAATACTTAAGGTGTTATCCCCTTTGATCTCACTTTGAATATAAAAATATAAGAAATCATCCCTAAATTCATATTGAATTTGTGTATAATCCTTATTTAATATTTCATAATGAATATCCTTTTCATATTCCTTATTCTGTTCCCTATATTTATATTTCAATACACAAATTTCATTAACACCTATAGTATTTTCTCCTGCTAAATCTCCTAAAGGCTTAAATTCATCTATAAGCTCGATATGATCAATCGTATAATAAATATTACCTCTAAAGAATTGTAATACCTTATTGGTAATATTTGACATCCAATCATTTTGAGCCTTACTCCAGGAAGATGGCATTGTCTCTTCTATAAAAATAAACAGAGTAAAAAGAATAGATATAATTGCTAGAATATAAAATTTTAAATTTCTTTTTACCTTCATATCCATTCACCTCGTATATAAAATAGTATATCATAAAAAAACACCTCTTTAGAGGTATTTTTGTTAATTTCCTTAAGTTTCCAGTCGTTATATCACTTTATTTATTTTTCACCAACGCTGTGCAAATTAGGAATATTATAAAATCAAAAAATATAAAACGAATTTAATTTGCCAATTCCTAATAAAACATTTGAATATGAAAAATTGAATAGTATAATTTTAATTGTATTTGGCCACGTTTTTACAATTAAATAGTAATTTATGTAGGAGAGTATGCCAATGATTTATAAAAATTATAAGAGGAGATTGTCTATGAAAAAAAGTATTATAGGTTTTGCAATATTTATCTTTTCCATATTCATTATTTTACTAACAAGTTGTGCAATGTTTGATGATTATGAAAAATTATGTGACGAAAAGATTGAAACAATAATTTCAGCTGCTACAGATAATGAACCTGAAGCAATAAAAAGCCTTTTTTCAAAAAATACAATGAATAGCGATGCAAGATTTGATGAAAAGGTAAATGAATTTATAGATTTTTTTGAAGGTACTTACCAATCTTATGATCGTGATGGTGTATATACCAAAGAAGATATAGATTCTAATAAAGTTATTAAATTTCATAGAATTTCATACGATGTATTTACTACAAAATATGTATATCGAATAGCATTCAAGTGGTATTCAAAGGATGATTATGATAAGAATAATTTAGGCATAAGCTCATTATATGTTACCCGTTTAGAGTTGAATTCCAATTTAGATGAAGCATATTGGGGAGATGTTTCTAACAGAATTGGATTATTTATAGAAAAACAATAAAGTATATTATGAAAAATCAGGAATATATAAAATCATCAAATATATAGAAATTAGGTTTTCCTATGAGAAGGAATATAGATGTGTAACAATTGCTAAATAGGATATAGATAGAAACTTAGCAATTATAAAATTAGAAAATATAGACGATTATATTTAAAACCAATTGAATTTGGTAATAGTACGAAATCCACATATAGATCCACTCCAAATGGGTTTTTATATTCAAAGCTATATTCTAGGCTACTTAATATCGTATCTATTTTAAATCTTGATTCATAAATCTTTGGGTGAAAGGGATTGGTTCATAGCCCTCTACTAGATAATCTATACAATAATTTGACTATCCTTATTGATTTTTTCTTTACCTTTGTATCGTAAGATAAATTCTCCTTATAATCCTCAAACTCTAAGGATTTATATATTTCTTCATTTGAAAAAGAGGTATTTCTTATTTCATTATTATCTCCTTGCATAATATTCCCCCCTAAAAAAAGATATTTTATCGTACCTTAATAGAAAAAAAGCAATTCCAATATTTCTGGAATTGCGAAAAATATTATGCTTTATCTAATATATCATGAGGGGATATAACACCTAAAATAGGTTCATATTTATTTCCTGTTTCTGTGACGATTAAAAGCTCAACCTTACCCTTATTATTTCTTTTAAATGCCTGATGTAATATATCTACCTTAGTATCTTTTGCAACAAATTCATAACGGATTCCATCATTCATATCTAAGTATAGGAATTGATGAATATCCTTCATCTTCGTTCCCTCATTAATGGTTACTCCCTTTCTACTTTTCATAATGTGAATAAAGGCTTTACCATTAAACATACCAACAACCTTTTTTTCCTCTAGGATAGGTACATTCGTAATACCCTTCTCTAGCATACGGGAGGCAATATTTGTAACTAAGGAATTCTTTGTTGCATATACTAGGGATGCAAATGGCACACAGACATCAATGGCACATTTTTGCTCCTCTAATATTTTTATTTCCTCTTCTAGGAATTTTATTGTATCCTCGTTGACTACAAATAGGCCATCATTACTTAAATTCTCATGCATTAATATATTTCTCATCGTACGTACGATAAAATACTTTTCTGCCCTAGCCTTTCTCTTTGCATCATCACTCTTTTTTAGCTCATTTTCAAATACCCAGATAGGAGAATCCTGGGGTCTTGACTTTACTGTACAGGCTAAAATAGATTCTAGCTTTTTATATAAGAATATGAATAGTTCATTATTTTTATCCATAAACACAACTCCTTTTGTGAAAAGAAGGACTGAAACCTTCTTATTAGATTATTGTATCAAGAACAATATATTTAGTAAAGTTCCTAATTAGTTAATCTTTATAAATTTCATTACTGCTTCTTGATATTCATCAAATTCAATTTCCCCATTCATCCATTTTTCAAGTTCTGGAATGTTATTAATGGATGAATCAATTTCTTCTCCAAAACCAGCTCCTGTAATATTTGAGTTCTTTTCAACGATTTTTCTTCTTCTAATTTTTTCTTCTTCTGTAATCATTGTTTTTCCTCGTATAGTAAATTTGTACTGTCTCTATGTACTTAAATTATACCATTTTTTAGTGTTTTTTTCAATGATTTATATATATTATTTATAATATATATAAGGGCTTAAAATATCCTATTTAAAAAGGAAAAAACACCTTTTAAAAGGTGCTTAAAGAATTATATTAAAGAGTTATATTTTTAGATTGAGTATATTTTTTTACCTCTTCAGTAATAAATTGGACTGCAGTCTTAATTATAAATTCAGAGGTATGGGCTTTTAAATCATACCTCTTGATAATATAGTGCTTACCCCAAGCATTTCTTCCTTCTGTAATAATCTTTTTACAATCAGGGGTAATAAATTTGCTAAAGTCATAATCACGATTCCCTCTATTCCATAATGCAATGTACAAGATATCCGCCTCTTCATATGGAAAGCCTTCATATTCTCTATCTGTTGGCTCTTTCATTATATATGCTTCAAGGGTTAATCCATTATCTTCAATATTTATATAGGAACTAAAATATGATTTATAAACTCCATATAAATTATAGCAACCAATTTCTTTATATTTAAAATCTTCGCTTTTTACCTCTTTAAGCTTATTTGAAATGTTTTTAATAATTTCAATTTTATCCTCATATGATTTGTTATATTTATATTCGAGATCTATGCTTTCTATATTGGCAGCCTCATAGATTTTTTTGTAATCTTTTAGTATTTTATCAAGCTTCAAAAGGAATTCTTCCTTTGAATTTATTTCTTCTTTTTTAGTGTGTGCAATTACTTTATCGAACTTTCTATCACTTATAAATAATGAATCTTGTATGTCATCAATAGTGTCTCTTAATTTATCCACATATGATCCAATACTTTTTTCTTTAAATCTCCACTCCATTCCATATACTAACCATTTAGCTATCAAATTAGTGCCTATAATCTTACCATCAGCATATACATTACAATCTCTACTAGTTATTTCCAAATATGGAGTATTATCTTCCTTTGCAATTGGTATTAATGGTCTAAATGTAATATATGAATAGCCATAGTTTGAATTTTCTACATATATTTTAAAATCATTTTTATATCTTTCTTTTAATACATTGTTGAAAAAGCCAAACCAAGCAATAGCATTAAATTTAGAATTAGGTTCAGTAACTAATTCTGTATTTGAATAAAGCTCATATAATTTATTGATATGATTAGCATACCAGTTTAATAACAGATTAGAGCCATTGGAATACCTTTGCCAAAAGTCTCTTATTCTTTTTAAATCAAACAATTCCCATTTAGCATTTTTAACTGTATTCCTTTCCCAGTCTTGAATAAAGCCGGTTTTGTAAAAGATATATTTTCTTTCGTTAGTATTTTCATTCCAATATTTATCTTGTTCAAATATACACTGGTATTTTAAAAGCTGATTATGCTCGCTAGAATATGTTTTATCTTCAATTATGATGCCATATTTATAGCCATCATTCATTTCTAACCAAACAACTATATCAG
>CAMEKD010000057.1 GCA_945920825.1 uncultured Anaeroplasma sp.
GAAGTATTCCAATTAATGTGACAATGATATAGGCACTCCAAAACCATAGCATTGATAATCCAAAATTTTGCATTATTTAAGAATCTCCCAGTGACCAGATTTTGTACCGATTCTTTTAACGTATCCCTTTTCTGTCAAAAGTTTTATTCCTCTTTGAATTGTTCTTGCGGATATATCAAGTACTGAAGCTATTTCATCTACTTTTATATTGCAGTTAACTGTAATTATTTCCAAAATTCGAATTTGAATATCGGTTAATTCTGTATTGGTGACAATATTAGTGACAGTATTGGTGACGTTGTTTCTGATAAATATAAATTTAAAACCATTGTTTAATTTTTCATATTTCCATTTAACATTATTAAGCTTGCAAAGTTCACTCATCCTAGCAAAACCAGTTCCAGATTTTTCTACGTCTTTACTTCTGAATAAAACATCTAGAATCAACGGATTTCTTCTTATGGATTGAATTCTATTGTCTATAAAATCATTAGGATTATATTGCTCAGGGAACGTTCCTTGATTGTATATTTCAATTTCATCAGGGAATATATTAATCTCATGAATTGAATTGTCATTATATTTAGCATGAGCAAAGCTATTTACAACTATTTCTCTAATTGCTTTTTCTGGAATTTCTGGAATTTCTTCTCTTTTTCTCGAACCCACTTCTATTTTCCAGTTAATATGCTTCTTGATGTATGCTATAGCTTCATTTACTAAATTATAAATATTGCCTCTGATGTCTATCATATCAATAATATTTATTTTAGCTTTTGTTGCATATACAGCCATTTTTAATTCTGCATCTACTTTTTTACCAAAAAGGAAATATCCAGCATTATTTACATGTCCTAAATTTAAAAGTCCGAGCATAGTTAATAGATCGCTTTTATTATACTTTTTCATTTCTAATCTATTAGCCTTAGTTGAAGAATCGTAAAAGGCTATTAAAGATTCATCGTCAATATCTTCCTCTGTATATTTTGTAATTTGTTTTTCCCAAGTATCTTCGTAGTGCTTATTTTGAAACATTGCTAATAATTCAAGTTGGGACATTGGCCTATTTTCATCAGCCACTCTTTTATAATAAACGCCTTTTGATGAATATGGTTGGTTATTACCCTGAAATGATAATCTAATAATTTCAATGTCGTCTATAACAATAGTGTCGATAAAGGGGCTTATTTTTGGTTCAATTGATTCGTAGACCGCCCTTGAGATATCTCTTAAAGAAGAATCTGTGATTTTGTTTTTTATAACCGTGCCATCATTCTTAACACCGAAAAAGATCGTTCCTTCTCCAAACTTGTTTAGCATACCACAAACAGATTTCATAGCATCATTTGCTTCTCCGGAACTCTTTTTAAATTCTACATTTTCATTTTCTCTTTTTAACATAGCGGCACCTCTTTCTACATTTTTATTATATCAAAAAACTAAATCTTTGTCACCAATTTTGTCACCAATTTTGTCACCAATTAATACATTTTCTTAATTTCAATATTAAAATCTAACACATTGCGAATCCCATCACTTGTTTTATTTTATTGTCAAGCCCAAGTCATAATAACAACTTTGATACACTTTGAAATTTACCAATAATGGTCAAAATAGGAAAACATCGTAAAAATTAGCACAATAATGCCGTTTTATGACTAAAAAGAAAAAAACTTTGATATTTGTCGTATCAAAGTTGTTGTTTTCATATGGAGCCACAGAACGGAATCGAACCGTCATCATCTGAATGGCAATCAGATGTACTAACCGTTGTACTACTGCGGCATTTTCAACGTGCATTTCAATTATATCAAATTTTATTTCCTTGTCAACTATAATTTTCACTTTTTTAAAGAAATTATAAGAGGAGTGGTTTTCACTCCTCCATTCCTTAAGATTCCAAATATTCTATCTCTTCTTCGCATTCCTCTTCTTTAGATTCCATATATTCTGGTAATTCTTCAAAAATAGGAATAAATTCTGTAAGAACATTTCTTATAGCTTCCTGTTCATTTTCTTCCATTAATCCATAGAATGTATAGACATAATGATCGTCTTCTTCTGTAATGATTTCTATTTTATAGCCATTTTTATTATCATCTTTAATAACCTGATTAAAATTCGAATTAAATAATTCGATGACAAGTCCTGTGAAGGTTAGCAAAAAGCCATCGGATTTTGTATGGAATTCCCAATTGTAGTGTAGATCACCTATAATGCCATGATAATAAACATTCCCATCACGCTCTATAGTGAATTCATCACTATAAAAAGGATTATAGGTAGAGGAAAATCCATAAATTTTAACACATTGAACAGCTTCCATTAAATTGCCCAGGTACCTTCATCAAAGATGACTACATGTCTTCCATCATAGGTATCTGCCTCAATATGTAAATCCTTTGTACCAATCATAAAATCAACATGAATCATGGAGATATTTAAATCTACTGCCTTAATCTCTTCTTCACTCATCTTATCAAAATCTTTGATACATTCGTTAAATGCTCTACCAATAGCTAAATGGCAGCAAGCATTCTCATCATATAATGTATTATAGAACAATAAGCCTGTTTGGTTGATTGGAGAATCAAATGGTACTAAAGCTACCTCTCCAAGCATTCTTGCGCCCTCATCTAGGCTGATTAGTTTTTCAAGCAATTCCTTATGAGATGGATCCTTAGCGAATACCTCAACGATTTTACCATTCTCAAATCTAAATCCAAAATTATCAACAACCTTACCCATAACAGATAATGGCTTTGCAGCATAAACGATACCATTTGCAGAATTCTTGTCAGGAGATGTAAAGCATTCCTCTGTTGGCATGTTTGGTTGGAATACCACTCCACTAAGTGTAGTCTCATCTCCACCATTCCAAATCATGCAATCCTTTAAGGATACACTAAAATCTGTGCCATTGGAGGCTTTATAATATAAAGTCTTAATCTTTAAATCATTAAGCTTTGTATATTTTTCACGTAAATTCTTGTTGTGCTCTTCCCAATTCTTAATTGGATCTCCATAAATTCTTGCCGTAGTAAGAATTGCATCCCAAAGCTTTTTCATTGCGTTATTTTTGGACTCCTTAGGGAAAATCTTCTTAGCCCAATCGATACTTGGAATACCAACGATCGTCCATTGGTATTTGTTTTCCATTTGCTCACGGTATGGCAAGGTCTTTGGTCCAATAATTCTTCTTACCGCAGTCATTTTTTCTTGGTCTACCCCTGCCATTGCATCTGGGTCTGAAGAATCAATAAAAATTCTTGCAGGAAGCTTTTCTACCTGATATTTAAATTTTTCTTCCTTCCACACTGGAAATTCTGCTAAGGATTCAACATCCTGATATTTATAAGCAAGCTTATCTGAAATATCACTAACCCAATCGATAGTAACCTTTCTAGCGCCAGCCTTATAGCATTCCTCAACAACATATTTTACAAAATATTCATCATTGACATTTGCAGTAATATTTACATCCTGGCCCTTTTGAACATTTACACCTACTCTTGCGATTAGCTTTGCATAATTCTTTAAAATTGTCTTATTCATATACTACCTCTTATTTTTTTCCATAAATTCTTCAATTTCTTCTACTGTTTTTAATATTTCACCGGAAAGATTAAAAGAGCCATCTTCTGTAATGAGCATATCATCCTCAATACGAATACCAATACCCTCTTCTTCAATATATAAGCCTGGTTCATTTGAGATTACATCACCAGCCTTAAGTGGAGCAAAGTGATCGGATAGGTCGTGACAATCAAGGCCAATATGATGAGATACTCCATGATAATAATATTTAGAGACCTCTTTTGGATCCTTAATTAATCCAATTCTTTTTAGCTCTACCTCGTAATGCTTAATGACAACCTGCTGTAAATCTCTTATAGTTACCCCTGGCTTTGCAGCCTCGAAAACCTTTCTTTGTGCCTCAAGCACAATATTATAGATTTCCTTTTGTCTTTCGCTAAATTTACCATTTACAGGAAAGGTTCTTGAAATATCCGAACAATACATATTAACACTTGATCCTAAATCGAATAGAATTAAATCTCCATTCTTAGCTATAGAATCATTATCACTATAATGTAGGCATGTTGCATTCTTACCTGATGCAGCAATGGTAGGGAAGGCATAGCCTGTAGCTCCATTATATTTAATTGCCTGATCAAAATAGCTTTCTAGCTGATATTCATAAGACTCCTTCATATTCATTAGTATATTTTCAATACCAAGTCTTGTAATATGAATAGCTTTTTTCATTTCTTCTAATTCTTCTTCATGCTTTACCATTCTCGCATTTTGGAAGAATGGCCTTGCGTTTTTAATATTAACCCAAGGCTTTTTTAGTTTAATATCAGAGGCAAGCTTTTCTGTTTCTGTTGGTAAATCATTGAGCATATTTGGCTCAAAATCTAAATAAATGGTATTACATACATTTAATAAGGAATCTCTATTCATTTTTAAGTTTTCCAAATAACGAACATCCTTAATACCAGATAATTCCATTACCTTTTCTAAAGAAAATGGTGCACCAACCCATTTCGCTTTAAATTCATCATATGGATTGATATAAATAACCTCTGTTTCCTTACCATTAATTTTAGTAAGCATAACTACATTATCAAATTCTAATACACCAGAAAGATAAAAATAATTACGATTTACGTTGTATCTTTCATTCGTCAAGGATTCTTCCTTTCTTCTTGAATACACATAAAGAATAGAATTATCCTCCATTTGATCTAAAATCTTTTTTCTGTTTACCTTAAAGCATTCCTTTAACATAATAATACCTCCCTTGTTAAAAGTGAAACAAAAAGCCCTTGTGGGCTCATAATTAATCTAATGGAATAAAATTCGTCTTTTTCTCTGTAGCTACTACAATAGATGTTTCAATGTTTGAAACATATGGTACAGATAAAAGCTTGTCAAAAATAAAATCACGATAATACTGGAAATTCTTTGCAACAACCTTAAGCATAAATGCGCTATCTCCTGTAATCGTATAGCATTCTACAATTTCAGGGATCTTTCTTGCTTCTTCAATAAACTGGTTGGAGGTCTCTCTATTTAATGGATGCATAGAAATCTTTGCAAAGCATGTGATTTCATAGCCTAGCATCTTTTCATCAACTACAGCTGTGAATTGCTTTAAAATTCTTTGCTCCTTTAAATTTTTAACACGAAGTAAGCAAGAGGATGGTGCAAGTCCAATCTTCTTTGATAAATCTATATTTGAAATGGAAGAATCTTCCTGTAAATATTTAATAATCTTCTTATCGTATTCATCTAAAACACATACTGACATAAATATATACCCCTCTTTTATAGTTTGCCTACATTATAGCACTATAAAAATAGGTTGTCAAAACAAAGACTAATAATATTTCGTTTTTTTTGAAAAAATCAAATAAAAATCAATTACATTGATATTTCTTTAAAAAATCAAGTACTTCTTGACAGTTTTCTTGTGTAGTTGTGAATGAGGTAACAAATCGTATTGCATAAAATTCGCTTTCGAGCTTTTCCCAAAGCTCTACACCATATCGTTCCTCTAATACGAAAAATAGCTCTTTAGGTACAATAGGGAAGATTTGATTCGTTATAGAATTACTATAAAACTTATAGCCTAGCTTCTTTAATCCTTCCGCTAAATAGGAAGCACATTCATTTTCCTTTTTACCTATTTCTAAATATAGGTTACCTTGCATTAATACCTCAAAAGGGATAGAGGCAACAAAGCCTTTAGCCATTAAGGCTCCATAATGCTTTTGAGCATAATCAAAATTCTTTGCTATTTCCTTATTATTGAATACGACAGCCTCACCTAAATAGCCACCATTTTTTGTACCACCAATATAGAATACATCTGTATATTTACCTAAATCAGAAAATGTAATACCTGATGCTGCCATACCTGAGGCTAATCTTGCGCCATCTAAGAATAAATATAAGGAATTCTTTTGACAGAATTCATAGATTTCCTTCAATTCCTCTAAGCTATAGACAGTACCAACCTCTGTAGACTGGCTAATATATACCATTTTAGGTAATGCCATATGCGTTTTCATATGTGTATCTAAGATATGCTGCATCTCATGAATTAAAACCTTACCATCCTGACCCTTTATCGTTATTACCTTATGACCTTGACCTTCTACTGCGCCTGTCTCATGCACGTTGATATGTCCACTTTCTACTGCAATTACTGCCTCATACGGGCGAAGAACTGCAGAAATTACTGTAGTATTCGCTTGCGTTCCACCAACTAAAAAATAGATATCTGCATCATGCCCTAATTTTTCTATAATTAATTTTTTAGCATTATCACTATGATAATCCTCTCCATAGCCAATGTTTTGTTCTTTCATAGATTCTATTAATTTATCCATTACCTTCTTATGGCAAATAGATGAATAATCATTTCTAAAGCTATAAATCATAAATAATCCTCCTAAAGTTAAAGGGATGGAATATCCATCCCTACTATTTTTATGCTAAATATGCTGCACCAATCATACCTGCAGTATTACCAAGCTTTGCTGGTTCAATTCTTACATTCTTAAGTGCATAGAAGCTATATTTATTGTAATATTTCTTAATTGCATCAATTAAAATGGCACCTGCTGCGCTGACACCACCACCAATGTAGAATACATCAACATCACAGGTAACTGCAATAATAGATAGTGCTCTACCTAATGCTTCTGCAACTAAATCTAAAACCTTAAGGCCTAATGGATCATTTTTTCTTGCCGCATCCATTACATCCTTTGCAGACATAGTTTCCTTATCTAGCTTAGTTTCAAATTCTTCATAATATGTTTTAGCAAGTCTTACGATACCTGTAGCGGATGCGACAGTTTCTAAGCAGCCCTTTAATCCACAATTACACTGAAATTCATGCTTAGAATCAATATACATATGACCAATTTCACCTGTTGCGGCATGAGGACCTGCGATAACCTTATCGTTAATGATATATCCTCCACCTACACCAGTACCTAGTGTAACCATATAGCTTGATGAAGACTTTTCACCAACTAATGCCTCACCTAGTGCTGCTGCATTTGCATCATTTGTAGATGCAATCTTTGCATTAGGGAAATATTTCTTTCCAATTTCATTTAAATCTACATTTGTAAGACCAATATTTGGCATATTTACAATTTTATTATCCATAACTACACCAGGAATACCAAAGCCTACAAAATCAATTGTACCATTCTTTTCCTTTGCGTAGTTTATAACTCCCTCGCAAACATCCTTAAAAAGATTTTCCTTTGTGGTTTTAACGACAAAAGTGTCTACTACCTTATAATCCTCACAAACTCCAATCTTTACTGTTGTACCACCAACATCAACACCAAAACGCATTTCTTTGTTCCCCCTTATTATCTTCTAAATATATTACGAATTGCATTTATAACATCATCAACTTGCTTACTTTCTGATTTGCCGAAGGCACATCTGTTTGAAAAATGCTCGCAGTTATTTGTGATTAAATCATAACCACCCTCACCCAAATGATCTCTTGCATAGGATATCGTATCTAATGGAGATTTTTTTATTTCCTTTTCTTCCTTAGTATATTCTCGAACCTCAACAGGACTACCCTTACTAAAGTCCTCTAAAGTCGTCGTACAAACCCTAGCCTTACTTGGGTCTAATTCTTGGGTATTACCGATAACCCCAAATTGATATATGCAGTTATCATCTTGGTAAATACCATGATGGTAATACGCACCACGATTTACTCGAATTTGATCTCCATATTCTGGCTTCTTTAAAACCCACATTGTAACACCCTCTTCATTTTTTTATTATATTACAAAAAGAATAAACTTAAAAAGGAAAAAAGAGCTTATTCCTCTTTTTCCAAAACAATTTCCTCTAAGCCTAATTCTTCCATTAAAAATTCAAAATTTTTCTTATGATTTTCTAATGGCTCAATATAATTTGCACAAATAAATACATTAGAATCCTCATTTTCCTTATAAAAGGATGTGTAATAAATATTTTGTCCTTGAATGGAATAATCTCTAAAGCGAGCAATATCCTCATCCGTATAATTTAAGAAGATTTCAAAGCCAATCATACGGTCACACTTATCTAATTCCTTATCCCCTTCGGTATTATCACTATCATCAGGATTAAAATATGCCAAAGGGTCAGTTACTAAAGTAACCTTATAAGCATTAGGCTTGGCAATCTTTAAGAAGCTAAGTCCATAGCTTCTTTTTCTTTCCTTGTATTTATTTTTTCTTAATACCTCTAATAAATCCTTATTAAGGATATATCTTTTTGGATTCGATGGTTCACTCTTAGGCTTATAGCGAAAGCTTTTAAAGCTTGCCGCTTGAACTAAGAAGGTCATTAAAACAAATCCAATAATCATACATACGGTAACTACAGTTGTATTGATATCCTTAACAGTTATTAATAATACAATTAAGCCAACAGTAATCAAAAATACAATTCCTGTTGCAATCCATAAATATCTAGCTTTCACATTCTTTAAAAACATAATTAAGATTCCTTTACATGGTCAATAAACGCAAAATCAAAATATAAATCCTCACAGAAATGATCATATAGCTTATAAAACTGTGGAACAGGCTTATAAAAATCCATATGTACACTTCTTGGATTAAATACAGCTCCCTGGATAAATGCATTTTTTGTAGATGCAGGTAGCTTCTTACAATATTCGATTGTTTTTTCATTGTTATGCTGGAAGGCAATAAATACTACACTTTTATCTGTATTCTCTAAATCGAATTCAATAAGTCTTTGTCTTAGACTTGGATAATCAAACTTTGTAACATCAAAACCTTCCTCATCATTCACTAATACATTAACAAAGGTTGTACCCTTAAATACTCTTGTATATATTTCTATTTTTCCATCATTAAATACTTCTATGTTTCTAGCATAATTCAAAGCGAAATGGAAATTATGATATGGCTTGCAATCATAATACCCTAATACACCAGGGTTTAAATCTTCCTTTTCCTTCACCTTAATGCCTAAAAATAAACACAAAACCTTTAAAAAGTTATTCATAAACACCACCACCCCCATTATAACATAACAAACAATTATTTTAATCATTCTTTTTAAGTGAAATTATGGTATCATAATAGAAATGATTAAGGAGGTTCCTATGAAACCTAAATTTTTAAACGAAAACCCAAAAATTTATTTAGTTGCCCCATCCTTTGGCTGTGTAACAGAGCCCTATCAAACAAAATTAAAGGCTTCTATTGAAAGATTAAAAATGGAGGGGGCAGATATTATTGAAGGAGAAAACATATGGAAGGCTTTAGGTAAGGTATCCTCGAATACTCCAGAGCTTAGAGCCAAAGAAATCCACGATGCCTTCTTAAGTGATGCAGATTTAGTTTTATCTGTTGGTGGTGGAGAGGTAATGTGTGAAATATTACCCTATATTGATTTTGAATTAATAAAAAGAAACCCAAAATGGTTTGTAGGCTTTTCAGATAATACAAACCTAACCTATACGATTACTACCATTTGCGATATGGAAAGTATATATGGTACAAACGCACCATCCTATTACAATTTAGATTATAATGCATTAGATACTTGGGAAATGCTTCATGGCAAAAAGGAATTTAAGGGCTATAAAAAGTGGCAATTAGAAAATAATTCTAAGAACCCTCTTGTGACATTAAATCTAAGAAAAAGAACCATCATTAAGCCATATAATTATGAATCTAAGGTTACAGGTAGATTCCTTGGCGGTTGCTTAGATTGCCTTTCCACTATTTGTGGAACAAAATTTGATCACACAAAGGAATATATAAATAGACATAAGGATGAAGGAATTATCTTCTTTATGGAATGCTGTGACTTAACTTCTATCTCCTTAAGAAGAGCCTTATTCCAATTAAAGAATGCCGGATGGTTTGATCATGTATCTATGTTCTTAATCGGTAGATCCTTAAATTATTATGATAAATCCTTTGGAGTATCTATGGAAGAATCCTATATAGATATGCTAAAGGACTTCAATAAGCCTATTCTATTTAATATTGATTTAGGTCACCTACCACCATCCATGCCAATACGCACTGGAGCCTTAGCTACAGTAGAATACAATAAGGATAAAAAGAATATTTTCATCACATATAAGGATTAAAGGGCGCTAAATTGCGCCCTTTTATAATTCTGATTCTTTTATGATAAAATCCCCTGTAACAGTGCATTTTGTTCTAAAGTTAAGCCTAATTCACTCAAATGATTAGTGTAATACTCTGCTAAGGTCTTAACGCTATAGCATGCCTCACTCATATAATAGTTTTCCCCATGAATCGTTACAAAGGCTTTTGCATAAACTAGTGATG
>CAMEKD010000058.1 GCA_945920825.1 uncultured Anaeroplasma sp.
ATTCGTTAAAATATGAGTTTACTCATAGAGTGAATTTTTATTCACTTTTGTTCATTAATCATTAACATTAGAATCATTTTTGGATTCTATTTCATTTTCCTTTGGGCGTAAATAATTTTGTAGCTTTAATAAACCATCTAAGAATATAGAACCAAGCCCATTCCCTATGGCCATAAGTATAAAATATAGAATCGTCTTTGAATCAATGTATCCTGCATAGGTATAATAGCTTGCGTTGGCAATAACGTGGTCAAAGCCTGCAAGAATAAACACAGAAACCGAGAAGAAGACTAATATGATTTTACCTACTTGAGAAGGACATACCTGCTGTCCTTTCACTGCAATATAAATCATCATACCACATCCAAAGGATGTGATTAAAATAGAATACCAAGGAGCTTCTTGTTTTTTAGTGACTATACTATTTGAAATATCCCTAAGGGATTGCCCCATATTCGTAAGCTTAAATAGGAAGCTTAAGCCAATGACGGCTAATATATTAACGATACAGCAAATAAGCAAATCGATTAAAAATTTTGGCTTATGATCTAAGGCTTGCCCAACCTTGCCCGTATATAGCCAGGTGTGAAACTGGATGATAGAGAATAATCCAATTCCAAAGAAGAGGGAGCCCCATATTTTTGCATTAAAATCATTTCCATCCTTAAGACAGCATAAATATACAGTTGCCCCAATTGTAATAAAAAATCCTGAAAGTATTGAACTTACAACAATGTATAGGTATCGCTTCATTATTTAATCCTCGGCTTTCTATTTAGTTTATTATACACGCTTTCATAGAATATTACTACATAAAGAATAATTTTATCTTGAAAATATAAAGAATAATTTTATCTTGAAAATAACGCTACTATAGATTATACTTATTCTCGTAAAACAGAGTAGCAGACATTGCGTTAAGTGCCATATCACGGGATGTTGGGTATGGACGAACACTATTTAGTGGCGGTAATTCTGCGCGTCCGCTGTATGCTTATATAGTGGGCTCTCTATTAAGGAGGCCTTTTTATTATGGAAGAAAAAGAAAAAAATGTAGAAAATGTAGGCAAATTAAAGAAATATTTTATTTGCTTAAAAAAGGGATGGTTAATCGTTTTAATTTTTGCAATTATAGGCTTATTAACAGGCTTTATTATTGCAGATAAAACCTTCAGCAAGCCATATTTCGATGCAAATTATGCAACACTTCATTTTAAATATACTAAGGATATAGACTTTAGCTATAAAGATATTATAAGTATAGATAATATCAACCGTTGTAAAAAAATAACCAAAAGCCTAGAAACTGGTTCAAAAATATCTACATACCAATATGTAAAAATCGAAGATATTAAAATAGAAGCTCATGATTCCTATTTTACAATATATGCGAATCAAGATTCCTTCAATGTATCTAAGGATTATACCTATTCGGATTCGGCAGCTAAAGGCTTTTTAAAGCATTTAACCCTATTACCCTTTATTACAGATAAGGAAATAGAGGAATATAATCAATCGGATAGGAAAGGACATAGTGTATTTTCTAATTTTGATAATGAATTTTATAAATCGAATTCTATAGATCAAGAGAATCACCTATGGATTACATATTCGAATCCTAATGCTATAAATTTGAATAAGGAAGCTAAAATAAAATATTATTCTATTTGGGTAGGATCCTTCCTTCTTGGAACATTCCTACTAGGCTTATTCTTTGTTTATATTTATGTAGATAAATTAAATTTATCCATTCATAAGGAATATGATAATAAGGATTTATATAGAACTCCATTCCATAAATCCTATTTTGTAGATTCCATAAAATATTTAAAGAATATGAAATCCTTAGTTATGATTGCCATTATTATGGCCCTCGTATTGATTTGTAAATTTATACCTATTCCATCAGGCTTTGGCTCCTTAGGTATAGGGCTTTCCTATTTATTCTTAAGTGTTGGTGCAATGCTATTTGGACCAATACCTTCTCTTATTATTGGTGCATTATCTGATATCTTAGGCTATTTCATTCGCCCGGATGGCATTTTCTTTATGGGATATACCATCCAAGCTATGCTTGCATGCTTCACGTATGCCCTATGCTTTCATAAGACCTATATCACATTTACTAGATGTCTTGTTGCAAGAGTGATTGTAAATTTCATTTGTAATGTACTTATTGGCTCTATTTGCTGGGCTATTATATCGAATTTTACCTTTGATGCATTTATGACCTATATGCTAACAATATCCTTGCCAAAGAATATTGTATATTTATTACCACAATCCCTATTATTATTCTTTGTTTTAAAGGCTGTATCTATCCCACTTTTCCATATGAATTTAATGGATGAAAGAATAAGTCACAATTTCTCTTTCTTTTAATAAATTAAATTTATAGATTTTATAAATTCTATAAGTTTACTTTATAATTGAAAATAGTTGTAATTTAATAAAATTGAATGTATAATGTTTATGTCATAAAGATGGTACGAGAGACAAGCTCAATGACTACCAAGCAACCTCCCCAAATTGGGAAAGGTGCTAAAGCTTGAATGATGGCAGGATATGAAATTTATGCCATCCAAGGGGTGGCATTTTTAATTCTTAAGGAAGTGATATTATGTATGCAGAGGTTATCATTGATATAAAAAATAAACAGGTAAATCGTAGCTTCGATTACATAATACCATCCTATTTAGAGGGGATTATAGCGGTAGGCTCTAGAGTATATGTACCCTTTGGTAAGCAAAAAAGAATGGGCTACGTATTAAAGATTAAGGATACAACAGAGGTTGTAAGAGAATTAAAGGAAATATCGGATTTAATTGATTATAAGCCTATATTAAATGAAGAATTCATTGAAATGGCAAAATATATATCCATTCATGATTTTTCCTTTTATTCTACAAGCCTAGATGCCATGATTCCACAAGCCTTAAGAATGAAATATGAAAAGATTGTCAAATGGGTAACGGATAGCTTAGATGATTCCTTAAAAAAGCATTTTAAGCTAAAAAAGGAGGTATCCTTAAGTAGAATACCTAAGGATTTAGAGCCTATTTTATTTAAAGAAATAAAATTGGGTAATTTAGTTATCGATACGAGAATTAAAAGAGTAAGAAGAGATAAATATATTACCTATATCCATAATAATTTATTAAATCAAAGACCTTCATCCAAAAAGGGTATGGATTTACTTAATTATTTAGAGGAGGCGAATCAGGATTTAGAATTATCCTATGTAGTGAATGAATGTGGGTATTCAAAAAGTGTTATCGATACACTAGAAAAGAATGGCTTTATAAGCTTATATAAGCTTGAAGCTGAGGCAGAAGAGGAAGAAAGGAATTATAAGGATAAGGATGTTTCCTTAAATGATATGCAAAAAAATATTTATGCTTCCTTAAAGCTTAATGAGAATAAGGTATATCTTCTTCATGGTGTTACAGGTTCTGGTAAAACGGAATTATATATGAGGTGGATTAAGGATGCCATTAGCTTAGGTAAAAAAGCCTTAATGCTCGTACCTGAAATAAGCTTAACTCCACAAATTACGGCGCAGTTTTATGCAAGATTTAAGGAATCTATCGCTGTATTACATTCTAGATTAACAATTTCTGAAAAATATGATGAATGGAAAAGGATTTTAAATGGTGATGTTAAAATTGTAGTAGGTGCAAGAAGTGCTATTTTTGCTCCTATAAAGGATTTAGGTATCGTCATTGTAGATGAATGCCATGAGGCAAGCTATAAGCAATCGAATAATCCAAAATATAATGCGATTGATCTTGCGATTCGGAGGGCTAAGACCTATAATTGTCCATTGGTTTTAGGTAGTGCAACTCCGAATGCAGAGGACTATTATAAAGCCTTAGAAGGAGAATACGTTTTATTATCCCTACCTCTTCGTGCAAATTTAAAGCCATTACCAAAGGTATCTATCGTCGATTTGAGAGAAGAACTTAAAAATGGGAATAGAACACCTATATCCAATGAGCTTAAAAATGCATTAATTCAATGCTACCAAAATAAGGAACAATCCATTCTATTCCTAAACCGAAGAGGCTATTCCTCCTTCGTACAGTGTAGAAGCTGTGGTGAGGTTATAAAATGTCCTCACTGCGATGTATCCTTAACCTACCACGGGAAAACGAATATCCTAAAATGCCATTACTGTGGATACCAGATGTTCAATGTTTCTAAATGTATGAAATGTGGCTCAGACAAAATTAGGTATGTAGGTAGTGGTACAGAAAAGCTAGAGGAGGCAGTAAAGAAGATATTACCTGAGGCAAGAGGATTAAGGCTTGATACCGATTGTATTACAAAAAGGAGTGATTATGAGGAATGCTATCACAAATTTAAGAATCATGAAGCCGATATTTTAGTCGGTACGCAAATGGTAACGAAGGGCTTAGATTTTGAAAATGTAACGTTAGTTGGTGTTGCAAACGCCGATATTGCACTTCACTACCCAACCTTCGATGCGAACCAGGTAGCCTTCAATTTGCTTGAGCAGGTTGCAGGTAGAGCGGGAAGAGCCAAGAGGGATGGTAGAGTCATTATTCAAACCTATGATCCAAAGAATTATGTCATTCAAGCGGCTAAGAATCATGATTATGAGGGATTTTATAAAAAGGAAATATTATTCCGTAAGGCAGCCCTCATGCCTCCGTTTTCTGAATCCATTGAAATTGAAGTTATAGGTAAGAATGTTGCTAAGGTAAAGGCTGAGGCATTTCATATCGCAAATGCCTTAAGAGAAGTATCGAAATCCTCGATTATCTTAGGCCCAACCGAAGCCTTTATTTTCAAAAAAAAGGATTTGTATCACTATACCATCCAAGTTCAAGCTGCAGAAGATGCTGTTTTAGATAAAATCAGCTATATTTATCCATTATATCAAAACGATAAGGATATAACCTTATCGATAACAAGGAGGTGATCATATGAAAATTGTATTTTTAGGAACGCCAAGCTTTGCTGTACCTATATTGAAAGGATTACACGAGCATTATGAAATCGCACTTGTCGTTTCACAACCCAATAGAGTAAAGAAGAAGGGAGTATTTTTAGATACTCCTGTTGCAAGATTAGCTAAGGAATTAGGACTTCCCCTAATTCAGCCAGAATCTATTAAGGATATTTTTGATGAAATGGAAGCCCTTCATGCGGATACCTTAATTACTGCCGCCTATGGACAGTATATTCCATCTAAGATTTTAAATTTATTTAAGGTCAAGGTGAATGTTCATGGATCTTTGCTTCCGAAGCATAGAGGTGGTGCCCCAATTCAAAGATGTCTTATGGAAGGGGATAGTATAACTGGTGTTACCATTATGGAAATGGCTAAAAAGCTCGATGGTGGTAAAATCTATAGTATGGAAGAATATAAAATAGAGGATAGTGATACGGCATCTATTCTATTTGATAAATTATCTATTATGGGTAGAGATTTATTATTGAATAGCCTACCAGATATTTATAATGGTAAGAATTTAGGTATTCTGCAGGATGATACAAAAGCTACCTATTCTGCTAATATTTCTATAGAAGAGGAAGAAATCAAATTAAATAAATCCTCAAAAGAAATCATTAATCAAATCAGAGGCCTTGCGGATGAACCAGGTGCCTATTTGAAGGTTCATGATACGAAGCTTAAGATATTTAAAGCTCATGAGGTTAAATATTTAGGAAGTGAGGCCCCAGGTACTGTATTAAATATCAAAAAGGGAATTACCCTTAAGACCTTAGATAGTGCGATTTCCCTAGATTTAGTCCTAATGCCAGGAAAAAAGATTACCAAGGGTATAGATTTTTCTAACGGACAAAAGATTTTTGTCCTGGGAGATATTATTCTTAGTGAATAATTATCTGACTTATGATAAAATTTGTAAGCGAGGTGATATGTTTTGGCTTTTAAAAAACTGAAAAACTTAAAATCAAAAATACAGAATAAAATCCGAAACAACACCTTCTATCAAAAATATTTCGGATTTGAAAATGGTATTGATATTACAGATGATAAGATGGTGCAATATAGAAAGAATATTGTAATTAAAAATATTATCTTTGTCATCAATATGATCTATACCTTAATTTTTATGATTATATCCATTGGAGACCCAACGAATTCCTCCAATTGGCTATTAACTGTATTATTATTCCCCGTTACAGCTTTAGTAAACTACTTTTTGGGTAGATTAATAAAGACAGGACCTGAGGATACTTTAAGCCAAACCATGGCGATGTATTTGGCCGCATTCTATATGCTTCTATCCTCTATTTTAGTCTATGTTAAATTAAAATATGGTGAGGTAGAAAACATTCAAGGTGAGCATTATTTATCTGAGGCAGGTTACATTTTAATTTATATAGCCTTGCTGATTGCCGCATTCTATCAAAATAAGAAGATGCTTAAGAATATGTTCATTTGGGTTGTTGTCATTGTAACGATATTACATTTTACCATTACCTATTCTATGCTTGAGGTAGTTGGTAATCAAAATATCTGGGAAGGTATTAAAAGAGTTTTTAGTGGTACAGAATTTAGAGATATTTTAATTAGAACCATCCTCCTTGTAGGATTTATGCTTATCCTATACATTTATGTATCTATGTCGAATTATATGCAGGATGAGCGTAAAAAGGAGCTTGCAAAAAGAAGAAAGGTTCAGGATGATTATACGAATGTAGTTACGAAAATCTTTGACGTCACATTATCTAGCGAAAAGATTACAGAAGAAGAAAAAAAGGAAGCGGATATTTTAGCTATAATGGTAAAAAAGCTTTCCTCCCTTTTATCCTTATCCCCCGAAAAATGTGATGAGGTTGTAAATTATTCTAGGCTTCATATCGATAAAAGGGTAGATTTTTCCTTCCAAAATATTCAATCGGATGAGGAAAAGTTTTTAGCGATACGTGAGCAAACAGAATTAGGTAGTAAGCTCATTTCAAGGCTTCAGCTAAAAAGAAAGGGAGAAGATATCCTAAGGGCAACATTCGAGGGTTCTGATGATGATACTTTCATTCGTCATGAAAGAGAGATTCAAAATGCGCTTGAATCTGAAATTATTTTAATTTGCGATTTATATGTTTCTATGAGAAGCGTTAAGCCTTATAAGAAAGCATATAATCATAAAAACACAATTGCTTATATGGAAAAATCCTTCAAGATTTATTTTGATCCAATGGTATATGACCGTTTTACAAGATATTCTTCGGATTTTGAAAAAATATTTGATGAAATGTAGGAGATAATATGGAATACGAGTATAAGACAAAGGGAGTCTGCTCCCGCCAAATCCATTTCGATATTGATGATGATGGAATTGTACACAATGTATCCTTTATGGGTGGATGCAATGGTAATTTAAAGGCCATTGGAAAGCTTGTTGAAGGAATGAAGGCCGAAAAGGTTATTAAAATATTAGAGGGCAATACTTGTGGGTCTAGATCTACAAGCTGTGCAGATCAGCTTGCCCAAGCATTAAAGGAGAATTTATAATGAAAAAATTTTTTACATCAGAAAGTGTTACAGAAGGACATCCAGATAAAATTGCAGATCAAATTAGTGATGCAATTTTGGATGATATTTTAAAAAACGACCCAAATGGTAGAGTTGCATGTGAAACCATTTGTACAACAGGTATGGTAATGGTATTTGGTGAAATCACTACAAACCATTATGTTGATGTACAAAAGATTGTAAGAGATACTGTAACTGAAATTGGTTATGTCAGAGGAAAATATGGCTTTGATGCCGATAATTTAGCAGTTTTAACTGCAATAGACCCACAATCCCCAGATATCGCAATGGGTGTAGATGAATCCTCTATCCATGAGCAGGGTGCAGGAGATCAGGGTATTATGTTTGGTTATGCATGTAAGGAAACAGAAGAATATATGCCTCTTGCGATTACCTTAGCTCACAAGCTATGCTATAAATTAACAGAGGTTAGAAAGAATGGTACTCTTTCTTATTTAAGACCAGATGGAAAGAGCCAGGTTACTGTTGAATATGATGATAATGGAAATATTCTAAGAATTGATACTGTATTAATTTCAACACAGCATTCCCCAGAAGTAGAGCTTTCAAAGCTTGCAGAGGATATAAAGAAATATGTTGTAGATGAGGTAATTCCTTCTAATTTAGTAGATAAAGATACAAAATTCCTCTTCAACCCAACCGGTAGATTCGTCATTGGCGGACCAGCAGGTGATTCAGGCCTAACCGGAAGAAAAATTATTGTGGATACCTATGGTGGAGCTGCTTGCCATGGTGGTGGAGCATTTAGTGGTAAGGACCCATCTAAGGTAGATAGAAGTGCATCCTATATGGCAAGATATATCGCTAAGAATGTAGTAGCTGCAGGATTATGTGATAAGTGTCAAATTCAATTATCCTATGCCATTGGCGTTGCAGAGCCAACCTCTGTTTTAGTAGATACCTTCGGTACTGCTTATGTTGATGAGGAATCAATCCAAAATAAGATTTTAGAGATTTTCGATTTAACTCCAAAGGGGATTATTCGTACTCTAGATTTAAAGCGTCCTATCTATAAGCAAACCGCTGCCTATGGTCATTTTGGTAGAACCGATATTGATCTTCCTTGGGAGCATTTAGATAAGGTTTCAGAACTAAAGACTTTATTAAAGTAATAATTTTAATCATTTTTAGGCGAATTCGAAAAAAAATTCGCCTTTTTTGTCTATTTATTATATGGAGGCGATAAGATGACATGTAAAATATGTGGTGAAGCATTCTATATGAAAAGAGGCTTATTTGATTTATTTAATATGAAGGAGGTTTATATTTGTAATAAATGCTATAAAAAATATCCTATTGATTTATCCTTTTTAGCTTGTCAATTAGATAAATATAATTGTATTATCATACCTATGTTTAAAAAGAGATATTATATAGACTTTAATGCATTTATCCATGAATATACGAAAATCTTTATTGCAAATTATAAAAGAGTGGGCTATAAGCTATTCTTTTTTAATCATGTGGATTTATCTATAGATGATACATTAGAGGCGCTTGATGCTATATCAAAATTAGTAAGAAGTGATATCATCATATTATGCTTTTCTCTAATAAAATAAAAATAAAACCCCATATATTGAAAACGCTTTTATAAAATGCTATAATAAAAGTACCAAGAAAAGGAGTGATATATATGAAGGTAGAAGTTGTAGGAAAGAATGGCTTTTCACCAAGTGATGCAAACAAGGAGTATGCAGCAAAGAAGCTTGCAAAGCTTAGGGATATGATCCCTGATTATGAGGATGTAACTGCAAGAGTTGTTTGTAAGGTGTATAAGACATACCATAAGGTTGAGGTTACAATTCCTTCCAAGAATATCATACTTCGTGCTGAAGTTACTGAAGCTGATCTTTATGCAGCAATCGACGGGTCAATCGACAAGCTAATGAAGCAGGTTCGCCGTTACAATGATAAGGTTAAGGACAAGCTAGGAAAGACTGGTATTAAGAATGCCTCTTTAGTTTCTATGGCTGCTGAAGAACCAAAAATTTCAAGAGAGAAGCATTTAGACCTAGAGCCTATGACAGCGGAAGAGGCACTTGATCAAATGGAATTATTAGGTCATGATTTCTTCGTTTACTTAGATAAGGAAACAAGAAAAACGAACGTTATCTACTTAAGAGCAGATGGCGATTATGCAATTCTTGAAACTGAAGCAAAATAACGGAAGTTAAGGTATAAGCTCTAGGGTTACCCTAGGGCTTTTCTTACGATATTTATATAATAAATATAAGTTTTTGTGATTCTACAGTTTTTGTTGAAAATTGACATTTTTTATAGTATTATATAAAAGTGATATTTTAGAGAGGAATTTCCAAGATTATTCAATTTTGGAGTTTTGTGTTATGGGACTAAAGATTTTTGATTCTGGTTATAATGAAATGAAAAGATGTGCTAAGCTTGCGAAAAAGATTTTAGCACTGGATAGTGAAATGCAAAAGCTTACCGATGATGAGCTTAAGGCAAAAACACCTTATTTTAAGGAATTATTAAAGCAAGGTAAGACACTGGATGACTTACTAGTTGAGGCATATGCTGTAGTGCGTGAGGCTGCCTATAGAGTTACAGGTATGAAGGCTTATGAGGTACAGTTAATTGGT
>CAMEKD010000059.1 GCA_945920825.1 uncultured Anaeroplasma sp.
TTACCTGGAATTTTTTTCGTTTTTTACCCCTTATTTAAAAATGGGGAAACACAAAGAAACCAAAATATGGTACAATAACCTCTATTTGTATATCAATTTCCTGTTGATTTTTCGTTGTATATTGTACCCTTTTAGGGTATAATATGATAGTATATACAAGTATCTATACTTGAAATTTGATAGTTGAGGTAATAAATAATGAAAAAATTAACTGGATTCATAACAATAGCTTTCGCATTTATCCTAGCGTTTGTACTTGCATCCTGCGGTAATGCATCTGCAGGGGTTGAGGTAGATAAGAGTGTAACTGCGACTGCTACATCAATTACTTTTAATTTAACTTTTGCTGATAATAATGGCAATTTAGAGTCTAAAAAGGCAGTTCCTCATATTAAGCTTTATGGCTATAGTGAGGATACAGAAGATCATGTAGGTGATTATTTATCTCAGGACAAGACATGTTCCTTCACAAATAATATTTATACATCATCTACAGTAACCTTCACATCCTTAACAAAGGATACAAAATATTCCTTCCGCTTCTATGTTACATTCAATGAAGCAGAAGAATTACTAGATACATGGGTTTTTGCTACATCTAATGATAACGCAAAGGAAATCAAGACAAAGGATGATTTCTTGGGAATGGTAGATGATCCTGATGGAGATTATACATTGATGAATAATATCGATTTTGAAGGCGATGAAATTTCTGGTATGTTCACATCAGAGTCTAAGGCTTTCACTGGTACATTTGATGGTCAGGGTTATACAATTTCTAATTTTAAATTTTCCACATCTAACTTTGGTTTATTTAGCTATACTAATGGTGCAACAATTAAGAATTTAGTTGTTGTTGGTAGCGATGAAAAATACTTAGAAAACATGAGAGATCCAGAGGGTAACGGAATTGAAATCATCAATGGTGATTATTCTACAGGCCGTAGTAGTGCAAATATTGGTATTTTAGTTGGTACTGCAACAAACACTGAATTTGCTAATATTACCATTGATAATGTAAATATTTCTGTAAAGGGTAATTCAAGCGCAGACTTAAATGTTGGTGGAGTTGTAGGTAAGGCAATAGATTCATGCTTTACAAATGTTCATGCAACAAATGTTTCCTTAGATTTCCCATATGTAAGATTAAATGTATGTGCTGGTTTATTTGCTGGTTCTATTTCTGGAGAGGGTAAGGCCGTTGAGGATCTAACCTATACCGCAAAGGACACTAGTGCAGAAGGTACAATCACTGGTACATTATTCTATACATCTAGCGTAGGATATGCATATGTTGGTGGATATGCTGGAGATTTAGGTTCTTCAGGATTAGTATCGGATTCTTATGTAGTTGCAGATATTACACTATATAGAGATACAACAACTACAAACCTAAATAAGTTCGCATTGACTGTTGGTGGATTTGTAGGCGCAAATTTAAATGGCTCTATGAATGTTTTAAATTGTGCTGCAATTGCTGATGTGTCTGTTAAGGCAGGAAATAGCCAAACTTCAGATGCAGATGCTGCTTCTTCTAAGCTTTCTACAAAGATTGCTTATGTTGCAGGATTCGTTGGCTGTGTAAATAAGCATATCAACATTATCAAGGATTCTTGTTATGTTAAGAAGACAAATGGTATAAATGTATATGCACTTGAAAAAGAGACAGATGATGAGGGCAATGAAAAGATTTTCTATGTTGCATCTAATGTTTGTGCAAATGTATATAGTGCAACGAAGCTATCGAATGTAGTATGTGCAAACGATGCTACCTTTGATACAACAGTATTTAGTGAGAAGATCGCAAATTTAGTTAATCAATATTTAGCATAGGAATAGAGGGTAACCTCTTTTTCCGCTATATTAAGGAGTTGAGATTATGGCGTTAGTTATTTATAATTCTCTTACGAATAAAGTGGAAGAGTTTAAACCAATCAATGGAAATAAGGTAAATATGTATGTTTGTGGTCCTACCGTATATGGGTATATTCATATCGGTAACGCAAGACCTGTAATATTTTATGATATGCTAAGAAGATATTTAGCTTTTAGTGGATATGATGTAACCTATGCATCAAACATTACCGATGTAGATGATAAAATCATTAATAAGGCTATTTCTGAGAATACTACAGAAAAGGTAGTGGCTAAAATGTTTGAGGATGCCTACTGGGATTCTGTAGAAAGAGTGGGCTCTAGCAAGCCGGATTTAATCCCTCATGCGACCGATTACATCAATGAAATGATTGAGCTAATTGAGGATTTAATTCAAAAGGGCTATGCCTATGTTTCTTCTGGAGATGTATTCTTTAGAGTATCTAAGATTAAGGATTATGGATGCTTATCGAATCAGCAAATCGAGGAATTAAATAGTGGTGCTAGAATTTCTGTGGATGATAAAAAGGAAAACCCACTAGATTTCGCATTATGGAAAAAGACTGAGGTTGGTATTAAATGGGATTCTCCATTTGGTAGTGGTAGACCTGGTTGGCATACAGAATGTGTTGTCATGAACCACAAGCTATTTGGTGATGTTATCGATATTCATGGTGGAGGAATGGATTTAAAATTCCCACACCACGAAAATGAAATTGCCCAGGCAGAGGCTGCCTATGGTTCGCATTTAGCAAAATATTGGATTCATGTAGGAAGATTAGATTTAAATGGTGTTAAGATGTCTAAATCCTTAGGCAATGTTATTTATGTTAAAGATATAGATAATACCCATGATGGAATGGTGTTAAGATGCTTAATTTTATTCTCACCATATAGACAAATGATTCCATATTCTATGGATTTATTCAATCAATATGCTAAGGAATATGATAAATGGGTTAGAGCCTATAAGCAGTGCTTATTTGAATTACAATATAAGGGTTTATTAAAGGATGAGGTTGATCCTTCTCTCATTGATGAATTTAAGAAATACATGGATGATGATTTCAATGTTCAAAATGTATTAACACTAATCAACAATATCGTTAAGGTTATGAATACATCCTTAAGAGCAAAGGATTATGACACATTAGCTTTAAAGCTTCATACACTTGAAGTTATCTTAGATGTATTACATATTAATCTATTTGTAGATAAAATGACAGAAGAACAGCTTGCTGTTTATAAGGAATGGCAGGAAGCTAGATTAAATAAAGACTTTGAAAAGGCAGATATTGCAAGAGCAAAGCTTGTTGAATGGAAGTTAGTTTAAGATGGACTATAAGCAGCTAAATGGGCTTTCCCTAGCCTATATGGGAGATGCAGTTTATGAAATATATATTCGCGAATATGTAATTTCCTTAGGCTATAGTAAGGTAAATGACCTTCACAAAAGAGTAATTAAATTTACAAGTGGTAATGCCCAAGCATGCTTAATGCATTACCTCTTAGAAATAGAATTCCTAACTGAAGAGGAAATAAATATATTTAAAAGGGGAAGAAATTCCCATGTGCATACCTCAAGAAAAAATATGAATATTCAGGATTATTTAGATGCTACAGGCTTTGAGGCATTAATTGGATATTTATATTTGCAAGAAAACAATGAAAGAATCAAAGAAATTGTAGATTTAGCAGTAAAGAAGGGAGGCGCTTCATTTGAAAAATCCAAATTTAGATGAATTAAGTGAAGAAGAGCTTAAGGAATATTTAGCAAAGCATTCCGATGAGGATCTTCGTGCCGATATGGATGGTGGTGTAGCAAGCGATGATATAGATGTTGTAGTGGTTGCAGAAGAAATACAAATGCCAGCTCCAAAGAAAGCAAGAAAGGTTGCTACTAAAGAAGAAAAGGAAAGAAAAAAAGCTGAAAAGCTAAGAGAAAAGCAAATCGCAAAAAGAAGAAGACAATTAAGAAAGAATACTTCTACTTTGGTAAGATATAAAATTGACCCAGAGATTGGTTTAACAGATGAAATAGCAGAACAGCGTATGATTGATGAGCTTACGAATAGAACAAAAACAAAGTCGAATCGTAGTGTATTTAGAATCATTATGCATAATCTATTCACCTTCTTTAATATTTTAATCTTTGTTATTGCTGGAATCTTAATTTGGCAAAATGCCCCTATTACAGACTTTGTATTCTTGCTTATGGTTTCATGTAACGTCATCATTGGTATTATCCAAGAAATTAATGCTAAGAATATGATTGATAAGCTATCCTTAATGAATGCACCTACAGCCTTCGTTAAAAGAAGTGGTGTAGTACATGAAATTCCTATTGAGGATGTTGTATTAGATGATTGTTTATTACTAGAAAATGGTAGACAAATTTGTGCAGACTCTATTGTACTTGAGGGTGCAATTGAGGTTAATGAATCCTTACTTACGGGTGAATCGGATGCCATTTTAAAGAAACCTGGAGATCAATTATTTTCAGGTTCTTATGTAGTATCTGGTAAATGTAGTGCAAGAGTAGATAAGATTGGTAAGGATAATTATATTGAAAAGCTTGCAAGCCAAGCGAAGCAATATAAGGCTCCAAAATCCGATTTATATGGTTCTTTAAATAAGATTATTAAATTCATGGCTTTCCCAGTAGTCATTTGTGGTGCTTTACTATTCTGGAGAATGTATTCAAGCCTTCACCCAGCAATTTATAGTACAGAGATGCAAGAAATTGTAAGAAAAACAGCGGGTGCTATGATTGGTATGATTCCATCCGGATTATTCCTAATGTCAACGATTGCCCTATATATTGGTGTAATAAAATTAGGCCAAAGAAATGTATTAGTACAAGATGTTTATTGTGTAGAAATGCTTGCACGTGTAAACTGTATTTGCTTGGATAAAACAGGTACGATTACCGATGGTACAATGGTTGTAAAGAATGTTATTGATTATAATAATGTTCATGGTCTTGCAACCAGAAATATTGTTTCTGCAATGCTTAACGCATTACAGGATAGAAATATGACAAGCCAAGCCCTAAAGGAAAAATTTGGTCTTGGAAAGAGAATTAGACATACAGCAACAATTCCATTTTCTTCCTCAAGAAAATTCCAGGCAGTTACCTTCGATAAATATGGTACATTCGCACTTGGTGCACCTGAATTTGTTTTAAAGGAAGATTATAAAAGAGTAGAAAAGGATGTTAATAAATATGCAGCCTTAGGATACCGTGTATTATGTTTAGCACATAAGGAAGGCACAATAACAGGTACAGAGATGCCTGAGGGTCCAATTGAAATCCTATCTATGATTTTAATTGAGGATAATATTCGTCCAGATGCAATTAATACTATTAAGTATTTTAAGGATTCTGGAGTTGAGGTAAGAGTTATTTCTGGTGATAACCCAATTACCGTATCTAAGATTGCCGCAAGAGCAGGTGTTGATGGCGCTGAAAGATTTGTTTCCTTAGATGGAAAGAGCGATTCTGATGTCATCAATGAGGTAAGAAAGGGTACTACCGTATTTGGTAGAGTATCTCCAGAACAAAAGAAATTAATCATTAAAACTTTAAAGGACTTAGGTAAGACCGTTGCCATGACGGGTGATGGTGTTAACGATATTTTAGCCCTAAAGGAAGCAGACTGCTCCATTGCCGTTGCATCAGGCTCTCAAGCAGTAAGAAGCTGCTCTCACTTAGTTTTACTGGATTCGAATTTTGATTCTATGCCTAGCGTTGTTGCTGAGGGTAGAAGAGTTATTAATAATGTTGCAAAGGTTGCTGCATTATTCCTAACCAAAACGATATTCTCTTTATTCTTAGCTATTGAAGCTTTGATTACTGGAGATTATCCAATTTCTACATCACAATTAATTATTATTGAAGCCTTCGCTATAGGTATTCCATCCTTAATCTTAGTTAATGAGCCTAATAATAGACCAGTTAAGGGTAGATTCCTTGCAAATGTCATTAGAGAATCACTTCCTGGTGCATTAGTAATCTTAATTATTTCTGCTATTGTATTCTTATTAGCAAACGAATTAAATTTGAATTCTATTTCCTTAAGAACAATTATTGTAATTGCTGCAACACATACCTGTATGATGGTATTATTCAAGGTTTGTAGACCATTTAATACGATTCATAAATTGCTTTGTGGCTTCTGTTACTCTATGTTTATTATCATAATATTATTTGTTCCAAGACTCTTAGAATTAAGACCAATTGTTAGCTTTGCAGAATATGAATCAAACAAGCAAGATATAAAATATTTATCAAAATACCCATCCATTTCCATGTCTAGTAAGGATTCTTATGTCGTTGATGGAAAGGTTGTAAATTTAACCTCTAGTGGTAAGGGTTGGACCGTTTCTGCGGCTGAAGTTGATGGATTATATTATTATAAAATTTCAGATATAGGACTTGCTGCAGGTACTGGTATAGTCTTAGATACTAGGGTATATATGCCAGATGTAAGCTATTCAAATAAAGGCGATATTTACGTTGGTGGATATTCAGTATATGGTAATATTGAATATTCCGATGAATTAAATCTAACCGTCGATAATCTAGGCAATTTAAAAGCGAATGGTAAGGATGTAAAAATAACATTACCAAAGTCAAATGAAAAATATAATTTTGAAGTAAAATATGGTAATTATAATGAAGCTGAAGCTGTCGTTACATATAATATTTTACCAACGATAACTGTTTCATCAGATGAATATATCATTAATGGTATAACAAATAAAGATTTGAAATATCATGTTCCATCCTCTTTCTCAAAAAGGGATGGCATAAAGGTTACGGTTGACCCTGATACCTTGGTTGTTTCTGTAAATGGAACAGAATTAGTTGGTACAACAGATTCTGGGGATGAAATAGTATATCGTGCATCTATGCCAACCATTACAACGGATGGTAAGAGAAAAAAGATGTATTTAGATTCTGTAGCTACAGGTCAATCCATTTGGACAATCTTTGGTGATACATCCTATGTAGTTCCAGAAGCTACAGGTACTCTTTATACAATTTATGATGCGGATGATAATGCTTATACATTATCTCCACAAACATCAACAAAGCCTAAGGAATTTTATAAGAATGGTGAATTCATTAGTGATTTTACATTTGCTGACATAGGCAATTTAGGATTCTCAAATTATTTAACGAAGAATGAGGATTCTACATTCTCAAACATTCGTATTTCAAATTTAACCTTAATGGTTGGTGAATCTTCAACAAAATATATATTAAATCGTAAAATAGATGAAACATTAAATATGTTTTATACTTGTAGTGGTGCTGATTTATCCAATGCAGCATATGGTCCAGATATTTCTGTTGCTCAAGAGGGTAATTACATTATTGATGGATATTATACAGAATATGGTTATAATGCATCCTCTAATTTAGACCCACATATCAATGAAGAAAACTACTTAATATTAGGTGGTGTTGTTACGGATTACAAGGTAAGCTCAAATGATATTAAAACTGCTGGAGGAACAATTACAAGACTTCCTGTTTCTCATTTAGTGTTCTTAATTATGCTATGTGCAGTTGCCGGTCCATTGATGCGATTACTTCAAAATACAATACCTTGGATTTTAAAGCAGGGTAAAGCATTAAAGAAGTTCTTAACAAAATTACAATAGAGGGGATGGCTTTTGCCATCCTTTTTTCTTGATTTTTCATACAATTCGGTTATAATAGTAGCGTATAAAGAAAAACTAAGAAAAGAAGAGTAGTAAATGAATTCTTTAAAGAGAGTATCTGTTGGTGGAAAGATATAAGATGAAATTTATGAACATGGTCTTGGAGTTGTGCTAGTGAATCATTAGCTAGCAACAGGATTCGCCTGTTACAGCGATAGAAAGTGATAGCTTTTGAAAATAGGCTGAAATTTCAGCGAAGCAAGGTTGGTACCACGGATACAATTCCGTCCTTAAGATTTTTTAAGGACGGATTTTTTTAAATTTAGGAGGAAAAAAACATGAGTGAAAACAAAAAATTTTATTTGACAACAGCAATTGCATATACATCCTCAAAGCCACATATTGGTAATGTATATGAAGCTATTTTAGCAGATGCTATCGTAAGATATAAAAAGAAGGATGGCTATGATACTTGGTTTCAAACAGGAACGGATGAGCATGGTCAAAAGATTGAACAAAAGGCATTAAGCCTAGGAGTTTCGCCAAAGAGCCATGTCGATAAGGTTTCTAAGGAATTGAAAGACACCTATGATTTAATGAATGTAAAATATGATCATTTCATTCGTACAACAGATGAATACCATGAAAGGCAGGTTGCTTTAGCCTTTGATAAGCTATTAAAGCAAGGCGATATCTATAAGGGTACCTATGAAGGATATTATTGTGTAAACTGTGAATCCTATTTCACAGAAAAGGATCTAAATGATGGATGCTGCCCAGATTGTGGTGCAAAGGTAGCTAAGAATCAAGAGGAATGCTATTTCCTAAAGCTTGAGCCATATAGAGAAAGATTATTAAATTATATCAATGAAAATCCAAAATTTATTGAGCCAGAGGCAAGAAAGAATGAGATGATTAAGAATTTCTTAAGCAATCCTATTCCTGATCTATGTGTTTCAAGAACATCCTATAAGTGGGGTATTCCTGTAATCTCTGACCCTAAGCATGTTATTTATGTATGGATTGATGCATTAATTAACTATATTACAGGCTTAGGCTATGATGTATTAGGTAATCATCAAGAATTATATAAGAAATACTGGCCTGCGGATATTCATTTAATTGGTAAGGATATCCTAAGATTCCATACGATTTATTGGCCAATTATGCTAATGGCATTAGATGTACCACTACCTAAGCAGGTATTTGGTCATCCATGGGTATTGATGAATCATCAAAAGATGAGCAAGCATACAGGTAATGTAATCTATGCGGATGAGCTTGTAGATACCTTTGGTGTAGATGCAGTAAGATATTATGTATTGCATGAAATTCCATTTGCACAGGATGGTAATTTAACCTTTGAACTCGTTTGTGAAAGAAGCAATTCCGATTTAGCAAATACCTATGGTAATTTAGTTTCTAGAACTATTGCGATGGTTAAAAAATATTTTGGTGATGAGGCAATTACAAAAGGAGATGCTACAGAATTTGATTCTCTACTAGAGGATTCCTTCAAGGAAGCATACTCTAAATATCATGAATTAATGGATCAATTTAAGGTTGCTGATGCACTAGAAGAGGCAATGAAGGCATTAAGAAGTGCCAATAAATATATTGATGAGACACAGCCTTGGGTATTAGCTAAGGATGAGACGAAGAAGAATGTATTAAAGAATGTATTATATAATCTACTTGAAGCCATCCGCCTAGGCACTATCATTTTAGAGCCTGCAATCCCTGAAACTGCAGCTAAGGTATATAATGCACTAGGAACAAATAAGACAAATCTTTCTGATTTAACCTTTGGTTTAGTAGATTCCTACAAGGTTTCTAAGTGTGATATCCTATTCCAAAGATTAGATGTCAAAGAGGTAATGGATAAGGTTTTAGCTCGTGATGAGGAAAAGAAAAAGGAAAGAGAAGCAAAAACTTTAGAAGAGACCAAGAAAGAAAAGGAAGAAATCACCATTGATGATTTTGAAAAGCTTGATTTAGTTGTTGGTGAAATCCTAGAGGCAAAGAAGCATCCAAAGGCGGATAAGCTATTAGTATTTAAGGTTAATATCGGTACTGAGGTTAGACAAATTGTATCTGGTATTGCTAAATTCTATAAGCCTGAGGAATTAGTTGGTAAAAAGGTCATTGTTGTAAAGAACCTTAAGGCAATTAAGCTTAGAGGAGAAGAATCTCATGGTATGCTGCTATGTGGCTCTGACTCTTTAGATACATACTTAGAATTAGTAAATATTGCATCCTGTAAGCCAGGAGATATCGTAAGATAAGCAAAAAAAAGGAAATCTCGTTGCGAAGATTTCCTTTTTCTTACTATTATTTAAGTAATAATATTTATTTATTTCAATTTCGATGGTATCATTAAATAAATAATACTATAGAAAGAAGTGAATATTATGTCTGTAACTATAAATCAAGGATTAAAGCCTTATCAAGAATCTATTACTCATGAAATAGGTTCATTAAAAACTATAGTAA
>CAMEKD010000060.1 GCA_945920825.1 uncultured Anaeroplasma sp.
AAGTGCTGAACAGACGACAATCGCACCAATTTTAAATGAGATTATTACCTTTTATGCTGGTGGACACGCCGCATATTGTGTAGGTGATTACGAGGATTATAGCGTAAAGGTCGAAGATGATAAAACTATTGAAACTACGGAGACACTTGAAATCCATTCTGCTAAAATTTATAGTAAAGAGGATTGGATGACAAATAAGTATTTCAATACGGTAATAGGACTTAGAGTAGATATGACAGAGGAGGAATACGAGATGGTTACTTCTGTCATTATGTCCTATCTTGATGATCCCTATAATTCTACATTTTTCTTTAATACAACAAACGCAAAATACTGCTCAGATTTAATATCTAGTGGTTTTTCATACATTGGAAGAAATTTAAATAGAGATTCTTCTACTACTTCCATTTATGATTTAATTGTTTCACCAGAAACATATATATCCTATTATCATTATTTTGATGGTAATGGAGTTAAGCATGTTTATTATCTTGGATAGGAGGAATAAAAATGGCATATGTAGCATTATATAGAGCCTATAGACCACAAAAATTTAGTGATGTCGTAGGACAGGAGCACATTATTAAAACACTTCAAAATGCAATAAAATTAAATAAGGTGGCACATGCATATTTATTTTGTGGTCCAAGAGGTACAGGAAAAACAACTCTAGCAAAAATTATGGCTAAGGCCATGAACTGTGAAAAAGGTCCTACAATAGAGCCTTGTTGTGAATGTGATATTTGTCAAGGAATTACTAAGGGAACAATTTCTGATGTTGTTGAAATCGATGCTGCATCGAACAATGGTGCAGATGATATTAGAGCCTTAAGAAGTACAGTAAAATTTTTACCATCTCAGGGTAAATATAAGGTATATATCATCGATGAGGTTCATATGCTATCAGAGGCAGCCTTCAATGCTCTTTTAAAGACACTAGAAGAACCACCAGCACATGTAATCTTCATTTTAGCTACAACAGAGCCTTATAAATTACCAAATACAATTCTTTCTAGATGTCAAAGATTCGATTTTCAATCGATTTCTATTGATGACATTTTAAAAAGATTAGCAATTGTAGCTAAGGAAGAAAATGTATCCATTACCGAAGAGGCAATGCATCAGATTGCAATTAGTGCAGAAGGTGGTATGAGAGATGCATTATCCTTATTTGATCAATGTATATCCTATTCACAAAATCCAGAGATTACATTAGATGATGTATTAAGTGTAAGTGGAAATATTTCTTATATAAAGATTATTGAATTATTGAATGCATGCATTAGCAAGGATGAAACAAACGCAATTGTTTTATTAGATAATATTATTAAGGAAGGTAAGGAAGTACCAAGAATTATTAATGATATTATCCTATTCCTAAGAGATTTATTATTATTCAAGAATAATGCAGTTTTAGAAGAAAAGCTAATGTTTAAAAATAAAGAATTTATTAATTTAGCAAATAATGTTCCTAAATCGGTTATCTACCAGTGGTTAGATATTTTAAATGACACGACAAATCAAATGAGATTTTCAACGCAAAAGCGTGCATTTATTGAACTAGCTATATTAAAGATGAATGATAATGAGCAAAACGATATTGCATCCTTTAAATCGAGATTAGAATCTTTAGAACAAACCATTCAAATGATGAGTGAAAATGGACTTGGCCTAAGGAGTACTCAAAGGGAAAATCGCTATTCAAACATTCAAAAAATTCCTTCCAAAGAGGAATTAATGTCATATAAAAACAACACGATAGAAAAACCTAAAAATGTTGTAAACGCAACAAAACAAAGTATTAATAATGATATAAATGATCCAAATAGTGTTGTAAATACAACAAAAACTGAGATAATACAAGAAAACATACAACCTCAAACTGTTGTAAATACAACAAATTTAGATGGTGCTATACCTGTTACAGTTAAAGAGGTTGAGAATGTAATTAATAATGCATCTAAGGAAAAGAGAGAAGCTTTATTAAAGATATGGCCACTAATATCTACGAGATATGATATTGTTGGAATTCAAATTCTTGTAAATGGTAAGCTTATGGCAGCAAGCGAGGATTCCTTTATTGTAGAATTGAAGGATACTTCCTTCTGCAATCGTGCAATGCAGCATGAAAATTTTGTAAAAATTATTGAAATTTTGAACGAATATGGTTTAAATATTAAGGATTACATATGTTTACCACAGCAAGCTTGGAGAAGAATTATCCAAGATTACAAGAGTAAATATAGTAAGGATAATCCAAAGCCTGTTTTAGAGGAATTCAATTTAGGAGTTGTAAGAAGAAATACGCCAAAGACAAAGAAGATAGCTCCTGAGGCAAATTTAGTGAATCAGGTTTTAGAATATTTTAATGATAATGAATTGAAAATAGTGGAGGAATAAGAAAATGAATCAGCAGCAAATGATGAGATTAAGGAAAATGCAAAAACAAATGATGGAGGCTCAGGAAAAGCTTGAGTCAACAGTATTTACAGGTACTGCAGGCGGTGGAGTAGTTTCTGTAAATGTAAAGGGCTCTCACGAGGTCGTATCTATTGAAATTGATCCTGAGGCAGCTAAGGATGATTTAGAAATGGTTGAGGATATGCTTGTTTTAGCATTAAATGATGCAAATAAGAAGATTGAAGCTGAATCTCAAAAGCTACTTGGTGGCTTTGGTGGAATGGGACTTGGATTTTAATGAATAAATATCCATCCTCATTAGAAAATTTAATTGAATGCTTCTCTAAGCTTCCCTCTGTAGGTAAAAAAACTGCAGAACGCTTTGCCTTATATACATTTTTTCATATGGATGAGGTAGAACTTACGGATTTTTCTAATGCTTTACTTAGTATAAAAAAGGATATTCATATCTGTCCATCCTGTGGAAATATGACAGAAGATAGTCTTTGTAGTATTTGTCAAGATAGTACAAGAAATCATAGACAGGTACTCGTTGTTGAAACCATTAAGGATTTAATTACCATTGAACGAGTCAATGAATTTAAGGGAATATATCATGTATTAAATGGTGCAATTTCCTTTTCTCGAGGAATAGGTATTCATGATTTAAATATAGAATCCTTAACCAAGAAGGTTAAAAATAAGGAAATTGATGAGCTTATTTTAGCAACAAACGCGACCATTGAGGGTGAAACAACCGCAAGATATCTCTATGAGCTTTATCGAAATGATGAGGTTAAAATTACAAGAATTGCTCATGGTCTTCCGGTTGGTTCTGATTTATCCTATGCCGATGAAATGACAATTTTAAAGGCCTTTGAGGGTAGGAGGGAATATTAATGGAATTGGTTTTTTATAGCTTAGATAATGATAATAATAAGGTATTTTTTCGTGCGAATTATGAGAAAATAAACAATCAAATTATTTTTCCTGATAAGGCAACAGAAAATACAATGATTTATTTAACTATAAATGAGGATTCCTTAATATTTGAGCGTAAAGGAAATACCAGTATGACAATGACTTTAAAGGAAAATATAGAAACATTTGGTCATTATGAAAGCTCTGCTGGTCTTTTTTTTGATTTTAGTATAGTAACAAAGAAATTAATGGTTTTGGAAAAACGTATTGAAATCGAGTATACATTATTCATTTTAGGCGATGTAATCGGTACGCATAAAATATGGATTACAAAGTAAGAAATCACTTGCAAATTGCAAGTCTTTTAGGTAAAATATAATAGCATTTTTGTTATGGAGGCAATATTATGGAAAATATTTCGCAGATGTCATTATTAGAAGTTGCTTTAAAAATCATGGAAGAAAAGGGTGGAGTTGTAAATATTTACAGCTTAATTGATGAGGTTTTAGCATTAAGGGGTCTAGAAGATCCAGATAATACCCTTGCAACTCAGCTATATGTTGACATCACAACAAGTTCGAAATTTGTATATATGGGCGAAGACAATTGGGATTTAAAGTCTCGCCAATCCTTAGATCAATTTGATAAGGATGGAGCTTCATTCAATCCTAAGGATGGTCTAGTCGAAGAAGAAGATGAGGACGATGAGGACGATCTAGACGAGGAAGAAGAGACTGACGAAGAGGATGAGGACGAAGACGAGAAGGATGAATCTGATGAGGATGAGGAATCTGAGGAAGAAGAGGAATACTTCGAGGACGAAGAATCCTATGATGAAGAGGATGAGGCCGATGAGGATGATTCCATCGATGAGAAAAAATATAACGAATACATGGATGATTACGAGGACTTATACGAATCCTAATTCGATAATTTCCCACAATGTTTTGAAAATATCCCAATTTTGTATGATAAATTAACAATATTGAATTGGTAGAATATTGTTGTCTTAGGAAAGACAAATTGTCTCTTTTGAGATATACTTTTTCATAAGCAAACTAAAACTCTCCCAATCTAGATAAAGAACAACTTTCCTGAGTTGTTCTTTATTGCTTTTAGGGAATAAATAAATTAAAATATAAAAATAGAAAGATGGTGGAATTATGTATAAAATTGCTTTCGTAGAGGATGAAAAGAATTTATCTTCCTTAGTAGAAAAATATTTAAAAAGTGAAGGATATGAGGTATTTTTATTTCATAATGGTGAGGATGCAATTCCTCATATATCTGAAGATTTTTCCTTGTGGATTTTAGACATAATGCTACCTGGAACTATATCTGGATATGACTTAATTAAGAATATCAGAAAGGAAAAGCCTAATATGCCTATTATTTTCACCTCTGCAAGAGATCAAGAAATTGATAAGGTTATGGGACTTGAGCTTGGTTCAGATGATTATGTTGCAAAGCCATATTCTGTTCGAGAATTAATGCTTAGAGTAAAAAATTTATTAAATAGAACCTATGCGATGAGCGCGAAAAAGGATTCCAACAAGGAAGAATTTAATGGTTATGAAATTGATTATGATAAAAGAATAGTTACAGAAAATGGTGTAAATATAAATCTTACATCCAAGGAATATGATTTATTATTATTCCTATTACAAAATAAGACAAAGGCCTTCTCTAGAGATCAAATTCTAGATAATGTATGGGGTATGAATTATTTTGGCTCGGATAGAGTTGTAGATGATTTAATGAGAAGGCTTAGACAAAAAATGCCAAATCTTTCTGTTGAAACGATTTATGGCTTTGGGTATCGTTTATTAGTATGATGAAGAAATTTTCTATATCCTCACAATTATTAATCTTAGTATTTACTCTTCTATTATCTACATCGGTTCTCTTTATCATAATCACTTATTTTTCTTTACAAAGAATCGCAACAGAACAAGCGGTAACTCGCATGTTCTCTATAAAAATAAATAATGTAATTGCGGATGATACGACTCAAGCTCTATCCGATTACCCAGATATGCCACTTTACTATATTGATTTTAAGAGAGAATATGTAGGCAAGAATGAAAATAATTATGTTGATGGCTATAAATTTTCGGAGAATGCGGATAATTTTATTACAAAAGAGGAATATGAGTGCTTCTTAAATAGTGTTTTATTTCCCCAAATGGATTCTAAATTTAATGAAGAAGAAGGAAGGGGAAATCCTAATATTAGTCCAAAGGATAATAAAGAGTCCCCTGAGAGTTTATATAAGGGTGCGAATATATATAGAACAAATTCCGGGGCTACTATATATTATTTCTTCTCTTGTAATAAAGAAAAAACGAATTATACCTTTATTTTTACGGATAATACCTTTGTTGGTGGTTTCATAAAAAGTGTAACTGTAAGAATGTTTTCAACATTCTTGGCCATATTATTTGTTGCGGTAATGTGTATTTATTATTGGAGTACAAGAGTTACTAGAAGATTAAAAAATATTCAAAATCACATTTTGGATTTACCAAAGAATAAATACGAAAAGGAATATGTGGATGACGGAGAGGATGAAATTGGTGATTTATCTAGATCCGTTGAGGAAATGAGAAAGGAAATTGGGCATAACGAAAAAACAAAACAGGAAATGCTTCAAAATTTATCTCATGATTTCAAAACTCCTATTGCAGTAATTAAATCCTATGCAGAAGCATTAGAAGATGGAATGGCCCAGGATGAGGCCATTGGTATTATTATTGAACAGGCAGATTTATTAAAGAAAAAGGTAAATCGTTTATTACAATATAATTCACTAGAATATTTAACAAAGGATAAACCTTTTGAAGAAATTAATATGACAGAGCTTGTAAATCGTGTGGTTACAAACTATAAATTTCAAACAAGCATAAACTTTAATTTGGATTTAGAAGATGATATCATCTTCATGGGGTATGAGGAAAACTGGTCAACTGTCGTTGAAAATATTATAGATAACGCAACGCGTTATGCAAAATGTGAAATTAAAATAACACTAAGAAATAATTGCTTAAGGATATATAATGATGGTGAGGCAATAGATGAGCAATTCTTAAATTCAGTATTTAGGCCATATGAAAAGGGCTCTAAGGGTCAATTTGGCTTAGGTATGTCTATTGTTAAGAAAACCATTGATTTCTTTGGAATGAATTTAAGTGTAAGAAATGAAGAGGGTGGAGGAGTATCCTTCATCATAAACAAGCTATAGGGGGCTTATTATGGAAAAGAATTTAAAGCTTGATAAAGAGGATATTGATTCCTTTTTAGTTGAAATTGATTTAATGAGCAATTTCTTTAAGATGATGGCAGATCCTACAAGATTAAAAATACTATTATTTTTAGGTAATGAAGAGGTTTGTGTCAATGATATTGCAGCAGGAATTAATATGACAAAATCCGCAGTATCTCACCAGCTTGCATTACTTAGAACTGCAAGATTGATTAAGAATCATAAGGTTGGTAAGGAAGTCTTCTATTCCTTAGCCGATGATCATGTTAAAATCTTAATAGAAGCAGCCTTCGAGCATGTCAATGAGAGATAGCCTATTTATAGGCTTTTTCTTTTTCTAGTGACTTATCATGTTTTTTTGATATAATTGTAATGCGAGGTGATATTCTGTGTTTACAAAGCTAAATCGAACAAAGGTATTTAGAGACCCATTATATGGGTATATTCAGGTAAATTATAAGATTATCAGCGATTTAATCGATTCTAAAGAATTACAAAGATTGAGAAGAATTAGGCAATTAAGTGGTGTTGCGATGGTTTTTCAGACGGCCGAGCATTCTAGATTTGCCCATTCTTTAGGTGCATATCAAATGGCTAATTTAGTCATTCAAAATGTAGATGGAATGGATAAGGTATCGGAATATGAAAAATTAGTTTTTTTAATTGCGGCCTTACTTCATGATATAGGACATGGTCCATATTCTCACGCGTTTGAGAATGTAATTGAATGCTCACATGAGGATATGACAGTAAAATTAATTCTATCTCCACTTACGGATGTAAATAAAATATTATCGATTCATGAAGGATTAGCTATGGATGTTGCAAGTGTCATTAAGCATGATAATAAGTATCCTTTAATTGAATCCTTAGTGTCGAGCCAATTAGATGTGGACCGTATGGATTATTTATCTCGTGATGCCTATATGACCGGTGCAAGCTATGGTCATATTGATTATTATAGAATCTTAAGAAGTATGAAAATTATTGATGGTACCGTATGTGTTAGAGCCTCTGGTGTACATTCGATTGAGGCCTATTTAATGAGTAGATATCATATGTATTTCCAAGTTTATTACCATCCTGTTGCTAGAGCGTATGAAACCATTTTAGAGGGAATTTATGAAAGAATTAAGGATTTAACCCTAGAGGGTGTAAGAATTGATGCATCTATCATTTCCTTCTTAAATGTTTTAAAGGACAATGATGATATAGAATCCTATATCGATTTAGATGATACGAATGTCAATGGCTTTATTAAGCAATTAACATGGTCTAGTGACCCTGTATTAAATAAATTAGCGAACGCTTTTGAAAAGCGTCATTTATATAATTTTATTGAGCTTGTAAATGAGCCTGATGAGAAACTCCTAGAGGAATTAAAATTAAAATATCAAAATATGGAATATGGTAAATATTTCTATAAGAATGTTAAGGTTTCTGGTGTTGCCTATATGCATTCACCAAAGAGTGATATTAATGCGATAAGAGTATTACTTCCTGATGGAAGCTTAAAGACTTTAGATCAATATTCTCCAATCATTAAGGCATTAAGATCATCAAGCTATAAGGAAATAGAAAGAATATTCTATTTTGAGGATTAGTATGGATATAATAGTTGTCGAAGGTACACATGACGAAATAAAGGTTAAGGCTGCATACCCTAATGCGGAATGCGTGATTACAAATGGTAGTGAAATTAGCAAGGAAACAATAGAGCTAATTAAGGAATTAGCAAAGAGGCATAGAATCATTATTTTTACAGACCCAGATTCACCAGGAGAAAGAATAAGAAGCATAATTACAAACGAGATACCAAATGCTTCACAAGCTTTTTTAAGAAAAAAAGATTGCATATCGAATAACAAGAAGAAGGTTGGTATTGAGCATGCCTCTATAGAAGCGATTCGTCAATCCCTTGAAAATGTATACACCCCATCTCTTTTAATCGATACGATTACGATATATGATTTATATTCCTTAGGATTAATTGGGGATAAAAATAGTAAAATTTTAAGAGATAAAATATCTTTCATTTTAAATATTGGTAAGCCTAACGCGAAAACATTTTTAAAAAGATTGAATTTATTACAAATTACGAAAGGAAGCTTAAGAGATCTATTATGCAAGGTAAAATAGGTAATACTTCATATATCCATGAAGCATTAAAGGAAAATGATCTATATGCCAAAAAGAAATTTGGTCAAAATTTCTTAACGGATCAAAATGTTTTATCTAAAATTGTGGATGCTGCAAATATAGATAAGGATACCTTAGTTATCGAAGTAGGTCCAGGGCTTGGTAGCCTAACAGAGCATTTAGTAAAGAGGGCAGGCTTTGTTTTAGCTTATGAAATTGATAAGGATTTAATTCCAATTTTAAATAAAACATTCAAGGATTATTCTAATTTAGAGGTTATTCATCAAGATATTTTGGAAGTAGATATTAATAAAGATATTGATTTATATAAAAAAGACCTTAAGAAGGTCTATTTGGTCGCAAATTTGCCCTATTATATTACTACCCCTATCATTTTAGGATTGTTGAGTAAAACAGAAAAAATAAGACAATATGTAATGATGATGCAACTTGAGGTTGCACAAAGAATTACCGGTAAACCGAAAACAAAGGATTATAATGCCTTATCGATTGCGATTGGCTATAGGGCAAAAGCTAGCTTAGAATTAAAGGTACCAAGAACAGTATTTATTCCATCTCCTAATGTAGATAGTGCCGTTGTTAAGCTATCCTTATATGATAATCCACCATATAAGGCTAAGAACGAGGAATTCTTTTTTGATTTTATAAGATTATGCTTTAACCAAAGAAGAAAGACTCTAATGAATAATTTAAGTCAAAAATATAAAAAGGAATTCTTAGCAGAAATGCTTCATAAATTCGGTATTAAGGATGGAGTAAGAAGTGAAGAATTAGAGCTTAAAGATTTTATAAAAATGAGCGATTATATCGAGGATTATTATGAAAATTAATGCATATGCGAAAATCAATTTAGCCTTAGAGGTTATGGATATAGAAAATGGATATCACAAGGTAAATAATTTAATGGTGCCAATAGCACTTCATGATGAAATTGAAATGAAGGTTTCGGATTCTATTCAAATAGAAGATGATCCATTTCCTATGGATAATATTATGAGGAAGGCTATAGAGCTTTTCTTTTTAAAAACCAATATTTCTAGTGGAGTTTATATCAAGATAAAGAAAAACATTCCCAGTCAAGCAGGGCTTGGGGGAGGATCTAGCGATGCTGCTG
>CAMEKD010000061.1 GCA_945920825.1 uncultured Anaeroplasma sp.
TACAGCAAGTGTAGATAATGCTACATTAACTAAATTGTTACCAATTAATAAAGTGATTAAGGTTTTATCGAAGGAATCATATAGCTGTAATGCTTTTTTCGCACCATGCTTTCTATCCTCGATTGCAACCCTTATCTTTACATCGTTTGCAGAGGAAAATGCTGTTTCACTCATAGAAAAGAATGCACTGAGCATAACTAATATAATCATTATGATTAAAACAATATAAAATTTACCATCCATCGCTAAGAATATCGCCAGTCCCGCGACGGGTACCTCTAATACGTTTTTCAAATCTCTTCACTCCTATAATTAAGCTCTACTAGAATATTTTCCAGTGTCTGTGCTAATAATAATATCCTCACCAGATTCAATAAATAGAGGAACCTTGATTGTCATACCTGTTTCTAAGAGAGCATCCTTCATTTGATTTGAGGATGCACTACCCTTAGATGCAGGATCGCATTCAACAACCTTTAATGTAACCTTATCTGGTAATAGAATACCAATAATTTCGTTACCATATTTTTCAATATTTACATTCTGGTTTTCTCTTAAGAACTGCTTTTCATATTCTACTAAGGAATATGGCAATTCAATTTGCTCATAAGTTTCATTATCCATAAATACTAAGGATTGACCATCATCATATAAATATTGCATTAAAACCTTATCGATAACTGCCTTTTCAACCTTTTCAGCAGCATTAAATGTATAATCAATAACTGCTCCAGTTCTTAAATTTCTTAATTTTGTTCTTACGAATGCTCCACCCTTACCAGGCTTTACATGCATAAATTCCATAATCTTATAAATGTTACCATCGTAAAGAATAGTCATACCATTCTTAAAATCATTACTTGATACCATATTGGTCCTCCAAATTACTTCATAATACTATAATTCTATCACACTATTGCTTGTTTTTCAAATACATTACTGCATCAACATAAGACATATGAAGTCCACCACTAAAGGTTTTATCACATACATCACGTACATAGTTGATTTTTCTAAAATCTTCTCTTTCATCTACACGAGATAGATGCACCTCGATTTTTACACCTGTAAACATTTCTAAGGCATCATGAATTGCAACACTTGTATGCGTATATGCTGCAGGGTTAAGGATAATAGAATCATATTGGTTCAATACAGCCTCTTGGATCTTTGTGACTAAATCCCCTTCGTAATTCGATTGATAAAATATAAAATCAAAATTAGGAGCACAATCCTTCATAAGATCATAAATCTCATCTAAGGTTTTTGTGCCATAATGCTCCTTAGGTCTTTTACCTAGCATATTTAAATTTGGGCCATTTAAAACTAATACCTTCATTTTAATGCCTCCATTATTTTATCTATTGCTTGATTCATATCTATATTTTCAACAGTTAAATCAGAAAAATATTTATATAAGGGAATTCTTTCTTCTAAAATAGATCTTACACTTCTTTTCTTTAAAAGTGGTCTTGTATCATCAAAGGCTAATCTTTCCTCTAATATTTCTACTGGTACAGATAAATAAATACATTTACCATCCATCAGCTTTTTATGCTTTTTATTCTTAATGACTCCACCACCAGTAGCAATTACGACATCATCCATTTTCTTAAATTCCTGCAATGTATTTGTTTCAAAGGCTCTAAACCACTCTTCCCCATAATCTCTAAAGATTTCATCTATGAATTTACAGCATTTTTCTTCGATATAGCAATCCATATCTATAAATTTATAGCCTAATCTTTTGGAAAGCTCCTTGCCTAGGGTTGATTTACCAGAGCCCATCATTCCAATTAAATATATTCTCATTTTAACCACCCATCAACATCTTTAATAATTTGATTGATTGTATTCTCTATATTTTCTAAATCAACCTTGTAGAAATGACTATCCATTTGATGATGAAACCAGGTTTCCTGCCTTTTAGCTAAATGTCTTGTGTTCTTTTTTATCTCTTCAATAGCACTTTCTAGTGTTATATCATGATCAAAATAAGGGACAAGCTCTTGATATCCTATAGCGTGAGGATATATGCCATCATCATATAGAGCTTTAACCTCATCGATTAATCCATCCGATACCATCTTATCGACTCTTTTGTTAATTCTTTCATATAACATTTCTCTATCTAAAGATAGATATACAATAAAATAATCATATAAAGCTTCATTTTTATGATTAAAGCTATGGATGGATAAATCTAATTCCTCTTTAACCTCTAAGGCTCTTAATACTCTTTTTCTATTATTTGGGTGAAGCTTTTCCCGATTAATATTCGGATCCTTCTTTAAAAGAAAATCATATAATTCCTGATTCGATAGATTCTCATATTTCTTACCATAATCTAAATCTCTCGCAGAAGCATTAAATTCATAATTAAATAAGGCAGATTGAATATATAAGCCTGTACCCCCACAAATCAAAGTAAAATCATTTTGATCTAATATTTTTCTTGCTTCCCTTTGGAAGTCACAAGCACTATAGGATTCCTTAGGATCCTTTATATCGATGAAATGGTGGCATACGCCATCCATTTCCTCCTTCGTTGGCTTTGCCGAGCCAATATCTAATCTTTTATATATCGCAACAGAATCTCCCGAAATAATATCAATCCCATAATGCTTAGCTAAGGAAATAGATATTTTCGTTTTGCCTACTGCAGTAGGGCCTACAACAACTAATACCTTCTTCATTATTTTTGAATCCTTTCGAACATTTCCTCAAGCTCATGGACAGAAAAATGAATGATGGTAGGTCTTCCATGAGGGCAAGTATATGGATTTTTACATTGGCTTAGATGAGATACTAAATAATCAATCTCATCTTTAGATATTTGATGATTTGCCTTAATGCTTGCTTTACAAGCAATCATTTTTGCAATATGGTCTCTAAAATAAATGATATCCACCTTATTTCCTTCAATCATCTTAGATAAAATATCGTAAATAATATCCTCTAAATGATCTATCTTTGCCCAAAGAGGGACCATTCTTATACTATAATCAAGTTCCCCAATCGCTTCTAATGTAAAGCCAATTTTCTTGAATTCATCTAAATTATTCTCAACAAATATAGCCTCACTCTTTGTGAAGGATACCGATATTGGAATTAATAATTCCTGTGTAGGCTGTGGCTTACTTAGGATTTCATAATATTTTTCATAATTGATTCTTTCTGCCGCAGCATGCTGATCCATTAAATACATTCCAGAGGAATTCTGGAAGATTAAATAAGTACCAAAGATACTTCCAACATATTCCATATGAGGAAGTCTTTCTATCTTGTCCTCTACCTTTATTTCTTCCTTTACTAAAGATTCATTATATGGAATAGGATCTTCTTTCAATCTAGTTGAAATTGTAGGCTCTATAGGTTTAGAATCAATTTCTCTTTTTACCTCAGGAACTACTGTAAAGGATTCTTTTATATCCGTATCTCCTATAGTTATATTAGAATCAAAGATTGTTTTCTTTTGATAGCCTTCATTTATATTAATATTTCTTGTTGGAATTTGAGGCTTTTCATATAAAAGTTTTCCAATTTCTTCCTTTATAGCACTACAAATATCCTCTTCATTTGCAATCTTTACCTCTGTTTTATTTGGGTGTACATTTACATCCACTAAAAGAGGATCAAGCTCAAAATATAGAATCACAATAGGGTATTTTCCTATAGGTAAATAGGTAGAAAAGGCACGAATCGTAGCCTCTGTCATATTGTAATTCTTTACAAATCTACCATTACAAATAATGGTAATTTCAAGCTTTGTAGAACGATATATTTGTGGCTTTACAACGACAAAATGGGCCTTATAGCCATCGCGCGTAAAGCTTGTTTCTGTAACACATCTTGCAGCATCCATTCCATATAGCTCTGCAATTAAAGTTTTAGGGTTGTCACTACCTGAGGTTTGAAATACGATCTTATCCTCCGATAAAACCGTAAACCTCAAATCAGGGTGTGCCATTGCAATTCTATCAATAAAATATAAAATCGAGGATAGTTCCTTTTTCCCACTTCTCATATATTTTAATCTTGCAGGAGTATTAAAGAATAAACTCTTGACCGTTACGGTTGTACCCTTATTTGAATGCGTAATGCCCTCTTCCTTTTTCATTCCTGCCTTATAGGTTACACTATAGCCTTCCATACCATTTTGGCTTGAGGTAATATTCATCCAAGATACAGCTGCAATAGAGGCAATAGCCTCTCCTCTAAAGCCTAAGGTTAATATACGGAATAGGTCATATTCGTTTTTGATTTTAGAGGTTGCATGAGGCATAAATGCCATTAATACATCCTCCTTATCCATACCCTCTCCATCATCAGAGATACGGATTTCTTCTAAACCACCATTTTTTAAATAAATCTTTATATCGGATGCCTTCGCATCTATCGCGTTTTCTACTAATTCCTTTACTACAGAGGATGGTCTTTCAACAACCTCACCTGCAGCAATCATATTTGCAAGATGCGGACTCATTTTTAATATCTTACCCATTAGCTCATCTCCTTTAATTCATAAAGGATATTTAAAGCCTCCAGTGGAGTAAGCTTATTAATATCTACTTCATCTAATCTATTTTTTATCTTTGATGCAATGGATTCTTCCTTTACCTCGTCTTTTTCATCATAAGCATCAAAATTAAATAAATCTAGGGTGATTCCCTTATGAGAATTCGAATCCTCCTCTAACACATTTAATATTTGCTTACTACGCTCTGTTAAGGATTTTGGTAATCCCGCTAAAGAGGCAACATTAATACCATAGGATTTATCCGTAGGTCCATCTAATACCTTATGTAAGAAGGCAACACCATTTTCGGTTTCCTTAGCCTCAACATGTACATTCTTTAATCTCTTTAACTTTTGATCTAAGCTAGTAAGTTCATGATAATGGGTAGAGAATAATGTAATACAGCCAACCTTTTCATGTAAATATTCTAAGATTGCCTGAGCTATAGCCATACCATCAAAGGTTGCAGTACCTCTTCCAATTTCATCAAATAAGACTAAAGAATTCTTAGTCGCATTCGAAATAGCATAATTTGCCTCAATCATTTCTACCATGAAAGTAGACTGGCCAGAGACTAAATCATCCGATGCGCCAATTCTTGTAAATATAGAATCAAAGATCATTAAATCGGCTACCTTTGCAGGCACAAAGGAACCCATTTGGGCCATAAGGATAATGCATGCAAGCATTCTCATATAGGTGGATTTACCACTCATATTTGGTCCTGTAATCAAAATCATATTGTATTTGTTGATGACAACATCATTAACGATATAATCCGTAGTCATTAGCGTCTCTAAAACGGGGTGTCTACCATCGACTATATTCACACAGCGGTTATCATTAAATGTAGGTCTTACATAATTATATTTTATGGCTATATCCGATAAAGCAGTATAGCAATCAATTTCTGAAATCAAATCCGCAAGCTTTTGTAAGGATTGTACATGCTTAGATGCTTCATGTCTTAATTTTGTAAATATTTCATATTCTAGGGATTCAATTTGATCCTTTGCCCCTAATACCATTTGCTCATAATGCTTTAATTCAGGAGAAATGAATCTTTCAGAATTCACTAAGGTAGCTCTTCTTTCATATGGACAATCACTAGGTAAATCCTTAATTGCACCCTTAGATATCTCAATATAATAGCCTGTTACACGATTATAACCAACCTTTAGGGTTTTAATTCCTGTTTTCGCTCTTTGGTCAGCCTCATAATTCATAATCCAATCTCTACCATTTGTAGAGATTTCTCTAAGTTCATCTAAGTCCTTATTGTAGCCTGGATTAATCATTCCACCTTCTTTAACAGAAAGTGGTGGATTTTCAACTAAAGCATCAAATAAGAGATTATATAAATCGGTATGTGGATCCATTTCATCCGATAAAGCCTTTATAGAATCTATATGCATTTCACATAGATTTTGCTTAACAAAAGGAATATCCTTCAAGGATCTTCTTAGCCATACTAAATCCTTAGCGTTCGCTGTACCTGAGGATATTCTTGTAATGATTCTTTCTAAATCATATACATTCTTGAAGGAAGCCTTTATATCTTCCTTTATTATGTAATTCTCATTAAATGCACTAACAAAATCTAATCTTTGATTAATTTGATTCTTATCTACTAATGGTTTATCCACCCATTTATGTAGCATTCTTGAGCCCATAGCGGTATTACATTTATCCATAAGCCAAAGTAGAGAACCACTCTTATTGCTTAATCTTAATGTTTCTGTAATTTCTAGATTTCTTTTTGTAAATGCATCAATATGTAAATATTTTTCTGATACATAGGAATGGAATGGCTTTAAATAGGAAGGCTCCTGCTTTTGTGTTTCTATAATATAGCATATAAGCATTCCAACAACCATTTGATACATTGGATCTATTTCTTTAACAATATGAGTTAAGGAAGGTGGAATATCCATCTTATCCTCATAGGATAAAGAAAGCTCATTATTTTTAATAAAATCTTTTAAGCCAATATGGTTGAATGTGTGATTTACAATGATTTCCTTTATTTTTAAGGATAAGATTTCATTTGCAAGTAAATCAAAGGATTTAAATGTAGCTACATATCCATCTCCTGTAGTAATATCACTATAAGCTAAAATATATTCTCTTTTTTGATAGCCTATAGCACCAATATAATTGTTTTCCTTTTCCCTGAGACCTGTACCAATGGTACCTGGAGTAATTAATCGTATTACTCCTCTTCTAACAAGCCCTGTTGCTTGCTTGGGGTCTTCAATTTGTTCTGCGATAGCAACCTTATATCCTCTTGCGACAAGCTTTTCAATATATTGGTCTTTAGCGTGAAAGGGAATACCACACATAGGAGCTCTCTCTTCTGTTCCTACATCCTTGCCTGTTAGGGCAAGCTCAAGCTCACGGGATCCTGTATAGGCATCATCAAAAAACATTTCATAAAAGTCTCCAACTCTATAAAAAACGATTGCATCCTGATATTCCTTTTTAATTTCAAAATATTGCTCCATCATGGGAGAGTATTTCACTGTTTTTTCTGATTTAGCCTTAGCCATATAACTCACCTATTTCTACTTCATTTTATAAAACTAACATAAATAATAAAATTACACCCATTGCTACTAGAGCAAGTCCAATGGATATAGATAATGCAACCACATGACTTTTACTATTCGCAAGTGCTTCAATTTTTCCTGTGCCGTATTCAGGATTTTGGCCTACCTTATTCGTATCTATTTCAATCGTTGGCTCTTCTGCCTCAACAACTTCCTTTGTTGGTATTTGAGCTAATGTTTCATTGATGATATCCTCTGCCATCAATTCCTCTTCTGCCTTCATAGCTAAGATATCATCCTCTAAAGCCTTTTGGTCCTGTTGCTTCTTCCCAATAAACTTCCATGGAGCAACCTCCTCAAGCTTTTCTTCCTTCTCTTCTTCTAAAGTTTCCTCTGTCTTTTCTACAGGGGATGCTTGGATAGGCTCTTCTATAGCCTCCTCTACTGGGGCTTGGCTTCCATTTTCTAATGTTTCCTCTTCCTTTTCCTCTAACCTTAAAGATGCTTCCTTAATTACATCTGCCATTATAGAGGTATCCTCATGGTCCCCAGCATAATAAATAACTCTTTTTGGTTCACCCTTGCCAAAGGAATCAATAGCCTGTAAATCCACACGGAATTCTAGGGGCTCATATTTAGGGCTTGATTTTATTTCATCCATAGAGGTTGTAGGTATTTCACATAAGCCTAAAAAATAAAACAAATACGTAATTAATTCTGTTTTAGACATATTCGGCTGCATAGGAATACCTGTTCTTCTTGCATAGGTAGATATTTGGGTAATATTCATTGCGTTTAAATCGGAGGCAACAACCTCAGAATAATTACCCTTTCTTTTTAAATAATCAAAAATAAACTCTAAGTATTCTTCTCTTTTTAATCTTGTAGGAAGTGGTACTCCATATTTTAAAGCTAAATCAAATACATCCTGATTCGATGCAGAATATTGTAAATTGCTTTTAAGTACATCAATATCCTGTCCATCGAAGGTATTTGGCTGTTCAAGGCAAGCGCCTGTTATGTAATTAAAATAATCAGGGAAGGAGCCGATGGGTTGCTTATTTAGATTTTTTAAATACATTAATTCTCCATCATTTAAATTCAATTGCTGATAATTATCTATAATCAACGAAAAAAGATTCTTTCTATAGCTTACAAAATCCTCTTCCGTACAAATCTTTTGAAATAGCATAAATAATTGCTGCTCGCTATAGCTTGCATAATATTGAAGCTTTATAAAGGCATCTTTTGGCATGGAATTGGAATGTAAAAACTTAATTCTATTATTCAAAACAGATATTAATGCCATACAATTAATTCTTCTTGGAAGCTGTGTTGTACGGTCAATCAAAAAATGATATACCTGTTCTCCAGATAAGCTTGATAGTTTGTTAATTAATGTATCAAGTTTACATACCTTTCCATATAAAATGATTTGATTTTTTGAATAATTCAGTTCCATAGTATAGCCTCCAAAAAATGTCATAGTATATATTATTATATACTATTTGGCAAGCATTTCAAAGAAAAAAACAAATTCGCTAGAAAAAGAATAAAAGAGGTTTCAAAATGCAAAAAATGTGTTATAATAAATAAACAAGAGAAAACGTTTACAAAGTAAATAAGAAAGGAATTATACTTATGAAAAATATTCGAAACATTGTGATTTTAGGACACCTGCAGTCCGGTAAAACAACTCTTGCAGAAACTCTTTATGCAGCCGCAACAGGAAATCAAAAGGGTTCTGTCGATGCAGGTACTTCTATTTCTGATTACACACCAGAGGAAAAGAGTAGAAAATCAAGCGTGCATTCTGCAATTTTGCCACTTGAGTATAAGGGTACTAAGATCAACTTAATCGACTGCCCAGGTAGCGATGACTTTATTACAGATACCATTTCTGCAATAAGCGTTGTAAAGGGCGCTGTATTATTACTTGATGCATCTAAGGGTGTGGAAGTTGGTACAGTTAAGCATTGGAACTTCTTAAGAAAAAAGAATATTCCTACCATCATTTATGTGAACAAAATGGATAAGCCTGATGTCCATTTTGACAAGCTAATGGATGATATCAGAACAAAGCTTGGCAAGAATGCTATACCATTCTGTTATCCAATGGGACATAATGATGGATTTGATGGTTTTGTAAATTGTGTTACATTAACCGCAAGAAAATATAACGGCAAGGAATGTGAGGATGCTGAAATCTATCCAGACAAAAGAGCCGCAGTATTAGAGCTTCATAACCAAATGGTTGAGGCTGTTGCTGAAACAAGCGAGGAATTAATGGAAAAATTCTTTATGGGTGAGCAATTAACTCGAGAGGAAATTCATGATGGCTTAAGAAAATCCGTATTAGCCAGCGATTTAATTCCAGTTTTAGTTGGTTCTGCAATTAAGGGAATCGGTATTCACACATTATTAGACATGATGATCGATTATCTACCAAACCCTCAGGATTTAAATCCAATTGAAGGTGTAGATATGAATGGTAATCCTGTAGAAAGAAAAACATTAGATGACGAACCATTTAGTGCATTTGTATTCAAGACTATGGTAGATCCATATTTTGGTACAGCAAATGTATTTAAGGTAAATTCAGGTAAGATCAAGGTTGGAGATACGGTTCACGTATCTAAGCTAGATAAGGATATTCAGGTTTCACAGCTAAATGTCGTTACAGGCGCTAAGATGACCTCTGTTGGTGAGATCGGAAGAGCGTCGTGTAGGGAAAGAGTGTAGATC
>CAMEKD010000062.1 GCA_945920825.1 uncultured Anaeroplasma sp.
GTATTTCTCAGCGAAGCTAGCTGTCCATTTCTTAGTAAGATCAGAATCCTTCTCAGCGGTTTTACCAAGCTTTGCAGCTTTAGTTTTATCTGTAGCAGAAAGATTGCCATTTGCAACTTCATCGCTTAAGTAATCTGCATATGGGACGTAATCCAAATATCCATAATCCTCTAGCTTTCCATACATATAAACCTTCTTATCGTTATATGCAGTATGAGAATATACAGTATCTCCACTAAATATAGAACTTCTATCAATTAACGAGTAAATCAAAATCATGATTATACCAACAACGATAATGACAGAAATAATACCATGTAGTAATCTTTTTATTAAATATTTTGTCATAATCACTACTCCTTTATTAGAAAAAACTAGAGGGCGGAGTAAACCAACCCTCTATCTTTTCAAATTATACTATAATTTATATCTAAAATCAATAATAACTTTTAATATAAACCAATGCACTTTGTCATGTATCCACCAGCTGGCATGAATGTGTCTAGGTATGTAGATGGATCACCATAGTCAGGACCCCAACCAGATAAGTCATAGTTATCGTAGTTAGCTTCAGCACCAGATGTACAATAGTAGCCTGTGTACATCCACTGAGCTTGTGTAGTACATTCAGTTTTTACAAATTCAATGTAACCACCTAAAGCACCTTCAACTGAAGTCTTGAATACCTGGAACATACCTGCACGAAGTTCAGATGGAGTAAATACAGGTATTTCAATCTTAATCTTAGTCTTAGTTAAATCTAAGCCCATTTCACCTAATTCTTTAACAGCCTTAGCCATGTAAGCCTTAGCAGCTTCAACATTATACCAACCATCAAAACCATCACTAGACTGAGTTTCTTTATCGAATGCCTTGATATGAGAACCATCAGCAGTTAACTGAGCCTGCATAATTTCACCATATAATGTACCAGCAGCGAATGTCTTATCTTCACCATTAATTGAAACTGTTACAGCTTCAGGAAGTGTTACGAAATTACCTGGAGTATAAGAGTTTCTTAAAGAGTTAAGAGCTAAATCATCACCTACAGAAACCGCATTCCAAGTCTTACGATCAAATACAGATGCTAAAGCCATACGGAAATTCTGGTTCTGTAATGCCTTAAATGCTTCTTCCTGTTCTTTTTCAGTCTTTGTAGTCTTTACAGCACCATCGTTAACGTTTGCAAAAGCTTGACGCTTAACATTGGTGAAATTCATAAAGGAAGTTGCATCAGTATCAGTTACATAATTATAATCATCAAATAAATTATCCTGCTTAGCAAGCTCTAATGTAGTTGTATTTAAACCACAACCATCAACTGCTCCTGCTTTGAAATCATTGTAAGCCTTCTTAACATCCTTACCATCCGTATATCTCCATACTACTTCTTGGATATTAATCTTGTCTGCATCGAAATATTTTGTATTCTTTGTGAATGTTTCCTTAGCTTCTGCTGTAACTTCAGTTAATCTATAAGCACCATTATAAAGGATAGAATCATAACCCTTAGCATAATTGTAATCAGCAGCTGTACTATCAAAATCAACGCCAAACTTACCACCCTTAGATTCATAGTATGTTCTATTTAATGGGGCAAAAATGTTGTAAGCAAGCATTGTATCGAAATATGAAATTGGCTTAGTAAGAGTATATTCAACTGTAAAATCATCAACAGCCTTAACACCAACCTCTTTAAATTCTGCTTCACCTTCCATGTATTCATGTGCGTTTTCAATAACGCCATCAACTAAATACTCAAGTCCACCTTCTGCATCAAGCATATGTTGGAAACCAGCAACGAAGTCATCAGCCTTAAGTGTTGCAACCTCAGCACCCTGAGCATCAACCCACTTTACATCCTGTCTTAAAGTGAATGTATACTTTAAGCCATCCTCAGATACAGTATAGCCTGTAGCACAAGCTGGTTTCTGCTTGTTTGTATTATCATACTCTAATAAACCAGCATATGTATTAACTAATACCTCAGAGTCAGCTGCTTGTGATGTTGCAAGTGCATCCCACTGCTGTACATCAGAAGTATATAATGTATTATAAGTAGTCTTTAATGTATAGCCATGATCTGCTAAATAACCCTTAACATATGCATCATGGTTATAGCCTTCCTCTGCATTATGTGCATTCCAGTTTGCTAACATAGCAGCACGGTCAGCAGCCTTAATTGTTTCATTAGCAACAACCATTGTGCCAAATCTATCAGAGTCAGTTCCCCAAAGTACTGAAGATACAGTTCTTGGTGCAACCTTAGTGATTGCATAGTTACCACCTCTTGTAGTTGTAGGTAGCATTACACCAGACTCAAGAAGCTTAGCCTCAGCAATTGCCTGTAATGCATAAGACTTTGCAACGTTTGTTTCTTCCTTAGCAATAGAATATGCTTTGTAGAAGTCACCTAATACTGTCATATAAACTTCGTCATCAGAAGTTTCAGCAGTATAGAATTCCTTTACCTCTGGAGTTTCTGTAGTAGTTTCTGTTGGAACAACAGTAGTACCAGTTCCAGTTTCTGTTGGAACATCAGTAGTTCCAGTTGTTGTTGCCGGATCATCATTTCCACCACAAGCAGCTAATGTCAATGTTGCTGCAGCAAGGAAACCAGCAAAAGTAAGTTTTTTTAGTTTCATTTTAAATATCTCCTTTTTCTTAATTTATCTCCCCAAAACCTTTCTTTGATTGGAAAGTATAGAAATATTATAATATCATTTTTTTTGAGATTCAATAGAAATTTTTATTTTTTTCGCGATAACTTTGTTTTTATAAATATTGTTCGGTAGAAATCGTTCTAACGCATCACAAAAAACACATTTTAACTCAAAAAAACTATTTTTATTGAATTATATTCAAAAGTTTTATTCATTTTCAAATATTTTTTAAAAAAGATTCAATATTTCTTATATATTCCGAATAATCTTCAAATATGAATGAATGGTATATTTTATACATTTCATAGGTTATAATAACATTTTTAGACAATGTGATTGAATTTGCATATTTTTACGCAAATAACATTTGTCTTGAAAAAAAATTTAATTTCTTTTATAATTTAGACAGTACTTATTAAAAAACTGATTTTAGAGACTTACAGGTGGTGAAAAGTAAGACAGATTTAATAAGGAATTGGTTTTATACTTTAATAAAAGAGCCGAGTTATCGGAATTAAGGTGGCACCGCGCTTTTAAGCGTCCTTAAGTTAATTCTTAAGACGCTTTTTTTGTTTTAATAGGAGGTATTATTTATGAGATTTTTATCAGGAATTCAGCCAAGTGGTAATATTACACTTGGAAACTACATTGGAGCTGTAAAGCAGTTCGTTAAGCTACAGGAGCATCCAGATTTTACAGATTTTATGGTATTTGTTGCAGATTTACATGCGATTACAGTACCTCAGGACAAGCAGGAATTAAGAAAGAATATTCGTTCCTTAGTTGCTATATATTTAGCTTGCGGATTAAATCCAGAGAAGGTACATATTTTTATTCAATCTGAGGTGCATGAGCACGCTGAGCTTGGTTGGATATTAGAATGCAATGGCTACATTGGTGAGCTTGAGCGTATGACACAATTTAAGGATAAAAAGGAAAAACAGGTTGCTGGAGTTTCTGTTGGTTTATTGACTTATCCTTCTTTAATGGCTGCAGATATATTATTATATGATACAGATATTGTTCCTGTTGGACAAGATCAAAAACAGCATCTTGAATTAACAAGGACTCTTGCAGAAAGATTCAACAATAAATATGGGGAAACCTTCAAGGTTCCAGAACCATTTATTGCCCCATCTGGTGCTAAGATTATGTCTTTGACAGACCCCCTTAAGAAAATGAGTAAATCGGATCCAAATCCAAAAGCTTATATTTCTTTATTAGATGATATTAATATCGTTAAGAAAAAAATAAAGTCTGCCGTTACAGACTCTGATGGTAAAATTGCCTTTGATAAGGAAAATAAGCCAGGTATTTCCAATTTATTAACAATTCTTTCTTGCTGTACAGATAATCCAATTGAGGAATTAGTTTTAAAATATAAGGATTCAAATTATGCAACATTCAAAGAAGATGTTGCAAATGCAGTTGCAGATGAGCTAAAGCCAATCCAAGAAAGATATAATGAAATCATTAATTCTAGCTTAATTGATGAGGTTTTAGATCAAGGAAGAGATTATGCAAGCTATCTTGCAAAAAAGAAATTAGCTAAGGTTTATAATAAGGTTGGCTTAGGTAGAAAAAGATAATGGATTACGAAGAGCTAATCACACAATTAAATTTGGATTTAGATAATAAAGAAAGCCAAGAGGAGGCCAAAATATTAAAGGCTAAGCTAGAAAGAAAGTCTTTTGTCCTTCTTCTTTTATCCTCTATATTTATTGGATTATCCTTAATCACATTTATTATTTTACTTATTTTAGGGCTTAAAAGCTTTAATGAGACCATTCTATTTTCCATAATACCGTTTGTACTTATGGTATTTTCTATTTTTGGCTTATTCTTTGGAGTAAGCTATAGAGCACTTGCAAAATCAATAATTATAGATGAAAAAATGGATGAGAACTAAAACTCATCCATTTATTTTTTGGGCTATAGAATACTCTATAGAGTTTGAAAGCTCCTTAAGCATATTCCCCACAATTTCAACTAATTCTAAATATTCCTCAACAAAGGGCATATCGAATAATTCTTCCTTTTTTGTGTTATATAAGGATAGATACATTTGATATTGTTTCGGCTGATGAAATTCCTTTGAGGAAACTAATTTCTTTTGAATATCCTTTAGTTCATCAAAGGCTTTTTTTATTTTTTCATTATGATCAATATAATGCTCTAGCTCTTTTAGTCTTTTTACCTCAGGAATACTTAAATAATATTCCTTAAGCTTATCGATACTACTCACAAAGCTCTCCAATCATAAACCAGGTTTTCGCCTCAGTTACCTTAACATTTACGATCTTACCAATTAAGGATAAATCATCACTCTTAAAATGGGTAAGCTTATTGTGCTCAGAATAACCGCACATCATGCCATCACCATTTTTAGATTCACCATCAACTAATACCTTAACTACCTGTCCTACGAATCTCTCATGGCCCTTTAGGTAGCCTTCGTTGGTTACAGCAATTAATCGGTTTAATCTTTCCTTCTTCTCCTCATCTGAAGTATGATCTACCATACGAGCTGCAGGAGTGCCCTCTCTTTTCGACTAAATAAAGGTAAATGCGCCCTCAAAGCCAGCCTCATGACATAAATCTAGGGTATGCAAGAATTGCTCCTCTGTTTCATTTGGGAAGCCTACAATGATATCTGTTGTAATAGAAATTCCAGGTACAAGCTCCTTAAGCTTGTTTACCTTTTCCATGTATATTTCATGGGTATATTTTCTGTTCATTATTTTTAAGATATCATTATCTCCACTTTGAACAGGGAGATGTAAGTGTGGCATTACGCTTCTACAATCTCTCATAGCCTCCATTGTCTTTAAATCTAAATCTCTTGGGTGGCTTGTTGTATATCTTATTCTTTCAATACCTGTCTTATCTAGGTCATATAATAAATCACCGAAGGTGTAATCAAGTCCTAAATCCTTGCCATAGGCATTTACATTTTGTCCAAGAAGCGTTACTTCCTTATAGCCCTCTTGTACTAATTCTTCTACTTCCTTTATAATTTCATCCTTACTACGGCTTCTTTCTCTACCTCTAGTATAAGGTACAATACAATAGGTACAAAATTCATCGCATCCATACATAATAGATACCCATGCCTTATGCTTCGATTTTCTATGCTTAGGGGCATCCTCTAAGATATTACCCTCATTAGATAATACCTCAACTACCTTTGCCTTAGTCATATAGGCATCATAAATAAGCTCTGGTAAATGATCTCTATTATGTGTACCAAAGACGATATCTACATCGTAAGAATTAATAATCTTATTGGCTGCAGATTCCTCCTGTGGCATACATCCACAAATACCAACTAATAAATCTGGGTTATCTCTTTTTCTGCCCTTAAGCTGACCTAAAACACCCCAAATTCTTTGTTCAGCATTTTCTCTTATCGCACAGGTATTTAATAATACTAAATCCGCATCTAATGGATCTATTGCCTCAACATAGCCAATACCTTCTAAAATACCTGCCATAACCTCACTATCTGCCTCATTGCCCTGGCATCCATAAGTATAGATATAATATTTTTTACCCTTACCTAAATTTTGATATTTATCATTTAGCTTATAATGGATGGTTTCAACATCCAAATTACGTCTAAGTTTTGCCTCCTTTAGGGATGGCATTGCCTTAACATTTTTCATTTTATCACCACGCTTGGAAATTATACACTAAGAATAAAAGGAATAGCAAGACTGAAATTCCTTTATTCGTTCATTATTTTTCATTTAAAATATATTTCTTATTAAATCTTGTAATTGTATTCTTTAAACCAAAATCTAAAATGACTCCATTTAACATATATTCATTGCCTGTTGCACATTTAAGTGGTTCAAACATGCCCGTTTTAAATCTTTGGATAACCATATCCTTATCATCACCTAAAATGGAATCAAATACGCCACACATTCCCATATCTGTGATGAAGCATGTATTATCAAATACCTGCTCATCTGCGGTTTGGGTGTGTGTATGTGAGCCTAAGATAGCATCTACCTTACCTGCAAAGCTAAAGAAGAATGCCTTCTTCTCGCTTGTTGCATCCCCATGGAAATCAACAAGGATGTAATCCGCATCAATTCTATCAAGAAGCTTATCCATAGTTTTAAATGGGTCATCTAGTGGAGTATAGGTATATACTCTACCTAGCATATTTACAACTGCAATCCTTTTATCATTATATTGGATATATAATATATCCTTGCCATAAGAGGTGCCTAAATTTGCAGGGCGAGCAATGGTTGCATCATTAATATAATTTTTAATTTCTGATTTAGAAAATGTATGATTTCCCATAGACATACCTGCAATACCTAATTGCTTTAGCTGCTTATAATGCTTTTCAGATAAGCCCTTTCCTTGTGTTACATTTTCCGCATTCACCAAAACTAAATTAATTTTATTTTCTGCTTTTATCGCATCAAGATTTTGTCTTAATACCTCTATTGTTTTTTCCCCAACAATATCACCTAAATATAATATACGCATAAAACACCTCCAAAGTTTTCAAAAAAAGGGTGATATTACTCACCCTTTTTTCTTACTTAGCAACATCCACTGAACGGATTTCACGGATTACTGTTACCTTAATCGTACCAGGGTAGGATAATTTGTTCTCAATTTCCTCCTTGATTTGACGGGCAATAGTAATTGTAGATAAATCATCAACCTCTTCAGGGTTAACAATTACTCTAACCTCTCTACCTGCCTGAATAGCAAAGGATGTCTTAACACCCTTAATACTATTTGAAATAGCTTCAAGATTCTCAAGTCTCTTTGTGTAATTTTCTAAGGAATCACTACGTGCACCTGGTCTTGCTGAAGATAATGCATCCGCAGCAGCAACCAAAACTGCAATAATTGATTTTGGAGCAACATCCTCATGATGGGATGCGATTGCATCAATAACCTCTTTAGGCTCATGATACTTCGTTGCAAGCTCAACACCAATTTCAACATGGCTTCCTTCAATTTCATGATCGACAGCCTTGCCAATGTCGTGTAGTAAACCTGCACGTCTTGCCAAAATTTCATTTTCTCCAATTTCCGATGCAAGCTTTCCTGCAAGCATTGCGGTTTCAATACAATGCTTTAGAACGTTTTGGCCATAACTTGTACGGAAGTTCAAACGACCAATCAATCTTACCAAATCTGGATGAATCTTACCGATACCTGTTTTAAATACAGCATCCTCACCCATTTCTCTGATAACCATTTCAACCTCACCGCGGCATCTATCGATAACCTCTTCGATTCTTGCTGGATGGATTCTACCATCGGAAACTAAAATCTCAAGAGATCTCTTTGCGATCTCACGGCGGACAGGGTCAAATCCAGACAGTACTACAGCTTCAGGTGTATCATCAATAATTAAATCTACACCAGTAAGAGACTCAATTGCACGAATATTTCTACCTTCACGGCCAATAATTCTACCCTTTAATTCCTCTGAAGGAAGTGAAACAGTAGTTACTGTAACCTCGCCAGCAGTTTCTCCGGCATACTTTTGAATTGCTAGTGCTAAGATATTCTTACTCTTAGACTTAACCTCAAGTCTTGCACGCTCCTCTTCTTCCTTAATGTAGGTTGCAATTTCAACCTTCATGGATTCGCGGACAGTATCCATAACGACCTTACGTGCCTCATCCTTGGTTAATCCGGCAATTTCAACAAGCTTTTGCTCCTGAGCCTTTAGTAATGCCTCTACCTTATTATTTTGTTGTTCTAATTCTGCTTTCTTTTCATCAATCTTATTCTCTTTGGAATTTAGCATCTCTTCACGGCGGTCTAGGTTTGTAGCACGACGGTCAAGAGTATCTTCACGCTGATTTAGCTTGTTTTCAAGCTCAACAACTGTAGATTTTCTTTCTCTAATATCCTGCTCAGCTTCAGCCTTTAATGCCTGAATCTCAGCCTTTCCTTCAAGAATTCGTTCTTTCTTTGCTTTTTCAGCCTCAGCATCGGCTAAAGCTAAAATTTTTTCTGCTTCTTCTTTTGCTTGAGCAAGGGTTTTATCGTTTTTCTTAATGCGAACGAAATAACCAACAAATACTCCAGCAGCTGACCCCAAAACAATAAGGACAGACAATAAAATGTATAACCATTCCATTTTATTTGGCCTCCCTATTTTTTTAAGAGTTTTTAAAAACTCTAGGTCTATTATACTTTTTTTGAAAGCGTTAGTCAATGATTCTAAAGGAAATAACAAAGGAAAAAAGAAACAAGTTGTATTTTGGAAGATATTTTAAATTCACCATTTCATTTATAAATCTTTTTGATATAATTAGTTTATACGAGGTGAATTTTATGTCGTTCAAAATGAAAAAATTAGATAGAAAAAAGAAAAAAGAAAAGGACCCAAATAAATTCCATTTAGGAAATAACTCAGGCACTTATCTTATAATATTAGGAGCCTTAATATGTGTTGGCTTTGTTGTAGTTATATTATTTATGACTTTGATTGGGAAGGATTCCTACCTACAGGTTTATAACAACAACAAGGTTTATCCATATCAGGATGAGGATCATCAGGAATTAATTCAAAATCCTACATTTTATGATGCAAAGGATTATAAAACATTTGATATAAGCCTTACAGCCAAATCCTTTGATACTCATGATGCACATAAAGCAGATTTCAATTTATCTGTATGCAAAAATGATGCATCCCCTGAATGCTTACCACTACGTTATCTTTCCAATAAATTTGAATATAAAACAGATTCCACCTATAGATTATATGCATCTATTTGTCTTGCATCCGATTGGGTTGGTGTTTGTAATTATTCTTCAAGCTATAGCAACATTACAAAATCAAACTTTGAAAGCACATTAGAAAAAACAACTCCAAAACCCATATCCGTTACATTGAAAAATAATGAGGTATTCCCTATGAAAACATCCAATTGGCCAGTACCTGTTACAATTAGCACACCAGATGCCTATCTATTACTTGCTTATTTCACATTTGAAAAGGGTGTTGAGACTCTTCATTTCGATGTAATTCATTATACATATAAGGAATTCTATGTAGCTGGAGTTACATCCCCTGCAATTTAATACATAAGAAAAAGAGGTTTTTGGAGACTGCTGAAAAAGTCTTTATGATTTAGAGGTATGGAATCATA
>CAMEKD010000063.1 GCA_945920825.1 uncultured Anaeroplasma sp.
ACCATTTGTTCCATCATTTAGATTATAAGTAATAGAATATTCTACTACTTCATATTTTGCAAATAATACTACGTTGCCTAAAACTGTATATTCCTTTGCAACTGGAGTTTCAAAAGAAGAATCCTTAAACCAGCCTTCAAATTCATAGCCTTCCTTTACTCCATCAGGAAGCGTAATGATATCATTATATTCTGCATGAATGGTATTTATTGCATTACCACCATTTGTATTAAATTCAATGTCATATACATTCGTGCTAAATCTTGCAAATAATTCGATATTGCCTGTTCTATTTTCAATAGTTTCAATTTTATTTTCGAATGTAGCCTCACTATACCAACCTATAAATGTACTACCTTCCTTATGGGAATCCTGTAATGTAATACTTGATTCAATATTATAGGTATATGGATTTGGATTATCTCCACCATCTAGGTTATATGTAATATTATAATTAACTAAATTATATCTAGCATATAAGGTTAAATTCTCTGCAGGCATCTTAGTATCCTTAAAGATAGTTGTGAATAGAGAATCCTTATACCATGCTCTAAATTCATATCCTAACTTAGAAACGTTTGTTTCTAATAGAATGTCCTGATTATATTCTAATGTAATTGGAGCGACATTTGTACCGCCAAAGGTTTCAAAGCGAATTGTATATGTTGCAATTTCAAATCTAGCCTCTAGGGTAATATTTGAGCTAATATTATCTAATTCTTCTACCTTAGAATCATTTAAATACCAGCCTAAGAAATTGTAACCCGCCTTTACTGCATCTTTTAACACAACATGATCTGTAACATGAATAAAAAATGGATTTTCTTCGGAATTATTACCACCATCTAGATTATATGTGATTGTATATTCATTTAAAGTGAATTGTGCAAATAATTCAAGATTACCAGTTGAACCCTTATCGATTCTATCTACCTTAGTAAAAAAGGTGTCTTCCTTATACCATCCATTGAAGGTATAACCAGGCTTTGTGGCATTTGCTAAAACAATATTTTCAGATTCGATATTATAACTTAAAGGATTCTCTCCATTTACACCGCCATCTAAATGATATGTAATGGAATAATCTATAGGATTTTCAATATAATGTAATTCTAAATCACCTGTAATCTTTGTGCCTAATTCAAATTTATTATTGTTATCATCTACAAAATATGGCATCTCATAGCCTAATTTTTGTGTTAATTCGTAATCAAATGAAGAATTAAATGGGACATATAGGTAATCTTCCTCTTCTCCATCATATATGCATACGATTGCATATACTTCTATATCTATAGTACCATTATAGCTTTTATAATTCATATCGTTAGGAATAAATGTATAATCGTAGGATTGAATGCTTGGGGATAAGAATGTGCTTGTTAAGGAAACATCACCTAAAACTATATTGCCACTAGATGTAAATACATATTCAAATTCCACTTGGTCTATATTCATTTCAGAAGTGAAATAATTACCACTAACAAATGGTTGATTATATAGAACCTGAATATCTTCTAATTTTACCTCTGCAGGTTCAATGGTTATCGTTGTAATCTTATAATCATTTTCTAAGGCTGCCTTTACATAATAAGTACCTGCATCCTTTGGAAGACCTGTAGTATAGGTATCATCTAGAGGATTGTCATCCTTCTTTTCAGAATACGAGTAAACAACCTTGGCTTTATCATTTTCATCAAGGTTCAAAACTTTTGGTGCTATTTCTTCACCACTATATGTAAATGTCTGATTTTCATCCATCGTCCATTCTTTTTTTCCACCATCATTTATTTGGCTATTGGATACAATTATAGCTGTTGTACCACCACCAATGAGTAATAGTGCTACAAGGATTATAAGGATTATAATCCATAACTTCTTTTTATTTTTCATTTCTAGCATCCCCTTTATAATTATGAATAATTATAATACTATACTCCATTAAGTATAGCATAAAATAAATGTTCAAACAACTTAAACACTGCTCATTCAAAAAACATCGGTCATGTCATAAAACAATTTCTAAAAAAATAAGAATAATATGGCATAATCTCCTTGCCCTAGCTAATTTTATTCCTTTTTAAGCATGTATAGAATTCCAATAGTACCTCTTCCACAATGGCTTGAAATTACACATCCAGCGACGGTAGATATAATATCTACATTAGGAAACATTTCCCTTAATCTTTCATATAAATAATCCCTATATTCATATGCTAGCGAATGGGTAATTAAGATATGATCTAAATCTACTCTATCCTTATCCTCTTCAATTTGCTTTAAAAGTGCATTTAAAGCAACCTGCATCTTGCCTATTGGCTTTTTACCAACACTCATCTTACCATCTCTTACAATGATATATGGCTTTATTTTAAGTAATGTACCTACAAATCTTGCAACGCCACTACATCTTCCGCCTTTATATAAATAATCCATCTTTTCAATGACAAATTGAGATAATACAAGCTTTGTATTTTCTTCCATATTGTGGGCTACTTCCTTAGCGCTAAGTCCATTTTTAATATCCTTAGCTGCCTTCAAAAGTAATAATCCAATACCACTCGATAGATTCTTTGAATCTACAATATAAATCTTTTCCGGTGCTACCTCTTCCTTAGCTAGATTTGCATTTTGGAATGTCGAAGACATTTGAGCAGATATACCTGTAAATACAATTTCATAGCCTAAATCAACATATTTTTGGAATACAGCTATAAAATCTGCAACAGATACAGCACTTGTTTTAGGTAATTCACCCTTTTCGTCTACCTTCTTATATAACTCCTCTGTCGTTATATCCATTCCATCCTTATAGGATTCTACACCAAAATTTACATATAGTGGAATTACTTCAATATCTAATTCAGCTAATAATTCCTTATTTAAATCATTCGTTGAATCTGTTATAAGTTTAACCATAAGCCACCTCAATAAACATGTTTTTACAATATACTTATTATATATCAAAATCCTATCATTTGCAATTCAAGTGAAATTTTCATACATTTTTTTAAAAATTGTACATTTTTTTTATAATAAAGTATAATGTTTTAGGGGTGATGAAAAATGAGAGCACTTTTAGTTGGGGCCTCCCTAAAGGATGATCGGTATGACATTGAATATTCCCTATCTGAGCTTCATGCTTTAGCTTTAGCCTTAGGTATTGAGGTTATCGATAAAATGTATCAAAAGCTAGATCGAATTAATTCAAAAACCTATGTTGGTAGTGGTAAGATGAATGAAATCATTATTGCTATACATGCTTATGATATTGATCTTTTGATCTTTAATGATGAATTATCTCCATCCCAAATCAGAAACATAGAGGAACTCGTTCATATTGAGGTTATGGATAGAACCTATTTAATCTTAAAAATCTTTGAAGAAAGAAACCAAACCAAAGAATCCTTACTAGAAATTAAGCTTGCGAAGGATTTATATCTATTACCTAGAGTACAGTATTTAAGAGAAAAGGAAGACAGGATTGGTGGTGGCGCAAAAACTAGGGGTAAGGGTGAAACCCAGCGTGAGCTTGACCAAAGGCATTTAAGAGGAGAAATCCTAAGAATTCGGGAGGAATTGGATCGACTTCAAAAAATGAAATCGAATCAAATCGAAAAAAGAAAACGAAATGAAATCCCTATTGTAGCCCTAGTAGGCTACACCAATGCAGGCAAATCCTCTACGATGAATACCATATTAGAATATACCAATGCTAAAGAAGAAAAAAAGGTGTTATCTAAGGATCAGCTTTTTGCAACGCTATCCACCTATAATAGAAAGATAACCTATAACAAAATTGATTTTATGCTCGTAGATACGATTGGATTCGTATCTAAGCTACCGCATAATCTAATTAATTCCTTCTACCAAACCCTAGAGGAGGTAAAAAATGCGGATTTGATCATCCATGTACTAGATTCTTCTTCCCCATACATCAATGAGCAATTGCGTGTTGTACTTGAGGTATTATATTCTCTAGGTGCGAATAAAATACCTACCATATATTTATTCAATAAATGGGATAAAACTATAAATGAAGGATTATCTATGCCTGGAGCGAAAAGCTTATATTTTTCAAATAAAACAAAGCTGAATTTAGATGAATTAATGAATCAAATATTAGAATATGTAACTCCATCTACTTTAAGAGCACAAATCTTAATTCCTTATTCTAAAGGAGAATTGTCCAACCAAATTGAAAAGAACTGTCATATTTATAAAAAGGAATATCAATCCTATGGTACCTATTATGATTGTGAAATACCAATAAAGATGTATTCCTTATTCCATGAATATGACCTAGATACCATGGTATCCTAAATGGCACAGAGGTGCCATTTTTCTTATACAAAACTTGTTCGTACAACTTGTACGGACAAGTTATATGATGTATAATATAATCAAAGAAAGGATATGATTTTTATGCTTATAGAAAAAGAATATGATATAGTAAATGATTTAGAATTCTTTTTAGAGGCGCAGAAAACAGATATAGAATCTTTTTCAAAGAACACAAATATATCAAAGACAACAATTTATAAATTATTGAAAAGCGGAAAGACTACAAAAGAAAACTATGAGCGAATTTATTCCTATATTTATCGTTGTGGCTATAGAATAAATAAAATCAAAGAGGAATTCTTAAAGGAAACGAATAAAAGAATACTTTTTCATGGCTCAAAATATGGTTTAAATGAAATTTCTGAGGAAGGCTCAAGAAGCACCTGTGATTTTGGAAATGGTTTTTATCTTGGAGAATCCTTTAGTAATGCAGCCACATTCATTTGTGAAAATCCTGATTCATCCGTATACTCTTTCGAATTAAGCACAGATAATCTAAAAATACTACAATTCAATACTTCATTAGATTGGATGCTAGCATTATGCTATTACAGAGGAACAATTAAAAATTATAACAGCTCAAATAAAATTGCTGAAATAGTAAAACAAATTCAAAAAGCAGATATAATTATTGCTCCTATTGCTGATAACAGAATGTTTTATATTATGTCTCTATTTGCAAATGGGGATATTACATCAGAAGTTGCAATTCATTCTCTTTCTGCATCTTTTATGGGAAAGCAATATGTTATTAAAACAAGTGAAGCCATGAAACATTTAAAACCTATTGAAAAGTATTATTTATGTCAAGAAGAAAAGAATGATTATATAGATGCCCTAAACAAAAGAACTCAAGAAATTGAAACAAAATTAAAAATGGCAAAAAGAACCTATAGAGATGGACTATTTATTGAGGAGATTCTAAAATGAGAGAATTAGATACGAACGGGTTAAGATTATGTGAATATCAAGGAAAACTATTTGAAGAATCTGCTAGTCGTTTTCCTTGCTCAACAAAAGTTTTTTTAAGACGCTTTTATTATTCAAAATTGTTAGAAAAATTAGATCAAAACAATTCTTCTATCCTATCATTAGATGTCAATGAAGGACTAGATGAAATAGAACATCAATTTGGTAGAAGTGATTATGGAAAAGAGAAAAAAAATAAAGATTCTTTATTTTGGGTAGGATATATGTACAGATATATATCCTATACAAGAAACATTAACACCCAATTCTTATTTAAAACAATAAAATACGAAAAACTATTTGAATTATATCCTGTATATCATACACAAGACCCCGAATGGTGCATAAGCAATATTCTTGAATTATATAATCTTACTGAAGACTATTTTGATCCCAATTATAGATTTAAACTGGCAATGAAAAAACTTGTTCGTACAAATTGAACGAACAAGTTTTAAATGTAATATTTTATAAAAAGAAAAATAAATGGGCTATAAACCATATTTCGCTTTAGGTTTATAACCCATTTTTCTATGCTTCCTTCAAGCTATCTAAAGTAGAAAGGAAGAACTCTTTTTTCCAAAGATTTAAAGATTCTTTTTGAACTATAAAATTACTAACATCTTCTATTGCTTGATTATAATTTACTTTTTCAAATCTATCTCTAAGAAATTCTTTCACTCTATCTAAGGATAAAATCTCATCCATAGCTATTTTTCCAGTATTCTTTAGTTTATTCTCTAAATACTTCATATTAAAAGGAACTTTCTTTCCAATATAAAACAAATAATCATAATAATCTCTTCCCTTAACATGATTTTTGTATTCTCTACAAAGAATTGCATGAATCTTTCCTGCAAAAAGTGTTGCCTCATCATATAACTAATAATAAATAATATTATCAAAGTAAATAAAGAAAGTCCTTCAAATAATTTGACTATATTTTGGTCATTTTATTTAAAATGTCTAGTCAAAACACAAAAATGATAATATAATAAAAAAGAGGTGGTAGTTTGAGTGCAAAACAAAAATTATATGAGACATTTTCTAACTTAATAGAAAAATATACCTATAATGAAATTACCATCAAGGATTTCATAAAGGAAGCTAAAGTAAATAGAAATACCTTCTATTATCACTTTATGGATATGGATTCCTTTTTAAAGGAATACCTAGATGATGCCGTATGTTTTGATATGAGAAGCTTGATTATAGAGAATAAATTATCTCAAGCATATAATTTATTAGTTGATTATGTTAAAGAGCATAAAAGGGTATTCATTAATATCATGCAAAGTGATAAGGGTAGAGATGTCATCGATTATTCCTTCCATACCTCTATTCGTATGGATATCCAAAAAATACTGTATGATTATGAACCAATTTTAAAAATCCATCTACCTGATGAATTCATGGTATTCTATGCTCATAGTATTGCAGATGAATATATGAGAGCCATAGAACGTCAAATCTATGACAACACCAACCCAGAAATGATGAAAAAGGTATTTGTCCTTTATGCAGATTCTATTTCATCTAAGCTCGTTCGAGTTTCAAAACTTAATCTATAATAAAAACACCATTAGTTAAAGTATCAATGGTGTTTTTATTATATTCCTTTATGCTGTTTGTGCTAAAGCATATAGAATTAAAGAATATCTGATAATTGCCCAAGCTAGCATTGTTGAACCAAATACCAATGCTAAATGGCTTACCCTTACCTATAGATCCTATAATTCCAGGTATTGCCATGGTAATTGAAATCACTGCAAGTATTCCTGTAATGACTGCAAATGCAATTCCTAATACAGGTATTATGGAAAACAATCCAAATACTAATGAAATAATTCCGAAAACTAATCCAATAATACTAAATGGCTTACCCCAGTTTTTTTTCGTCTCTTCCATAATCTTCTCCTTTCTTTTATTCTTTTTGTCCTTCAATGTCATACAATTCACACATGATATTATACAACCGTAACCATTTTTGTTTATTATTTTATCTATATATTTGACAAAAACCTTTTTTGTGTCTACTTAATTCATACAAATTATGGTATAATACCTTTTGGGTGATATTCGTATGAGTGGAAAAGAGTCTTTATATAAGGCTTTTCATGCTTTAATGAAGGAAAAGCCTTTTCCTTTAATCTCAATAAGCGAGATTGTAAAAAAGGCAAACATCAATAGAAACACATTTTATTATCATTTTAAGGATATCTTTGGATTTGTTAAAGCATTCTTAGAGGATGAAATTACAAATGCATTAAAAGAAAAGATGAAAAGAAACCAATTTAATGAGGCATTCCTCATTTGGGTAGACTATTGTGAAAATCATTTAGAATTAATGAAAAATCTATTAGATCATAGTGAAACTAGGATGATTCTAGAAGAAATTCTACATGATGACATTAGACTAGATGTAGTTAAGGTGTTACATGATTATGAATCCTTCTTACATCTAAATCTACCAGAAAAATTCATTATCTTCTTCTCTCATAATATTGTTGAAGAATACATGGCCGTACCAAAGGAAATGGTATATGATGATGTAGATGGCAATTTATTAAAGAAGGTCTTCTATTTATATGCAGATGCAATTCCAGATAAAATGATAAAGGTTTCAAAAATTGATTTTTCAAATTAAAAAGGGCAATGCCCTTTTTTATTTTATCGTCTACGAAATAGTACCACTTCAGTATCCAATTTATTCTGTATCTTCCTTATTCTCTTCTAAGATTTTATCTAATTGCTCACCAAGATCCATCTCCTCTGCTTCTCTTAGCTTTTCATTTAAAATATCTGTTAAAATCATTTCATATTTATGAATGTTCTTCTTTAAATACAAAATATATACAAGCGAAATTACTACTGCAATAACCAAAGTAATACAACTAATTTTAAGCATTTTTTTCTCCTTGATATTTTTATTATTTTTTACCAATATTATTATATCATGATATGAGAATATCCTATAGTAACTTATATACTATAATTGAGTTGCACTTTTATATAAAAAATGGCTTTAAATAAATGTTTTTATAATATATAATGTATATATAGGTTACACTTTTTATAACTATGGAGGCAAAAATGACCAGTTTTAAAATTACTGCAACAGAATCTTTATTTTCAAGATTATTAAACGATAAGGAATTGTTCCAATTGAATATGAGTCAAAATGACTTTTTAACACAGGTTGTCATTAAAACCTATGACTATCAGGATTCCTTAAGTGAGCTTAAGGATGTATGTGATATATTATCCGGAAAAACAAATAAATTAGCAAATAATCCTATTATAGAAGCTATTAAAGGCTTAAACGATGGAAAAACATCCTTTAAAAGAAGCTTAAATGATATTGGAATTGAAATATTAAAGCTTAGGGATAATATACCTTCTGAGGTAGGTAAAAAGGATATTTTCTTAAGAGAAACATCCAAAACTGAAGGTGCGCTTACTCAAATCGTAAATGAAACAGATTCTAGAAGCGCTGCAGATACCTTCCGTTCTCTTTTATATAAATATATGGCATATCCATCCTACATTAGAGAAAGAATCCTATTTATGGATATTTATGATACATTATCTACCTGTATTAAAAAGAAATATAAATGTAAAATTGTTACTACAAATAATAAAACCTTCTTAGTAGATCCTTATAAATTAATTCCTGGACTTGACGAATTCCATTATTATATTACAGGATTTGCAAAGAATGTGGATCAAAATTATGATAGGCAAATTATGGCATTTAAGCTATCTATGGTTAAGGCAGTATATAAAATGAAGGACACCTTAGAATTATCTATAGATGAGGTGAAGGAAATTGTAGATAAGGTTAAAGCATCAGGGCCTGCCTTCTTAAGTGGAGAATATAAGGAATATAAGGTAGAATTTGACCCATTCGGTCAAAAGCTATTCAATTCCTTATATGTCGATAGACCTAAATGTATTCGTATGGAAACATCTGATACCTATATTAATGAATATGGTCCGCAAACAAAGAAAATCTATACCTTCTATTCCTCTGAATTCCAAATTTATAATTATCTAAAGGATTTTGGATATCATGCGATGGTATTGGATGATGAAATATTGAGAGAAAAGCTTTTATTATATTTTAAAAAAGCTTATACCCAGTATTCTATAAAAGCAATTTAAGGAATCACAAAAGCCCTACACAGGGCTTTTTTTCTTGTCGAATCGATATCCTTGTTGCTTTTCTATCGTACCACCATCTTCATATGAGCAAAAGAAAAGGGCTTCAAATTGAAGCCCATTATTTTTTAAGCTGGCGCGTCCAGGAGGACTCGAACCCCCAACCTTTTGATCCGTAGTCAAACGATCTATCCAATTGATCTATGAACGCAAAATTACATTAGCATGGCGGTCCGGACGAGACTCGAACTCGCGACCTCCGCAGTGACAGTGCGGCATT
>CAMEKD010000064.1 GCA_945920825.1 uncultured Anaeroplasma sp.
CAATTCTTTTAATGAACTGCTTAGAGTGGCTTCCTATTTATTTTGGAATATTAAAAACTGGAGCACTAGCAGTACCTATGAATTATAGATATACCACAGATGAGATTAAATATTGCTTAGATTTAGCCGATTGTAGCTGTTTAATCTTTGGTAATGAATTCATTGGAAGAGTTGAGCCTATTGCGGACCATACCCCAATGGTAAAAACATTAATTTATGTTGGTGATGGTAGTGTACCATTTGCGGATACCTATTTAGAAATTATTGACTATTTTTCGCCAGTAAAGCATGAGGTATTATTGACAGGGGAAGATAATGCCGCAATTTATTTCTCTTCAGGTACTACAGGATTTCCTAAAGCGATTAGACACCTACATAAGGCCTTAGTGCACTCTGCAAGAGTAGAACAGAAGCATCACTTCCAAGCACATGAGGATAATTTCTTATGTATTCCACCACTATATCATACAGGGGCTAAGATGCATTGGTTTGGTTCATTGATATCCGCTTCAAAGGCTGTTTTACTTAGAGGTATTAAACCGGAATGGATTTTAAATACTGTATCTGAGGAGCACTGTACAATTGTATGGCTTTTAGTGCCTTGGGCACAGGATATCTTAGATTCTATCGATAGAGGAGATATTAAGCTTAAGGATTATGATTTAAATCCGTGGAGGCTTATGCACATTGGTGCACAGCCTGTACCACCAAGCCTAATTCAAAGATGGATGAAGGTATTCCCTTCTCATCAATATGATACAAATTATGGATTATCAGAATCTATAGGACCTGGCTGTGTTCATCTTGGAGTTGAAAACCTAAGCCATGTTGGCGCAATTGGAATACCAGGGTATGGCTGGGAGGTTAAGATTATGGATGAAGAGAACCACGAGGTTTTAGCACCTGAGGAGGTTGGTGAGCTTTGTGTTAAGGGTGATGGTGTAATGGTAGAATATTATAAAAACCCTGAGGCTACAAAGGAATCCATTAAGGATGGTTGGCTATATACTGGTGATATGGCTAAGCGGGATAAGGATGGCTTCTATTATTTAGTGGATAGAAAGAAGGATGTCATCATCACAGGTGGAGAAAACATCTACCCTGTACAAATAGAGGATTTCCTAAGAAAGCACGAAAAAATTAAGGATTGTGCTGTCATTGGGCTTCCTGATCAAAGGCTTGGTGAGGTTACCTTAGCAATTATTGAGCTTAAGGAAGGTTCAAGGATGAGTGAGGATGAGGTAAATCAATTCTGTTTTGATTTACCAAGATACAAGCGTCCGAAAAAGATTATTTTCGCTAAGGTATTAAGAAACGCAACAGGAAAAATTGAAAAGCCAAAGCTAAGAGAAATTTATTCTAAGGTTCGCTTAGTAGAAGCAGAAACAACAAGCTAGGAGAATGAATTATGGATTTGGCGATTAAGATTATTTTTATAGTTGTTTTCTTTCTAGTAACCCTATATATTGGCTATTACTGTAGAAGAAAGGCAACAACAAGCCAAGATTTTGTACTTGGTGGTAGAAACGTTGGACCATGGCTTTCCGCATTTGCCTATGGAACATCTTACTTTAGTGCGGTAGTATTTATAGGATATGCAGGCTCCTTCGGACTCGCGTTTGGTATTAGTGCATTTTGGATTGGTATAGGTAATGCAGTCATTGGTTCTTTCTTAGCTTGGGCTGTATTAGGTAGAAAAACAAGAATTATGACCCAGCATTTAAATTCATCTACTATGCCGGATTTCTTTGGTAAAAGATTTAATTCTAAGCCACTCAAAATAGCTGCATCGGTTATTGTATTTGTATTCTTAGTGCCTTATACTGCAGCACTTTATAATGGCTTATCCTATTTATTTCAGGTATGCTTTAGTGATGCAGTACCTTACTGGGTTTGGGTACTCATTATTAGTGTTGCAACAGGTGCATATGTTATTGTTGGTGGATTAATGTCAACAGCGATTAATTCTGCCATTCAAGGTGTAATTATGCTTGTTGGTATTTCCTTAGTTATTGTTTTTGCGTTAAACCTTAATGGAGGCTTCATGGGCTCTATGGAGGCTTTAGCTTTAGAGGGTGGATGGGCCTTAACCTCTATGTTTGGTCCAGACCCTATACATTTATTTTATGTTGTTTTATTAACATCCTTAGGATGCTGGGGACTTCCTCAAATGGTAGGTAAGTTCTATTCAATTAAAAATGAAGGCCAAATAAGAAAGGGCTCTATCATTTCTACTGTGTTTGCTATTATTGTTGCTGGTGGATGCTATTTCTTGGGCGGATTTGGTACTCTATTCTTTACAGGAAATGCCAAAACGGTAATTCCTGAAATTGTATCAAGATTAAATGTCGTTGTCGTTGCGATTGTATTAGTATTAGTTTTAGCTGCATCGATGTCTACCTTATCTGGTTTGGTTCATACGAGTGCTGCAACCGTAACCTTCGATTTAATTGGTACAAAGAAGGAAGTATCTGAAATCACAAAAATGAAGCTTCTTAAAATATTTGTTGTCGTATTTATTTTAGTTTCTGCAGGCCTTGCGGCATTTATGGAATATGGCCCTAAGGAATTCACTAAGGATATTGCATCTCTTATGGGAATATCCTGGGGTGCAATTAGTGGTGCTTTCATTGGTCCATTCTTTTATGGATTATATTGGAAAAAGACAACTAAGGCATCCATTTGGGCATCCTTTATCTTGGGGGTTTTGATTGCAGTAGTATCCTTAATATTGTCCTTAACGGGTGTAAACTCGAAATTAATGGCAAATAATATCTTATGGTTTGATTTTGCCGATTCCATTTATATGGGTGTACTTGGTATGGCTGTATCCTTTATTATTGTACCTATTGTGTCAAGCTTCACGAAGAAGCCAGAAAATGTCGATCAAATCTTCATGTGCTATGAAAGACGAGTTATCGTACCTGAGGGTGAGGTATTAGTCGATATGAAGGATAAGGTATATGTAACTGATGGTAAGGTAGATGAATCACAATGATAATAGATTTTCATACACATGCATTTCCAGATTCTATAGCTCCTAAGGCAATCCCTATATTAGAGGAAAAGGGTAATTTATGTGCATATACGGATGGTACAATTTCTGATTTAAGATGCAAAATGGAGGAGAATCATATTGATTATTCCTTGGTTTTACCTGTTGCGACAAGCGCAAAACAGGTAAAAAGTATTAATTCCTTTGCAATAGAGGTAAATAAAAAATATAAGGAAACCCATATTTTATCCTTTGGAGGATTACATCCAGATTATATAGATTATGAAGAAGAAATCATTCGTCTTAAGGATGAAGGTATAAAAGGAATTAAGCTTCATCCGCCATATCAGGATACCTATATCGATGATGTGAAATATATAAATATTATCGATAAGGCCTTTGAATTTGGCTTAATTGTTATTCTACATGCAGGAATTGACATTGGAATTAAAGGAGACCCTAAGGTTACTCCAGATAGAATTTTAAATATGATGAATGGATTACATCATAAGGGTAAGCTCGTTTTAGCTCACATGGGCTCTTGGGGGCTATGGGATCAAGTTTATTCTAAGCTATTAGGTAAGGATTTTTATATCGATACTGCATTTAGCTTAGGATATTGCGATCAAAAGGAAAAAAGAATACCATTATTATCTAAAGAGGATTTCAAAAGATTCGTTTTAAAGCATGGTGCAGATAAAATATTATTTGCCACAGATTGCCCATGGGCAATTGGTGCACCTTATATTGAATTCATAAAGGAATCTGGAATAAATAAGGAAGATATAGATAAGATTTTAGGTAAAAATGCATATCACTTACTTGAAATAGAAGACTGTAAAAATTAACTTTTTTACAGTTTTTTTTATTTTCGGCCTAGAAAAATATATCTTTAAAATAAATGGTCTTAAGTGTATAATAATTTTGGAAATTAGGTGGAATTATGCAGAGTATATATAATTATACAGAAGAAATGTGGAAGGAATATTTAATCCATATGGGGGAAAAGCCATTTCGTGCATCTCAAATGATGGAATGGTTTTATCGTCATAGAATTCAAAACTTTGAAGAAATGAGCAATATTTCGAAGAAATTTATTGCTCATTTAAAAGAAAACTTTATCATTGATAGCTTAAAATGTGTTACAAGACAAAAATCCTTTGATGGTACACAAAAGTTTTTATTTGAATTATCCGATGGGAATTTGATTGAAACAGTTTTAATGAATCATAATTATGGCTACTCTGTATGTGTAACTAGTGAGGTAGGCTGTAATATGGGATGCGTATTTTGTGCCTCTGGCATGAAAAAGAAGCTAAGAAACCTAACTACAGCAGAAATGGTACTGCAGGTACTTATGGTATCTACTTTAGCAGAAATAAGAGTATCCCATGTTGTTGTTATGGGAATTGGTGAGCCTTTTGATAATTATGATAATGTCATTAATTTCCTAAAAATTATCAATCATGCAAAGGGCATAGAAATTGGAGCAAGACATATTACGGTATCTACTTGTGGGCTTGTACCTAAGATTAGGGAATACGCTTCCTTCGATTTACAGGTAAATTTAGCAATTAGCCTACATGCCCCTAAAAATGAAATTAGAGACCAAATCATGCCAATAAATAAAAGATATCCTATAGAGGAATTAATGGATGCAGTTAAATATTATATTTCTATAACCGGTAGAAGAGTAACATTTGAATACATTTTATTAAGGGATATTAATGATACAAAGGAATGTGCAAATGCACTTGCAGATTTAATTGGTAAGGAAAATATATATGTAAATTTAATTCCATATAATGAGGTTATAGAAAAGCCTTATAAGAGAAGCAAAGAAGAGACGATGAGAGCCTTCTATGATACTCTTTATAAAAGAGGAATTAATGTACAATTAAGAAAAGAGCAGGGCTCAGATATTGATGCCGCATGCGGTCAGCTTAGAAGCAAACATATGAAAAAGTAGGTATTTATGCAAAAGGGAAGAATCATAAATTTAAATGGTGGAGTATATAAGGTTTTACTTCTTGATGGTTCTATTATTTCTCTTAAAGCTCGTGGTAAGCTTAGATATGAAAAGAAATATATGGTCAATGAAAAATCAAAAAGTAAAAAGGAAGTACTTACTACAATTAAAAATACACCTAAGGTTGGAGATATTGCAGTCATTGAAAATGGAATGATTGACCATTACTTAGAAAGAAAGAATGAAATGATAAGGCCAGATATTGCCAATGTAGACCAAATCCTTTTGGTCTTTGCGGCTAAGGAGCCTGATTTTTCCTTTTTTCTATTGGATTTATTCTTAGTCAATATATTGCATCAAAATATTACTCCAGTTCTTGTTGTATCTAAAATCGATTTGCTTACGGATTTAGAATTATTTGAATTAAAGGAGAATCTTTCCTATTATGAGAATATGGGCTACAAGGTATTCTATGTAGATTCTAAGCATAAAGAGGGTATTGATCTTGTCAGAGACATCCTAAAGGATAAAATTACCGTTTTATCCGGCCAGACTGGTGCAGGCAAATCTACCTTAATTAACGCAGTAGTCCCTGGCTTTTTCCTTAAAACTGGGGAAATCAGCCAAGCCCTAGGTAGAGGACGCCACACGACAAGAGAAACGAGCCTATACCCTTATTTAGGGGGCTTTATTGGCGATACTCCTGGTTTTTCTAAGCTAGATGTATTAGGAATTGATAAGGATGAGCTTGAGGGCTTATTCGTAGATTTTAGAGGTCATAATTGCAAATTTAGAGATTGTAACCATCTAGAAGGAATAAAGGGCTGCGCCATTTATGAGGCCGCACAAAAGGGTGAGATTTTAGCCTCTCGCTATCAATCCTACAATAAAATGTATAAGGAGATATTAAAAAAATGAAAGTATCTTTATCAATATTAACTGCAGATTTTGCAAATATGGAATCCTCCCTAAAGGAGGCTTTATCCTCTACAGATTATGTTCATATGGATATTATGGATGGTGAATTTGTCCCAAATATTTCTATAGGACCTGCATTCGTTAAATCCATAAGAAAAATTACAGATAAGCCATTTGATACCCATTTAATGATAATGCATCCACAAAATTACATTAAGCAATTTGTAGATGCAGGAAGCCAATATATTACATTCCATGTAGAAGCGGATTGTGATGTTTTAAAAACAATTGATTTAATTCATTCCTATAATATAGGGGCAGGTATTTCTATTAAGCCTAAAACTAAGGTAGAAGAAATAAAGGAATATCTACCTTATGTAGATATGGTATTAGTTATGAGCGTTGAGCCTGGCTTTGGTGGACAATCCTTCATGATGGATTCTATAGAAAAGGTAGAAGAATTATGCAAATTAAGAAAAGAGAATCATTATTCCTATCTTATTAACATCGATGGTGGAATTAAGGATACAACCGCTCCATATATTGCAAAATATGTAGATTTAGCCGTGTCAGGTTCCTATGTATGTAACGCAGATAATCCAAAGGAAAGAATAGATATTTTACATGCTATAAAATAATTTATTATTTTGATTGACCTTAAACTCTAAATGTCTTATAATTTTAGTAGGACCTGAGATTAAGGTTTTTTATTTTGCGCTAAATTATGTATTGGAGGTGTTTTCATGAGAACAAAGGTTATATTAATTTGTGAAGAATGCTTTAGCCGTAATTACACGACAACAAAGAATCCACAAAAGAATTCAGAAAGACTAGAAATCAAAAAATACTGTCCAACTTGTAATAAATATACAATGCACAAAGAGACGAAGTAAGGAGGATTACTTATGGCAGACGATAAGGAATTAGAAAAGAAGGAAGCTTTAGAAGAAGCTAAAACTCTAGAGGCAAAAGAAGAAGTAGTTGAAGAGGAAGCTTTAGAAGCTAAGGAAGAAAAGAAGCAGGCTATTGGTGGCCCTAAGTCAAAGAAGAAAAAGGTTGAATCTACTTATTCTTTAGAAGAGGCTAATGTAGAAGATAATGAAGAAGATAATGTAGAAGAAGATAATGTAGAAGAAGCACCAAAGAGCAATAAGGATTTAGTTGAGGCTAAGATCCGTAAGCAAATTGAAAAGAAGCAGCAAAAGGAAGCATCTTTAGGTGTATATCGTATTACTGAATACCTAAAGGAAGAGCACCAATGGGAAAACTGGTTATTCTTAGGTATTTCTATTATTACTCTATTACTTGGTTGCTTAATGCTAAATGGTGCATTACAGGTAAGAAAGGATTTCCCTGTAATTGGTGAATATCCTCAAGTATTCGCATGGATTTTAATTGTTCTTGCATCCTTAGGCTTATTATATGCACTTTATCCATTCTTAAAGCCTGCATTCCCTGAATTAAAGAAAATCACATGGCTTGCTTGGCCTAAGTTCTTAGGTAATGCCATTCGTACATTTGTTTTCATCATCATATTAACATTATTATTCATGCTATATGATGTATTCATTGCTGAATTATTAGGCTTAATTATTTAAGGAGGATAAAACAATGAAAAGATGGTATATTGTAACAACTTATTCAGGATATGAGAATTCTGTTAAGCAGGATTTGGAAAGAAGAAGAGAATCTATGAATATGACTCACTTAATCTATCAGGTATTAGTTCCTGAAGAGGTTAAGGAGGTTGTAGATAAAAAGGGTAAGAAAAAGGAAAAGGTAGAAAAGCTTTTCCCTGGATACGTATTTGTTGAGATGGAAGTAGATAAGGAAATGGACGAGGATGCATGGTTCATGGTTCGTAACACTCCAAAGGTTACTGGTTTCTTAGGCTCCTCTGGTGGAGGTACAAAGCCAGTTGCTGTACCTAAGGATGAGATGGACGCAATATTAGAGAAGCTAGGCCTTGTTCAAAAGCCAGTATTCGAAATTTATGCTGGTGATAAGGTTATTGTTACAGAAGGATCCTTCAAGGATATGGTTGGTGAGGTATCTGTAGTTAACCTTGAGAAGGAAACATTAACGATTCTTATCAACATGTTTGGTCGTATGACCCCAATGGAATTCCCATTCAACCAAGTAAAAAAGATTTAATGAATTGACTCCAATTTAAAATTGGGGTCTTTTTTATTTTATTGTCTACTAAATTGGTACCACTTCACATCATTAAACTAAAAATCCCAAAAAAATAGACTTGCAATCTAGTAATAAAATGGAATATGTGATACAATAAGACTATCTTAAGGAGCTGGTAATTATGATATTACAAAATGCCCAATTGAATATAACGATGATCCTGTAAGGCTTAAAGCTTTGCAGGATTTATTTTTTTGAGAAAAGAGGAAATAAATACTATGACTAAAACAGACGAAATAACAATTTTAGAGAAAGATTATTTAGAGGATTTAAATAAAATCAAGGATACTATTAGAACGAACCAAGCTAAAGCAATGGTTGTTGTTAATAGTGCCATGATAATGACTTATTATGAAATTGGTAGAATTATCAATGAAAGAAAAGTATGGGGAAGCAAATATATAGAGAATTTAGCTAATGATTTAAAAGATTATGGTAAAGGATATTCCTCTAGAAATTTACGATTTATGTCCACATTTGCTAAAAAATTTAGCAAAGATGAAATTTTGCAGCAACCTGCTACACAAATTCCTTGGTATACACTTTGTGAAATAATTATTAAATCAAAATCCCATGAAGAAATGTTGTGGTATATTAAAGAGACTCATAAAAATGGTTGGAGTAGAAGCGTGGTGTTAAATCAAATAGCCATGAAGGCCTATGAAAGAAGCTTAATAAATCCTACAACTACTGGAGCTGTTAATAGGTCTAATGAATTAACAAATGAATTATTTAAGGATACTTATGTATTTGATTTTTTAGATAAAGAAAAAATTAAAACTGAAAACGATCTAAAAAATCAAATGATAGATAATATTATTAAGTTTTTACAAGAATTGGGTCCTGGTTTCACCTTAGCAGGTAAGGAGTATAAATTAACAACTCCTACAGGTAAGGATTTCTATATTGATTTATTGATGTATCATACAAAGATACATGCTTATGTGGTGATTGAGGTAAAAATAGGTGAATTTAATCCATCTGATTTTGGACAGTTAGTTTTTTATGTTAATGCTATAGACGATCTCGAAAAGGTTGATGGTGATAATGATACTATAGGATTACTACTATGTAAGGATGCAGATAAATATGTTGCTGAAACTACATTAAAGAAAAATCATTTATCAATAGGAATATCTAAATATAAGCTAATAGAAGAATTGCCAGAATATTTAGAAAGAAAATTGAATGGAAAATGATTTTGAGTTATTTTGGCGAAAACTAAAATGTTTATTGAGAGGGATTTTCTATTTTCGCTAAAAAATCCCAAAGAAATAGACTTACAATCTAGCAATAGATGGGATATGTGATACAATAAGATATCTTAAGGCGCTGGTAATTATGATATTACAAAATGCCCAATTTAATATAACGATGATCCTGTAA
>CAMEKD010000065.1 GCA_945920825.1 uncultured Anaeroplasma sp.
ACATAGATACTCCATCAGGTATGAATCTATTTATATATTGTAATAATAATCCTGTTGTGGGGATGGATCCGACGGGACATTTCATGATATCCGCTTTGATTATTAGTACTATTATGGGTGTTGCAATAGGAGCTGGGGCTAGTGTAATTTCTCAAGGTGCAACTAATGGATGGGAAAATATTAACGGTTGGCAAGTATTACTTGATGGTACTATCGGTGGAATTAGTGGTATGTTAGCAGCAACCGGAATAGGTACTTTGGCTGCTGCTTGCATTTCTGGTAAACTGGGGAAAAGCCGCCATTATGGGTGCTGTAAATTTCGGATTAGGAGCTTGGGCTGGAGCTGGTTCCCAAAATTCATCAGCACTCAGAAAAGGGTTGTTGAAAAACAGTGAAGTGAATAGGACATTTAGTATATTATATAAAGCAACAAATAACTATGCTGCAGGTGCAATTTCAAAAAGAGGATTTGCGGGCATATTTAACTTGTATGGTGGACAATTTATTAATGCTGTTTCAAAAGCATTGCCTGGTACAGTTGCTAAATTAACTGCTGTCAACTTAACTAAAATGGCTATTTCCACCGCCGGTTCAGCAGTATTAGCTTACAATATGAACAGTTGGGAGTGGTTATAATTGATTTGGTTGGTTATTTTACTACCATGGTTTATAATTGTGTATTGGTACTTTTGTACAATGATATGTCCGAATTGTTTTGATGGAATATCACAAAATATGATAGAAAAACAATCGATAGAACAAAAATCAATTTTGAATAAGCTATATATTCGAAAAAATGTTTTTCCTAAAATTAGGATAGTAGCAATGGAACTAATATTATTTATTTCTATTACAATTATTTGTAATGTTTGTGAAAGCTTGATTTATTGGGGTTATAACATAAAAGACATTGCTATATATGTTTCTATTATAAATTGTGCTTGTATTTTTATTGTTGGAACTTCAACAATTATATATTTAAACGTAAAAAAATAATCTCTTTTGGTAAGGCTTTTTCATTTTTTTAAATATTCCTAATTTGCACAGGGTTGGTACTAAATGGCTTAGTATCAACCTTTTTTCTTTATGCTTCATAATTAATCCTCCAAGTTCATTGTCAAGTTCTATTATAATTATTACAATCTCCTCAAGTAGTGATTATATTATATGGTACATTTTTTTTGACGCATTCAATTGCTCAATAACCCCATAAAAAAGAATAAACGAAATGCTCTATTTCTGTATCCCCCATTATAAAATCCCTCATATGGATTCCTATTTTTAGACAAATTATCCTTTTTCGTATGTTCTTGTAAATGGGGGTTAATTATTATATAATTAAGTATTGAAATGTGGTGAGACCATGGATAAAAGAAAGCTAAATATAGAAAAAAAGAAAAAAGAAATAGAAAATTTAATCGAAGAATTAAAGGAAAATTCTTCAGATATTACGAAAGATGAAATCAATGAGCTTGAGGAATTATTAGAAGAAATATTACAAATGGAACAAGAACCCCTAGGAAAAAGAATAGGTAGGAGTGTTGGATTATTCTCTATTCATTTTACTTTAATGTATTTTGTTTCTATTTTAGCCTTTGGACTATTTTTTCAAGAGGTCACCTTTACAAATAAATTCTTAGTATTCTTAGTTGCAGGAATTATTAGTATGATTCTTACAGCATTTGAGGATATACCAAGAAATCCATTCAGGAAGCATTTCATTTCAATGAATTTAATGATATTTACAATTATTATTTTAGGAATATATATTTTCAACCGTGATGTATATTCCGTATTTCAAAATTCGATTACATGGGTATTTTATTTAATTATCGTTATGACACTTTATTATTTCGTTGATAAAGCGATAAGAAGAATTAGCTAGAATGGAGGATAATATGGAAAAATTTGTTACTGTACAAGAGCTAATGGAAGCTATGAAGCTTGAATTACTTGCTGGGGAGGGTGGATTATTAAAAAAGATTACCTCAGATATGATTTCAAGACCAGGACTAGAGTTTGCAGGATTCTATGATTATTTTGACAATAAAAGAATGCTACTGGTTGGATCTAAGGATGCAACATTCTTGCATAAGCAAGGACCTGAGGCAATAAAAAAGAATCTAGATTATATTTTCGCTCACGATATTCCATGTGTTGTATTCTCAAGAAATGTAATTATTAACCCAATATTCTTCGAAATGGGTAATAAATATAATGTTGCTGTATTAAGAATGGATTTGCCTACAACAGCATCTTCATCAAAGCTTTATGTATATTTACAGGATAAGCTTGCAGAAAGAATTAGTGTACATGGTACTTTAATGGATATTGGTGGTATGGGTACATTAATTATTGGTAAAAGTGGTATCGGTAAATCCGAAACAGCACACGATTTAATTAAAAGAGGACATCAGCTTGTTGCTGATGATTTAGTTGAAATCATGGAGCGTGAGCCAGGAAATCTAATTGGTACATCACCTAACGTTTTAAAGCGTTATATGGAAATTAGAGGTATTGGTATTGTAGATGTAATTTCTATGTTTGGTGCTGCATCCTTTCGTGATAAGAAGATGATTCGTTTGGTTGTTGAGCTTGAGGCTTGGGATCAAAATAAATATTATGATAGATTAGGTATAGATGAGCAAAGAGCGAAATATTTCAATACAGAAATACCTAAGGTTACGATTCCTGTAATGCCAGGTAGAAACGTAGCATTACTTGTAGAATCTGCAGCAATGAACGAAAAGCTTAAGTATTTAGGTACAAATGCGGCTAAGGAGTTTGTGGAAAAAATTAACCACAATGCCCATGAAAGATAGGAGTAGATTATGTTATTAAGTGCTTTTAATTCATACTTTAGAATTGGCAATTTAACCATTCATTGGTATGCAATATGTATTTTAATTGGGGTTATTATAGCCGTTTGGCTTGGCTTAAGAGAGGCTAAGAAGCTTGGCATTGGCTCTGATGTTATTTATCTTGGTGTATTAATTACTGTACCTATTGCGATTGTAGGTGCGAGATTATGGTATGTATTATTCAATTTGAAGGATTTTCATAATTTCGGTGAGGTTTTAGGCTTTAAGAACGGTAAATTTGATGGATTATCCGGCCTTGCCATACAAGGTGGTGTCATCTTCGCTTTAATTACGGTATATATCTATTGCAAAAAAAGACATGTTCCACTTTATATGATTATCGATTTAGTTGCACCTGGATTTTTAATTGGACAAATCTGTGGTAGATGGGGTAACTTCTTTAATCAGGAATTATATGGACCTATTATTCAAAACCCAGGCTTTATTTCAAGCTTAGGACCATTTGGTGAACAAATGTATATTCATGGTGCATATCGTCACCCAGTATTCTTATATGAATCCTTACTTAATTTATGTGGATTTGTCTTTATGCTAATCGCAAGAAGAAAGATAAAAAAGCTAGAATCTGGCGATTTAATGGCTGTTTATTTATTATGGTATGGTATTGTAAGAATTCCATGTGAAGTCCTAAGATTAAATTCTGGAGTTCAAGAGCCGCTTATGATGGGCCCTATTCCTGCATCTATTGCGACTGCAGTATTATTTATTGTTTTAGGTATATCCTTCTTTATTTTAAAGAGAACTATACTTACAAAGTTTGCTCCAAGAAGACTATATCAGGATATATTAGAAGAGGTTAGAGAAAACCATATAGATACTCTAATCTTCGATTTAGATGGTACATTATTAGATACAAAAGAATTAATCGATCATAGCTTTATTGAAACATTTAGACATTTTAGACCAGATTATGAATTATCAGATGGTGAGCTTGATTCCTTCTTTGGACCTACACTTGAGGAATCCTTCAGTAAATATAGTGATGATCCTAAAGAAGTCGAAGAAATGATTGCTTATTATAGAGAATATAATTTTGCTCATCACGATGAGCTTGTAATGGCATTTAAGGGTGCAAGAGATGTTTTAAGAACACTATCGAAAAAGAAGGGCTACCGTATTGGTGTATGCTCCTCTAAGAAGCGTGATTTAGTTATTCATGGTCTTGAATGGTGTGGATTAATCGATTATGTTGATGTTATCGTAGGCTCTGAGGATGTAGTGAAGCATAAGCCAGATCCTGAAGGGATTCTACTTGCTTTAAAGGAATTAAATGCAGTAGATATGGATTTAGATGATCAGGATAAGAAAAAGAGATTCCCAAGAGATGAGGAAGTCTATTTAAAGCATGCCTTATATATCGGTGATAATAAGGCAGATATTGATGCAGCAAAGGCTGCAGGAATTCGCTCTTGTGGCGTATTATACATTAAGCATCCAGAAGTTATGCTTGATGCAAATCCTACATTTGTAATTAATAAATTGACAGAATTATTAAATATTTGTGGTGAATAGGAATGAGCTTTTCAAAGACAGTAAAGGAGGACCTTTTAAAAAGGTCTAATCCGGATTTACTTTCTGATAAGCTAGAAATAGAAGCAATGCTAAGATTTGGAGGAGAGGTTATCTTTGGTAATCCCTTTAAGCTTAGCTTTACTTCTAGTTTAATGAGTGTTATAAGACGCTTCATTATGCTTGCGAAGAAGTATTATCCGATTGAATATGAAATTGAATCAAGAAAAATTGATAGGTTAGATAATCAATCGGTATATACAGCTACCCTAGGTAGTGGAGCGGATTTGATTATCAAGGATTTAAATATTATTGGCGCATCCTCAAGCTATAGAGAGTCTTTACTTTCTATGGAAAATAAAATAAGCTACCTCAGGGGTGCGTTCTTAGTTCGTGGTAGTGTCAATGATCCTGCATCGAAATCCTCTCATTTAGAGATTTCTTCTTTAAACGAATCAGAAATTTTATTTGTTCAAAAGCTTTTAAATTCTTTGGATTTTAATGCAAGAATATCGAAAAGAAAGAATTATTTAATTTGTTATATTAAAGCAAAGAACACGATTGGTACACTGCTTTATACCTTAGGGGCACAAGCCTCTATGGAATATTATGAGGATATGATTATTACAAAGGAAATTAAGGCATCTGCCCTAAGAAGTGTAAATTTAGATGTTGCCAATCAGGATAAAACGAATGAAGCCTCTAAGGAGCAATTAAAATATATTCAATTTCTAGAATATAATTATCCTTTAGGTGAATTAGATCAAAAGCTTTTAATGGTCATGAAGGTAAGAAAGGAATACCCAGAGCATTCCTTAAGCCAATTGCTTGAAATTATTCATGAGGAATATGATCCTAAGCTTACAAAATCCGGATTAAATCATAGATTGAGGAAGCTAAAGGAAATTGCCTTAGATTACAAGCAAAAGCAAAAACAATAGGAGGATCCTATGAGAATTGATGAAATATTAAAAAAGAAAAGAACTCTATCCTTTGAGGTTTTCCCACCAAAGAAGGGCCAAGAGGGCTTAGATAAAATTTTTAATACCATAGATAAGCTTAAGGAATTTAAGCCAGATTATATATCGGTAACCTATGGCGCTGGTGGGGCGAATCGTAATTCTAATGTTGAAATTGCATCCTATATCAAAAATAAGGTTGGTATAGAAGCACTAGCACACCTAACGGGTGGACCATCAAGTACACTAGATGTAGATTCCATTGTAAAAAGATTACGTGAGGAAAACATTGAAAATATATTAGCCTTAAGAGGCGATAAGCCAAAGGATTATGATTTAGAATATTGTAAAACATTTAAGCATGCGACGGATTTAATGCATTATTTAAAGGATGAGGATTTTACCTTAGCTGGTGCATGCTACCCTGAGGGGCATAGCGAATGTGATACACTATATGAAGATTTAATTCATATGAAGGAAAAGGAATTGGCAGGTGCTAAATTCTTTGTCACTCAGGTATTTTATGATAATGCATATTATTACCGTTTGGTATCTGAGGCTAGAAAGATGGGCATAAAATCTGCAATTATTCCTGGTATTATGCCTTTAGTTTCACCAAAGAATATTCCATCCATTAAGAATATGTGTGGTGCATCCATTCCGCTAGATTTTAGAAATATGCTTGAGGTTTATAAGGATGATCCTGAATTACTCGAGGAATTTGGTATCAATTATGCTGTATATCAAATTGAGGACTTGATTGCAAAGGGTGCTCCCGGCATTCATTTATACATCATGAATAGAGCTTCTATTGCAAAGAAGATCTATGAAAGGCTAGAACATGTCTTTAGTAAATTATTCTGATATATCTCATATGGTATATTCCTATTTGGGATATAGGGATTTATCAAGGGATGAGATAACGGATAAATTAATCGTTGAATGCTTAGAGGAAATCGATAGAATTTCCTCATTTCAATATATTTACCAAGAATACGACTATATTCTAGATTTCTTAAAAAAGGATAAATATTTAAAATATTTAGGCAATTCCACATCCTATCTTCTTTGTGCAACAACCCTAGGTGCACAAATAGATAAAAGAAGTAAATATTATCAAATGAAGGATATGGTAAAAATGTGCGTCTTTGATGCTTGTGCATCCGCATACTTAGAATATAGAGCGGATCTTTATGAAAGGACAATAAGAGATGATTTATCCTTCCGTTTCTGTCCGGGATATCAAGGAACGGAATTGGCTGATATTCGTCCCATTCATGAGATTTTAAAAGCGGATAAAAGAATTGGAATTATTCTTTTAGATAGTAATTTAATGGTTCCACAAAAATCTATGATTGGCATTGTTGGAATTAAAAATAATGCTAAGAAAAGCTGTCATGATTGCTTCTTAGCTTCAAAATGTGATTATTTAAAGGAGGGATTAAGATGCTACAGGGAAAAATAGAAATCTTTGATGGTGGCTTTGGATCTGAGCTAGACAGGCTTGGGCTTTCAACAACCAATCCTGAGGATTTAAATATAGATAACTCAGGAGCTATTCAAGCGCTTCACCTATCCTATGCGAAATATGCAGATTATATTACAACCAATACCTTTGGTCTTAATTCTATTAAATATCACGGAAAATATACTATTAAGGATGTTGCGATAGCGGCAATATCTAATGCGAGAGTAACAAATAAAAAGGTGTTCTTTGATATTGGTCCAACAGGTGCTATGCTAAAGCCTTTAGGTACTCTAAGCTTTGATGATGCCTATAATGCATTCAAAGAAATTGCCTTAATTACAAGAGATCTTGTGGATGGCTATATCGTAGAAACATTTTCTGATTTATATGAAATTAAAGCCTGTATTTTAGCTTTAAAGGAGAATACGAATCTACCTATATATGCAACAATGACCTTCGATAAAACAGAAAGAACTCTAACAGGCTCAAGCCCTGAGATTGTCGCGAACACATTAACCAATTTAGGGGTAAGTGCTTTAGGTGTAAACTGCTCACTCGGTCCAAAGGAATTATTTTCTGTTGTAAAAAGAATGACAGAATACACAAACTTACCTATCATTATTCAGCCGAATAGAGGGCTACCAAAAATCAAAAATGGTAAAACCTATTACGATATGAGTGAAGAAGAATTCGTAAGCGAGGTAGAAAAATATATTCCGCTTGGAGTATCCATTTTAGGTGGATGCTGCGGTACTACCCCTGAGTTTATTGAAGGACTTGCAAAAAAATTTAAAGGCCTTCTGGTTAAAGAAAGAGAATACACGCCTAAAACATTAATCAATTCCGCATCTAAAATGGTTGAAATTGATGGAGTTAAGGTGTGTGGAGAAAGATTAAATCCTACAGGAAAGAAAAAGCTTAAGGAGGCTCTAAAGGATTCTGATTATGATTATTTAGTTTCCTTAGCCCTAGCTCAGGAGGAAAACTCAGATTTATTAGATTTAAACTGTGGACTTCCTGGAATTGATGAGCCTAAGGTTATGCGGTGTGCAGTCACAAAGATTCAAGAATTTTCCGATTTACCGCTTCAAATTGATTCATCGAATGTAGAAGCAATTGAAGCAGGATGTAGATATTATAATGGTATTCCACTCATCAATTCGGTAAATGCGACTAAGGAAGTTATGGACAAGGTTTTTCCTATCGTTAAGAAATATGGTGCGGTTATCTTAGGTCTTGCGATGGATGATAATGGTGTACCTAAGACTGCGGAGGAAAGGTTTGAAAAGGCGAAATTCATTTTAGATACTGCACGATCCTATGGTATTCCTAAAGAAAGAGTAATGATCGATACATTAGTTTTAACTCTATCTGCAGAGCAGGATTTAGTTATGGAAACCTTAAAGGCATTAACCTTAGTTCGAGGTCTTGGAGTGAAAACAGCACTCGGTGTATCAAATGTTTCCTTTGGGCTTCCCTACCGCCCATTATTAAATAGGACCTTCCTAACTATGGCTATGTATGCAGGTTTAAATATGCCTATAATTAATCCGTCGGATGTAGAGATGATTCATGCAATTTATGCATACCGAGCTTTAGTTTCTATCGATAAGAATTGCGAAGCATTTATTGATCGCTTCGCTTTAGTAGAGGAAGCTAAAACTACGAATGTTTTAAAGGATAGTTTCGATAAAAAAACCGACTCAAAGGAAATGGATTTATATCTAGCGGTTAAAAAGGGCTTAAAGAATAGAATTCCAAATCTTTTAAATAAGGAGCTTTTAGATAAGAACCCTATGGATATCATCAATGAGTGTTTAATCAAAGCTTTAAATGATGTTGGTGATGCCTATGATAAAGGCAAAATGTATTTACCACAGCTAATTGCTTCTGCAGAGGCTGCAAAGGAAGCCTTCGGCATTATTTCTTTAAAATTCCCATCTAGAAATGAGTGTAAGGGGGTTGTCGTTATGGCAACCGTAAAGGGAGATGTCCATGATATTGGTAAAAACATTTGTAAGGTTGTAATGGAATCCTATGGATATAAGGTTATCGATTTAGGTAAGGATACTAAAGTAGAGGTTGTTGTCGATGCATATCAAAAATATAATCCAGATGTCATTGGATTATCAGCGTTAATGACAACTACCGTAGCTTCTATGGAAGAAACAATAAAAGCGTTAAGAAAAATAAACTGCAAAGCTAAAATTGTTGTTGGTGGAGCAGTTCTTACAGAGGATATTGCGAAAAGAATAGGTGCGGATTATTATTCTAAGGACGCACTAGATTTAGTGAATATCCTAGATAGAATTATCAAAAAGTAAATATTTATTCGTTATTTATCGGGCGTCTTGCGAAAGACTTAATAAGGAATCAGGTGAAAGTCCTGAGCTGTACCAGCAACTGTAACAAGGACGAAATCCATTACCATTGGGCAACTGAGAAGGTGGAAAGTAGGATGAGAGGGAGTCAGGAGACTTACCCGATTAAATATAAAAATTAAAAAAGGAAATTGCATCTTTTTTGAGTGCTGCTGGGATACGGCATGAAAATAAAGAGAGCAAAATTGAGAAAAATGAAGAAGAGATTATTTGCGAGTACTATGGTTTTTGGTCTAGCCAT
>CAMEKD010000066.1 GCA_945920825.1 uncultured Anaeroplasma sp.
AATCACATACATTGCCATGATATCCTAAGGAACCATCATCTGTTGCTAAAGTAACATCACATAATTCATTTAAGACATCCAGCATAACGAAATCCTCTTTACTTCTTGCACCATATACAAGCTGTGGCTTAATTCCCATTTCATTGAATTTTTTTGCAAGACCAATGAGTGGGGCAATTCCAATTCCACCACCAATAAGTAATGGCTTTTTATCTTCATATAGTGTAAAGCCATTACCTAGTCCAATTAAGCAATCTAGAGTTTTACCAACACTATAATCTGCCATTTCCTTTGTACCATGACCTAAAACCTTAAATAAGATATCTACATGATCTGTATCAAAATCACAAACGGAAATAGGTCTTCTTAGGTAATGCCCTGGAAGTAATATATTAATAAATTCTCCGGGGTTTTTTATTTCCTTCGTATCGCCTTCAAGTCGCATTAGGTATAAATCCTTACCTACCTTGACATTACCAGCAATTTTAAGAATTACATTTTTCATAGGATTAATCCTCCTTATCGATTACAGAAACTCCCATAGTTATTTCTTCTAATACATCAAGTAATACTCTTACTGTATCTAAGCATGTGAATACAGCTACATTATTATCGATGGCAGCTCTACGAATGATCTTACCATCCTCATTTGTATTTACACCCTCAGTTGCTGTATTGATGACATAGGTTACATAGCCCTTCTTAATAGAGTCTAAGATTTCTTCAGAGCCCTGAGATAGCTTCTTTCTTACTCTTGTTTTAATATCATGCTGCTTTAAGAATCTTGCAGTACCTGAGGTTGCTTCAATATTAAATCCCAAATTATAGAATCTCTTAATTAGTGGTAATGCTGCTTCCTTATCCTGATCCGATACAGTAGCTAAAATCGTACCATAATTTGCAACTCTTGTACCAGATGCCTTAAGGGATTTATAAAGTGCACGATTTAAGGAATAATCATAACCGATAGCCTCACCTGTAGATTTCATCTCAGGAGATAATACAACATCAAGCCCTGCAAGCTTTGTGAAGGAGAATGTTGGAGTTTTTACATACCATCTCTTTCTCTTTTCTGCAAGTCCAACATAGCCTAAGTCCTTAAGCTTAGCACCAAGCATTACCTTTGTTGCAATATTTGCAATAGGTACACCGGTAGACTTTGCTAGGAATGGTACCGTTCTACTTGATCTTGGGTTAACCTCGATAATAGAGACATGATTATTCTTATCTACAATAAACTGAATGTTATATAAACCAACCATATTTAGCTTTCTACCAATACGGTAGGTATAATCAATAATCGTTTTCTTTACCTCTTCATTTAAGGAATATGGAGGATAAACACTCATGGAGTCACCAGAGTGTACACCTGTACGCTCAATATGCTCCATAATACCTGGGATGAATACATCCTCTCCATCGCATACTGCATCTACTTCGCATTCCTGACCAGAAACATACTTATCAACTAAGATAGGATGCTCATTATCAAACGCTACAGCCTCAGCTACCTTACTTCTTAATACACTTTCATCATATACAATATGCATCATTCTTCCACCTAATACGAAGGATGGACGAACTAAAACGGGATAACCAATTTCATTTGCAGCCTTTATAGCCTCATCAACAGAGAATACTCCATAGCCCTTTGGCATTGGAATATCGATTTCCTGCATTGCAATTTCAAATAAATCTCTATCCTCAGCCGTATCAATTGCCTTAGCGCTTGAACCAAAGATTTTAACGCCTGCCTGATCAAGCTTATCTGCTAAATTGATAGCTGTTTGACCACCTAGGGCAACGATAACTCCCTCAGGCTTTTCAAAATCAATGATATTCATAACATCCTCAAATGTTAATGGTTCAAAATATAATTTATCGGAAACCGTATAATCTGTAGATACTGTTTCTGGATTATTATTGATAATAATAGCTTCATAGCCAGCCTCTTGAATACCCCAAATCGCATGAACGGTAGTGTAGTCAAATTCTACACCCTGGCCAATACGAATTGGACCAGAGCCTAATACAACAATCTTTTTCTTGTTGCTTCTGATCGATTCATTTTCATGCTCATATGTAGAATAGAAATATGGAATATAGCTTTTAAATTCAGATGCACATGTATCAATCATCTTATAAACGGGATAAATGTTATTCTCTTTTCTATATTTATATACCTCTTGGTATGTAGAATTCCAAGCTCTTGCTAAATAAGAATCACTAAAGCCGTATTTCTTTGCCATTTTCATAGTATCTAAATCAAATGGCTTAGCCTTAATAGAATCCTCTAATTCTACGATATGATAATATTTTTCTAAGAAATATCTGTCAATCTGTGTAATGAAATAAATATCATCAATGGTTGCACCCTTACGGAATGCTTCTCCAATAGCGTATATTCTTTCATCGGTATGTAATTTAATTAAATCTAAAATAGAATCTAAGGATAATTGCTTTAAGGATTGAAGCTCAATATGGTCTACCTTGTTTTCCAAAGAACGAATTGCCTTTAGTAAGGATTCTTCGATGTTTCTACCGATACTCATTACCTCGCCTGTAGCCTTCATCTGAGTAGATAGGCTTCTGTTGGCAGATGCAAATTTATCGAATGGGAATCTTGGAATCTTTGTAACTACATAATCTAGTGTAGGCTCAAAGGATGCCAAGGTATTGGCAATGCGAATTTCATCTAATCTTAAGCCGCAGGCAATCTTTGCAGAAACTCTAGCAATAGGATAACCAGATGCCTTAGATGCAAGTGCAGAGGAACGAGAAACTCTAGGGTTTACCTCAATTACATAATATTGGAAGGAATATGGATCTAAAGAGAACTGTACATTACATCCACCCTCAATACCAAGTGCACGAATAATCTTTAAGGAAGAGTTTCTAAGCATTTGATATTCCTTATTTGTTAAGGTTTGTGATGGAGCAACAACGATAGAATCTCCTGTATGAATACCAACAGGGTCTACATTTTCCATATTACATACAACAATTGCGGTATCGTTCTTATCTCTTAATACCTCATACTCAATTTCCTTAAAGCCCTTAATGGACTTTTCAACTAAAACCTGAGATACAGGAGATAATTTTAGTGCATTCTTTGCAAGAGGAATTAATTCCTCTTCGTTATCCGCAAATCCACCACCAGTACCACCTAGGGTGAAGGCTGGTCTTAAAATGATTGGGTAGCCAATCTTATTTGCTGCAGAAACTACCTCATCTAGATTTGTTGCTGTAATGGATTCCAAAATTGGTTCTCCAATTTCTTCACATAGCTCTTTAAATAATTCTCTATCCTCAGCCTTTTCAATAGCACTTGCAGAGGTACCAAGTAATTCTACCTGACATTCATCTAAAATACCCTTTCTTGCAAGCTGCATACCTAAGTTTAAGCCGGTTTGTCCACCGATAGAGCAAATCAATCCATCCGGACGCTCATAACGGATAATTTTTGCAACATTTTCCAAATCAAGAGGTTCCATATAAACCTTATCTGCAATTTTTGTATCTGTCATAATGGTTGCAGGATTTGAATTTACAAGTACTACCTCATAGCCCTCTTCCTTTAACGCAAGACAGGCCTGTGTTCCTGCATAATCGAATTCAGCACCCTGACCAATGACGATTGGGCCTGAACCAATAACCATTACCTTTTTAATATCTGTTCTTCTTGGCATTGAAATCCCCTCCCTTTTTCATAAGATCCATGAAGCGATTGAAGATATATTCACTATCCTCAGGACCTGCAGCAGATTCTGGGTGATATTGTACAGCGATTACGCCATTCTTATCATCCATCATACCCTCTGCTTCATTATCTAATAAATTAATGTGAGTTAATCTTAAGCCTGTTCCTTCTAAGGATTTTATATCGATAGCGAAGGAATGGTTTTGAGAGGTTATCTCAACCTTATCGGTATCTAAATTCTTAACCGGGTGGTTTCCACCTCTATGACCGAATTTCATTTTATAGGTCTTTGCACCATAGGCAAGACCAATCATTTGATGTCCAAGGCAAATACCTAAAATAGGTACTACACCCTTCATCTCTTTTATAAGATGAATAACTGGAGTTACATTTTCTGGATCTCCAGGACCATTCGATAGGAATAATCCATCTGGCTTATATCTTAATATTTCTTCCTTTGTTGTATTATATGGAACGACAACAACATTACATCCAGCCTGATTCAGCTTACGAATAATATTTAGCTTTACTCCACAATCGACACAAACAACAGTATTCTTTGGGTTTGGAGTTCTAGAATACCAAACCTTCTTTGTTGAAACGGTTTGAACCTGATTCTTTGGATATTCATAATTTTTAATCATTTCCATACATTCCTCGTATGGCTTATCAATATCACAAATTAAAGCCTTCATAGAGCCATTATCACGAATCAATCTAACGATTTCTCTTGTATCTACACCACTAATACCACAAGCTCCTGCCTCTTCCATTACTTCTCCTAGGGTTCTTGTGAAACGGAAATTTGAAGGTAGGTCGTTATATTCATGTACGACAAATCCGGACATATATATATTTTTAGATTCGTAATCATCGTCTGCTAAACCATAATTACCAATGAGAGGGTAGGTCATACATACAATCTGTCCACAGTAGGATGGGTCAGATAATATTTCTTGATAGCCAATGACAGATGTATTAAATACGATTTCTGCAAGCTTCTCCTTAAAAGAACCAAAGCCCTCGCCCTCAAAAACCATTCCGTTTTCTAAAACTAGCTTTCTATTGTTCATAATAATTTCTCCTTAGCGCTTATAAACTAATTTACCATTTACAAATGTATATTTAGGAAAACCATAATATGTTTTTCCGATAAATGGACTATTTTTGCCCTTAGATAATATTTCATCCTTTGTATAGGTATGAGGATTTTCAATATCTAAGATAGCAAGATCTGCAACAAATCCCTTCTTTAAATCCCTTTTTGGTAAATGGAATACCGAAATTGGATTATAGACCATAAGGTCTAAGAATCGATTTAGGGATATTTTACCATTTTTTACAAATTCTGTATATATGATAGGTATCATAGTTTCAAGGCCTATAATACCATTTGGACATTTATTATATTCTCTTTTCTTTTCCTCTTCTGTATGAGGTGCATGGTCACAGGCAATCATTTGTGCTGTACCATCGATGAGTGCTTCGATGGTAGCTAGACGATTCTCTTCACTTCTTAGTGGAGGATTCATCTTATAATTACCATCCTGAATCATTTCCTCGTTTAAAACTAAATGATGTGGTGTAACCTCGCAAGTAATATTTGTATACCCTTCACTTCTTGCCTTTCTTATTGCCTCAAAGGATTCTTTCGTGGACATATGGCAGAAATGATATCTACAGCCTATTTTCTTTGCAAGCTCAATTTCTCTTCTTACAGCTACATATTCACCCTTTGGTAAATAGCCATCTACACTATCCTCAGCGTGAGATGCAATCACTAAATCATATTTCTTAGCCATGCGCATAACATCCTCTAATAAGGATGCATTATTTACTCCCTTACCATCATCCGAAATGGCATAAACCAAATCATGTATTTCTTCAACCCTAGAGGCCTCAAGCTGGTTTTCTCCTCTAGATACAGCACCATAGGGATAACAGTGTACACAGGCATCACGGGAAATCAAATCAAGCTCAAGCTTCAAATTTTGGTAGCAATCTGGGCAAGGGTTTAAATTAGGCATTGGCATTACCGTTGTAACTCCACCCTTAGCTGCCGATAAACAACCCGTTTTGATGGTTTCCTTATCTGTAAAGCCAGGCTCTCTAAAATGAACGTGTACATCAATCGCACCAGGCATAACTAAAAGGCCTGTACAATCGATGGCCTCACAATCCATATCTATTTCATCGGATATATCTAGAATCTCTTCCTTATCGATTAGAATATCCTTTTTTATTAATTTGTTATCTAAAATGATTAAACCGTTCTTAATTAATATCATAAATTACCATCCAATGCATCTGAAATGACTGCCATACGGATATAAACTCCATTGGTCATCTGTTTATAGATTCTAGATTTTTCGCATTCTGCAACACTATCTGCAATCTCAACTCCTCTATTGATTGGAGCTGGATGCATAATGATTGCATGATCCTTCATCATCTTCATTCTTTCTTCTGTCATACCATATCTTTGGTGGTATTCTTCTTTGCTCATACCCATTTTTTCTTGGTGACGCTCAAACTGAATTCTAAGGAGCATGATAACATCCATGGTCTTACATGCTTGATCAACAGGAATCCATTTCACACTATGATCATTAAATTCCTCTGGGCCTGAAATGTATACCTCCATACCAAGCCTTTGCATGATCTCGATATTCGAGTGTGCAACTCTCGAATGAGAAATATCGCCCATTATACAGCATTTAAGACCTTCAAACTTTCCAAATTCCTCATGAATGGTCATTAAGTCTAATAAAGACTGTGTTGGATGGTTCGCCTTACCATCTCCACCATTAAATATAGGAATACGAATTGTCTCAAGGTCTTTATAATAATCATCCTTAGAGTGACGAATAATAACTCCATCTACACCAAGTGCTTCAAATGTTCTTACTGTATCATAAAGGCTTTCACCCTTATTGATAGAAGATTCCTTCGTATCGAAATCAATAACGGAAATTCCTAAATTCATTAATGCCACCTGGAAGGAATAATGTGTTCTTGTTGAGTTTTCAAAAAACATAGTCACTATCTTCTTATCAGGATATTGAATACGGAAACCCTTCTTTAGCTTTTCTGCATAGCGGATAAGCTCTTTAATTTTATCTGTTGATAAATCTTTTAATGTAAGTAAACCTCTCATGATTTCACCTCAAAAAAAATAGTTGTCTAACCCAAAAAGACTAGACAACTAGTAATCAACATAAAGTAATCCCTTAATATTAACCTATATCTTGTTAGCCTCTCTGGACTATCTTAAAGCTTATTGACATTATAATATCATAAACTATACATACATTCAAGGTTAAAATGATAAAGAAATCTTATGGAAGCGTTTGTTATTTTAATAAATCCACTAAGACATCAAGTAAGCTATCTAATCTTTTAACAACAGCTATAAATGCATCCTCCTTTGTTAAATCACATCCTGCCTCCTTTAGTAGCAAAACAGGGTAATTCGATGCACCTGATTTTAATAGATTTATATAGCGATCATATGCACCTTCCTTTTTATTTTTAATATCGTCATATAGCTTCATAGAAGCACTAAAGGAGGTTGCATATTGATATACATAAAATGGTGAATTAAAGAAATGAGGAATATAGGCCCATACTAAGGATTTATATTCTTCTTCATCTAAGTCAATATCATAATAATCCTTATATAAGGATTTCATAATATCCGATAAGGCTCTATCGTCAATAGAGTGTCCTTCCTCTACTCGCTTGTGCGCTTCATATTCAAAGGTTGCGAATAGAGTTTGCCTATAATAGGTTGCACAAATATTATCGATAGCCTGCTGTAGTAATACAATTTTTTCGTTCTTATCCTCTACCTTATTCATTAAATAATCTAAGAACATATGCTCATTGAAGGTAGATGCTACCTCAGCTACGAAAATAGAATATTCTGAATTAATATAATCCTGGCTTCTATTCGTATAGGTAGAATGAATGGAATGTCCACATTCATGGGCTACAGTAAACGCAGAAGATAAATCCCCATTATGATTTAATAAAATGAATGCACCCTCAGGATATGTAGAAGTGGAATATGCTCCATTTCTTTTTCCATCCTTAATATCTACATCTACTCTTCCAGAAGAAAGACATAACTCTGCTACACTCTTATATTCACTACCCATGAAATTCATAGCATCTAATACCATTTTCTTAACCTTAGGATAGCTATATTCCATATTGCTCTTTCTAAATTGTAAGAATCGATCATAGGTCCTAATCTTATCTAGCTTAAAATATTTCTTCCTTATAGAATAATATCTTTTTAATGGTGAAGTATTTTCTCTTGTAGTCTTCATTAAGGATTCATAAACCGATACAGGAATATTTTCAGAATCGAGCTTAGCCTCAACCATACTCTTATAGCCTCTTGCCTTCATATTTGCATATTCACTTTTAACGATACCTTCGTAAATTCCAGCAAGAGTTGCTTTATGGTCATTATAGAATTTATAGATTGCATTAAATACCTTAGTTCTATCCGATGGATCCTCTAAAATAGACAAATAGTAGGTCATATTGGATTTATTCACTTCTACCTTTTTTCCATTTGCTAAAGTAACAGATACATTTGTATTATCTACAATAGTAAGCTTACTATATAATTCTCTATAGCCATTTGTTGCATCACTATAGTATGCCATTAATACTTCTTCATTTTCCTTTAATATATGTTTATTTCTTCTAAATAAATCCTCCATTAAATGCTTATAGGATGGACAATCTTGACAAAACTTTAGTACATTATCCTCTCCAACGCTTAATAATTCAGGCTCAATATAGGATACATTTTCTAAGAATTCACTATATTTACCATATATCCTAGATCTTAATCTTCCAGATTCCATATCCTTTTGATTTAAATCATTCTTCATAGATGCATATACAAAAATCTTAGATAATAAGCACATAGCCTCACTATATAGCTTTGTATATTTCATAAAGCCATCCTTTGTCCCTAGTGTACCCTTTAATAAAGATAAATCCTTAACAAGTAAATCGAACTTCTTTATATCCTCTTCTAATCGATTCTCATCTACATAAATAATTTTTAAATTCCAATTCATATATATACCTCACAAACACCATAAGTATACCATATTTTTTTAAGTTTAAAAAAAGAAAATCTTGTAATATAATTACCTTAGGTGATGGAAATGAAAATCGTAGGTATTATTGCTGAATATAATCCCATGCATAATGGTCATATGTATCATTTAGAAGAAATAAATAAAGAAAAGCCAGATATTAAAATATTAGTATTATCTGGAGCATTAACTATGCGTGGAGATTTATCTATTTATAATAAATTCATTAAGGCCAAGGAAGCATTACAAGCAGGAATCGATATTGTAATTGAATTGCCTTTAGCCTATTCTATGCAAAGAGCGGATATTTTTGCTAGTAATGCTTTAGCTATTTTAAATCTAGCAAAGGTAAATGAAATCATCATCGGAAGTGAAAATAATGAAATATCCTTATATGAATCTATATATAAGAATAATATAGAAAATAGAAA
>CAMEKD010000067.1 GCA_945920825.1 uncultured Anaeroplasma sp.
CTGAGGCCATAGCCTTGTCAAGTCCATGAACTATGGCAATACCATCGCCTACTTTAACAACATGTCCAACATTTTCTGTTGCAATATCTTCTTTATAAGCCTTAATTTGCTCTTTAATAAGGCCAGATATTTCAGATAAATTAATATTTGCCATGCTTCCCTCCTATAGTGTTCCTCTAATCTTATCTAATGTACCCTTTATGGATGCATCAATGGATGCATCGTCCATAAGAATTTGTACACCGCCAATAAGATTAGGATTAATTTCATTTATAATTTCAATTTTCATGTTCGGATATTTATTCAGAAGAGTTTCCTTAAATTCCTTTAATCTTTTTGGCTTAATCAGATCTATAGAGATTAGCTTAACTCTTAAAATATTATTATCCTTTAAAACAAGCTTTTCATATTCCTTATAAATATCATTTACCTTATCAAAACGATTATGATCGATTAATACATATAAGAAATGAAGAAATGTTTCATCTAAGGAATGATATACCTTACTAAGGATTCTTTTCTTTTCCTCCTTATGAATAAAGGGTGAAACTAAAATATCACTAAATTCCTTAGTTTTTGTGTCTATAACTGCATTAAAGCAATTTGTAAATACTTCGATTTTATTCTCTTCCTTAGCTAAATCAAAAACTGCCTTTGCGTATTCACTTTCTACCACTACTAGCAGCCTCCTTTAAGAATATCTGTAACAACATCTAAATACTTATCCTGATCAATTTCTCTTGCAACAATCTTTTCTGCTGCCTGAAATGCAATATCAACGATTTCCTTTTTGATGCTATCTTCCATATTCTTCTTTTCTTGTTCAAGCTCCATAGATAAATTATCCATTCTCCTTTTGGCTTCTTCCTTAGCAGAATTAATAATTTCCTCTCTTCTTATATTAGCTTCCTTTTCTGCCTGATCGAGCATTTCCTTTATATGATTCTTAGCCTTAGAAAGCTCATCTTTCATATCCTGTTCTACTAAAACAGCATTTTCCTTAGCAATTTTAGCATCCTCAAGCTCTTTATCGATGGCACTTCTTCTAGCCTCTAATATATTTGTAATTGGCTTCCAAAACAAGAAACGGACTGCAATAAATAAAATTAGTGTGGCACAAAGCTGAATAACTAAATCCATAAGCTCTGAAGGCAAAGCCTTAAGTAATTCCTCAGGATTTGAAATCAAGAAAATAGGGCCAAGGCCTTCTTTTATTGCCGCATTAATAGCGTCAATAGCTGGTTGCATATCTATCATATCTTTATGCCTTAGCTACACCGTAGCTTCCTTTCTTTTTATTATTATGCGAATACAATTAGAATGGCGATAATTAAACCATATAGACCAGTAGTCTCAGATACTGCCTGACCAATTAACATGGTTGTACGAATATTACCTGCCATTTCAGGCTGACGTGCCATTGCATCTACTGCGTGTGCAGCAACATTACCTTCACCGATAGCTGCAGCAAAACCTGTAAATACAGCTAAACCTGCGCCGATGTATTTTAAGCCTTCACCAGCAGATATACCTGGATTGAAATTTTCTGTTGCCTCAGCTAGGAATGTTAAAACAGTATTAAAAATAGTCATGAAATTCATAATTTTTTTCTCCTTTTAAATTATTTTGAATATATTTTTTCTTCATCCTTAATCTTCATAGATGTAAAGATAATCGATAGAATTACGAATACTGCAACTTGGATTAATCCAAACGCAATATCAAATAGTAAATTGATAAATGGCATAATTGGTATTGACCAATATTGGAGCAATTTCTTTATCAATATTGAAATAGCTGTACCTGAAATGACATTACCAAATAAACGTAAGGATAAGGATATCGGTAAAGTAAATTCCGATACGATATTCATCGGTAGCATTACAGGATTTGGATCTAAAAAGCTCTTTAAATATCCCCCTATACCATTCGATGCTATTCCAGATGCTTGAATTACAAAGAATGTCGTAAGTGCAAGCGCAAAGGTAACAACAACATAGCTTGTTGGGTTATCTAATAAATAAATGGAGGATATATTCGCAAAGAATATAAAGATTGTCAGGGTTAAAAACCATGGTGCATAGCTTTTCCACCTAATACCTATACTATCCTTTACGAAGCCATTGATTAAATCAACAATCCATAAAAAAGGTACGAGCCATAAGGGTGTTTTCTTCAGTGGATCTACTTTCTTTAACACGAAGAATAGAATTAGGAAAAATAGGATTAAGCCACCTGTAATCAATAGTGTTGCTTGAATAGGCCCATTCATATTTTGCCAATATGTGCTAAGCGAACTCCAATCCAAAATCTCACCTTCCTTCCTTAAAAATGATTAAAATTATAATAAATACAACCTTAACTGTCATAAAGCCACCTAATACCATCAATGTAGTCTCAAGTAGGCGATCTTTATGAAAGTTATAAGCTAAGATAAAAACTATAGCTAAAAATAGAAGAATAACAAGTATTCTAAGACCATACCACAAAAACGAATCCTTCTTAGGATGAAATAGAACCTTTTCTACATCATTCATTTGAATTCTATAGAATCTTCTATTTTGTATCACCATAAGAAGATGAGTAATTAACCCCATAACAACACCAATTGGGTAATACCACCAATATAAATGAAATATACCCAATACTGTACTTACAAGAACAAGGAATAAAAGGATAATACTATAAAAATATAATCTATTCTTTTTTTCCATCTAAATCCTCTTTTTTCTTTTCTTTTTCTTCCTCTTTAAGGAGATACAAAAGATAAGTAATAAAGGAAAATAAGCCAAATATCAAGCCAACGACAGCAAGTATGATAGGCCATGGGGAATCCTTATTGATAAACCAACCAATAACAAATCCTAAGATAGTAAGAATCCCCATAGAAAATATTCCTTGTGTTGCTAAAGTATAGGTTTTAGCTGCCTTGCCAAGTTTCACTATCTTGTTCCGAATAAACGGTCTCCACAATCTCCAAGGCCTGGCACTATATATCCCTTCTCATTTAGCTTTTCATCTAATGATGCAAGATAAATAGGTACATCTGGATGATCCTTATGCAGTGTCTTTACACCCTCAGGTGCTCCAACTAATCCTACATAACGGATATCCTTGCAGCCTCTTTTCTTTAGCATAGTGATAGCCGCACTTGCGCTACCACCTGTTGCAAGCATTGGGTCAACTAATAATACAATAGAATCCTTAATTGTATCTGGGAATTTCGCATAATACTCATGAGGCTCTAGGGTTGTCTCATCTCTAAATAAGCCAATGAAGCCAACCTTAGCTGTCGGAATCATACTTCTAATTCCATCTACCATACCTAAGCCTGCACGAAGTATAGGTACAATGACAACATCATTTGCAAGCTCATATTGGATACTCTTACAAATTGGAGTTGTAATCTCTACGGGCTTAAGTGGGAAATCTCTAGAGATTTCATAAGCCATAAGTCCTGCGATCTCATTTACATTTTGATAGAAATCCTTTGTATTCGTTTCTGTCTTACGAATATTTGTTAGCTTATGTTTAATTAAAGAGTGGTTCAAAATTGTAATGTTCATACCTAGAATTCCTCCTCGTATTTTGCTATCTTTTGAATTCTTCTTTCGTGTCTTTCATTAAAAGAGAATTCCGTATCTAGCCAAACATCCACAATTTCATTTGCATATACCTTACCAGTATATTTTGCAGATAGGGCTAAGCAATTGGAATCATTATGTAATCTTGTAAGTAAGGCAGCATCCTTATCATGAACTAGGGCACATCTTACACCCTTAACCTTATTCGCAATGATAGACATACCAATTCCTGTAAAGCAAATGACGATTCCTCTATCGGCTACCTTATCCTTGATATCCTTTGCAACCATATAACCATAATCCGTATAATCGCAAGAATCCTTTGTAAAGGTACCACGGTCAATAACCTCATGGCCTAATTCCTTAAGATGAGCGATAACACTATCCTTAAGCTCTAAAGCAGAGTGATCACAACCAATTGATATTTTCATACATTTTTAATCCTTTCTCAATAAATTTAACACATCAATTTATTATAACACGAAAGCATATACTTTAAACGATTATAGAAAACGTTTTTTTTATAATGTATGCATTAATTTTGAAAAAAATGAAAAGAGGGCATTTTGCCCTCGTAATCTAAGCCATTTGAATTTGCTTTTTATACTTTAAATATTGATATAGCTTAACAATATAATTCTTAGCTACTAGGAAAACTCCATCAACTAAAATAAAGCCAAGTCCATAGGAGAATGGCTCAATACCAATTCCTCCATTATCCATAAAGGATGGAACAAGCCTATAATAGCTAAATAGCAATACAATAAAGAACATAATTGTCATAGTAACTATAGAATATAGAAAATATGCTAAAAAGCCTAAGAACCCTTTAAGATTTAATACCATCCATTTATGTGTATTATTTCTTCTATTGTTCATTAAATGAGCTATATGCTTAATACCATAATTTAAAAGGATAGCAAGGAATAAGGATACTAATACAATTGCACGAATGGTAATCGCATAATCCTCATAGATATCCGTTGTCTCCTTAGAAAAATCGATACCTAAATCTAAGCCGCCAATCAATATGAAGAAAACGGCAGCCGCAGCTGCCCAGAACTTCATAAAGGTAATAATTAATCCAGATGGAATCTTAGATAATTTGTCGACTTGATATGGCTCCATATCGCCATATTCGTCGATTTCTTCCCTTTCTTCTGTTCTATTTTTCTTCATCTTATCTGTCGTCGCCCTTCTCGTATGCACGGTTATAGTGAATGAAACCTAAAACGCATGCAAGTATGGATAATCCATCAGCGATGAATAGTACAATCATAGAGCCCATGTAGTTGCTTAGGAAGTTAGATTCATATCCACCACCAGCAATTTCAAGCCTGTATAATGTACCATTTACTTCAATACCAGTATCATGATATGTCTTGAAATATGTTACTGCATATACATATGCGATAGTTAAACCAATCATAACTAATGTAATGATGGTTGCAGAAACTACAGACCCCTTGTTCTGCTTACTATTGAATGCAAGTGCAATAAAGATATTTAAAATACCAAGTAGCATTAGAATAAAGATTACAATACCTGTATAGTCATAAGGCATACCAGGTAGCATAGCTGTATATTTTACTAATTCTCCTGATTCTGTTGTGACATAAGAATAAGTATAGGTTAGCTGCTTAATAGTTGCAGCGTGTACGGATAGGAATAAACCAATAAGGATTCCTCCGATTCCTAGCATGAATGCAGGAAGCTTCATACGATTATACTTAAAGCTTTCTATAATGCTAAGACCAACTGTTTTAAGGTACTTACCGAAGTTCTTAAAGGCTTTTGAAGCCTTTCCTTCCTTCTTTGGGACCTGTTCATATCTACTTTGATCCATGAGGTACCTCCTTATCGAATTCTCTTTGTCGTTTCTACGTCGAAGAAATGAGCCTTCTCCATATCAAGAGCAAAATCAGCCTCAGTTACTTCAATTTGGTTTCTTTCAGTTACCTTACCTATGAATTGATCTTCACCAAATTTAGCATAAATTAGATTATATGCGCCTAAATATTCTGTATAATCAATACTCATATGAACGGTAGAATCCTTGAATTTAGCAAGGCTCTTTTCATCGATATATACATATTCAGGACGAATACCGAACTTAACCTGCTTGCCTGCATAAGAGCCTAAGATTTCGCTTTGATGCTCAGTAAGCTTTAGCTGTACACCTGTTGCATCATGAGTGAAATACTCTAAAGCTGGGTCAATTGTACCATCAATGATATTCATTGGTGGAGTTCCAATAAATCCTGCAACGAATAGATCCTCAGGCTTATCAAACATTTCCTTAGGAGCTGCAATCTGCTTTACATAACCATCCTTCATAACAACAATTCTTGTTGCAAGTGTTAAAGCTTCAACCTGGTCATGTGTTACATAGATAAATGTAGTATTTAATCTTTCATGTAACTGCATTAATTCCTTTCTCATTGATCCTCTTAGCTTAGCATCTAGGTTAGATAGAGGCTCATCTAGTAAGAATACGATAGGGTTACGAACAATTGCTCTACCTAAAGCAACTCTTTGACGCTGTCCACCAGATAGCTGCTTAGGCTTTCTATTTAAATATGGAATTAAGCCTAAGATATCTGCTGCCTTCATAACTCTTGCATGAATTTCAACTGGGTCAATCTTACGAATTGTTAATGAGAATGCCATGTTGTGGTAAACTGTCATATGTGCATATAATGCATAATTTTGGAATACCATCGCGATATCTCTATCTGCAGGAGCTACATTGTTAACCTTCTTATTGTTGATAATTAATTCACCGGAAGAGATTTCCTCTAAACCAGCAATCATACGTAATGTTGTGGATTTACCACATCCAGAAGGACCACATAGTACGATGAATTCGCCTTTCTGGATTTCGATATTAAAATCATATACTGCGTGGAAGCCATTTGGATAAACCTTGTTGACGTCCTTTAAAATAACTCCTTGTGCCATTTTTCGATTCCTCCCTTACTTTGTTTCCTTTAAGCTGTTTAAGTATGCTGTTAATTTCTTTGCCTTTAAGAAGCCAATTACACCACCGGCGATCATTAAGACACCTGCTAATACTAATAGGATAATTGCGATTAATCCTCTTGTTGTACCATCAGCTGGTAACCAGTTGACCTGACCGTCGCTGTTAATAATAGTTGCACCTAAGAATTTTGAAGCATTGTTCATAGCCTCAACATCATCAGCAGCCTTAGCTGCTACATATGCACTATAGTTTGTCATTAGCTGTAGAGGAATCCATAGGATACGGAAGAAACAAATAACACCTAAACCAATTAAGTAAAAGGAACCTCTTACTTGATAAGTCTTAGCTTTTTCGCAGCATAGGAATCCAAATAACAAAATAAATACATTTAAAATAATTTTGAAGATGACCTGGAAATTTTCAGGATTCATACTATTCATACAAACAAACGCTGCAAGTAAGCTTAAAGCTACACCACTTAAGCCTAAGGCATAAGCTAAACGGTTGTTTCTATATCTAAGCATTTCGATAGAATTCTTTGTGATTTCCAAATCGGACATCGCATTAAATGATGATTTCTTTTCTAGTTCATTAATCATTATTCTCTACCGCCTTACTTAAAATTTCTTGTCTTCTTTCCTTAGTTCTCTTAAACTTAGAGAATGTTAAGATTAACATGAATAAGGAATATACAATTACAACAATAATTCCAATCATATAGAATACAAGTGTTGTGCTTGTAACATAGAAGTAGCTAGCTAAGGCATCCTTAGCTCCAGCTGCACCTGCTGCTTCTGCAGCTTGGTATGCGGTTGTTCTCAAATCGGAATTTTGAAGTACTGCAACAGAATTAAATAATTCAAGATGTGCACCTCGAGTGCCCATTGCACCAAGTAACTGAATTAAAACAATTACTCCGAATACGACTGTTGCAAGTGTTGCAACAACACTCATAAGGACATTTGTACCATAATAAATCTTTCTCTTATGGTTTTGGAATAAGAATAGTACTAATGCAGCAATTACAAGAACAATTCCAAACCATAGGATTAGATTGTTTACGACATTCAAAGAATTTTGGAAATCATAAACTAATGTTTTATGATTGTCGAAGTTATCTCCAATCAAATTATAATAATCATATAATAATTTCTGATCCTGATTTATAGCATTTGTCATTTCGCTAGAGGCATTTTCAATACCTGTAGCGTCGACATTTACATAAATCGTATTATACTGTGTTTTAAATGGTAACGCAGAAATAATTACTGCTCCACCTAAGATCAGAAATATTAAATGAATGAGTTTCATATGTTTTAATAATTTTTTCATTTTTAACCTCCGATATTATTTGCAGTTTATTTCTGGTTAATGTATCCAGGGACACATGCATCACCTAAGGATTTTGCTAATAACCATAAGCACTTGCTGTTTCTTGCAGACATCTGGTTAAACACATCCTTATAAGTAATCTTGCTACCATTCTTAGCAGTCTTAATTACAAATAATGTTTCATCTGTACCGGCAGAAATCTTTTGAGCTGTTGCTTCAGTATAAGGTGTAACAACTAAGTTTACCCAACCTTCATTCTTATTAACCTTATTTGTAGCCCAGAAGCCTGTGATACCATCCCATTCACCACTTGTATCTGTAACTGCTGTTGTAAATTCTGTTGGAACACTACGATTCCAAGCGAATGTAGATGCTGTTGCTGTATTTTTGGCATTCGATGATGCATGCATTAATACGCCAGCCTCAATAGCCTTATTAATATTGGTTAAACCAACACGTCCATACTTATTTGTAACCTGTAGATTTAATCCAGTTAGACGAACATAGCCGATGCCATGAGTTGCTCCAACGTAGCCTCTCATGAAGCTCCAGAAATCAAGCTGTGAAGATGCAAGCTCTAGTCTTGTATAATCACTGATAATTGCATTTGCTTCACCAGCTACTAAGTCATTAGATACCTTCTTGCTATCCAGTGTACTATTCATCCAGTAATTTTCTGGACCATAGTTTTGAATTAATTGACCAACATTAGAATACATGAAATCCATAATTCTTAATGCTGCATCAACACTATCAGATGAAGCAGGAATTGACCAAGATGTAGTCTGTAAGGATCTATTCGATTCATAGTAACGAACTAAGCTCTTGCCTTCAGTGATTGTCATTCCGTTCTTATCGTATAAATGTTGCAGTGCAGTATTCTTTTCTGTTGACCAATAAGTTCTTGGAGGTAATACAGAACGAATACCTTGAGTATTTGCGAATTCCGAATCATTAGCCTGTGCTACAATAGATGGATCATCATACATCATGAAACCAAAGGAAGGATTTTCCATAGTCTTCTTGAAGTATTGATCATAGAATCTTGTAGATGTAGGTGTTGCACTAGATACATAGAAATTATCTAGAATTAAGCCTTCATTATAAATAGCAGAAATATAATTTAATGCATCATAGGAAGCATATGTAGTTTCAAGTGAGTTTAAGGTACCATCAGCTGCAAAATAGTAATTACCATTTTCGCTATCAACACCCTGAACACCCCAAAGCTGTGCTAAATCATAAATGTTATCAATTGCAGTAGCTATCTCTCCTCTTGGGAAGAATACTTCTACTTCATTATCCTCACTACCTGGAATAACACCAGGGT
>CAMEKD010000068.1 GCA_945920825.1 uncultured Anaeroplasma sp.
CAGGAAATCATGATTCTTCCTGTTGGTGCACCTTCTATTAAGGAAGCTGTTCGTTGGGGTGCTGAAGTATTCCATGCATTAAAGAAGATTTTAAAGGCTAACGGATATGTTACATCTGTTGGTGATGAGGGTGGTTATGCACCTAAGTTAACTTCTAACACAGAGGCTTTCGAGCGTGTTGTTGAGGCTATCAAGGCTGCAGGTTATGAGCCAGGTAAGGATATTTGCTTAGGTATCGATGTTGCTGCATCTGAATTCTACAATGAAGAAACTAAGAAGTATGTATTAAAGGCTGATAAGGGTGAATTCACTTCTAAGGAAATGGTTGATGTTTACTATACAAACCTAGTTGAGAAGTTCCCTATCGTTACTATCGAGGATGGTCTTGCTGAGGATGACTGGGAAGGCTGGAAGTATTTAACGGATAAGCTTGGTGACAAGGTTCAGTTAGTTGGTGATGACCTATTCGTTACAAATACTAAGAGATTAGTAAAGGGTATCGAGCTTGGCGTTGCTAATGCAATCTTAATCAAGGTTAACCAGATTGGTACTTTAACTGAGACTTTCGAAGCTATCGAAACAGCTAAGAGAGCAGGTTATACTGCAATCGTTTCTCACCGTTCTGGTGAAACTGAGGATACTACAATTGCTGATATCGTTGTTGGTACTAACGCAGGTCAGATCAAGACTGGTTCTGCATCTCGTACAGACCGTATCGCTAAGTACAACCAGTTAATGAGAATTGAAGATGATCTAAATGGTCGTGGACAGTTCCCTGGTGTATCTGTATTCGCAGGTAAGAAGTCTATTTACTGCATTAAGTAATAAATAAAAATGAAATGAAGAGGTGCTTTGGCACCTCTTTGGTTTTTATTTATATAATAAATAAAGTATGAAATAAAAAAGTAAAAAAGGTACTTTACAACGAAAATATTTGTGATATAATAGGTATTGTCCGAAATATTGGACCTTTTTATCCATAGCAGCTTAGCCAAGTGGTAAGGCATTGGACTCTGACTCCAACATTCATAGGTTCGAACCCTATAGCTGCTGCCAACATAAAACAAATGCCATGGAAATCATGGCTTTTTTTCATGTATATAAATATTTCATTTGTGAATGAAATATAGTATAATAACGACGAATTAAAAAAAGGAGTTCTATATGGTAGTACATAATATTTCCAATATAACAGGAGAACAAGCGTTCCATTCCATGCTTCAATCAGGAAAAAGAAATATATTAAAGAATTACATCTATTTTGCAATAGCTTTCGCTATTGGTGCACCACTCACTATCATTGGCTTTGTAAGAAGAGATAGTCAGTTTATAACTATGGGTGCCATCTTCATTTTATTTACACTTGCCGTAGGTGTTTATAATATTATTATGCTTTCTCGCTTACCAAAGGATGTACAAAACAAGAATCCTGAGGTTATAAGGGATGGTGTGACCTATGATTTTACATTTAAGGAAAAAAGCGTAGATATTATTATTATCAATTCCGGAAAGAAAAAGAAGATTAATTATTCTTATCTTGATTTCAAAAAAATATATGAGTATGATGATTTATTTGAAATCCGTCTACAATCAAAGGAAGTTTTACTTTGTTTAAAGGATGGATTTGAAAATGACAAAGAAAAAATGATGGATTTCTTTATTAAAAATGTATCTACAAATAAAAAACTAGTTATTATAGACAAAAGAGAGGCTGTTAAGAAACTCAAATAGTTTCTTGCAGCCTTTTTTCAAGTTTTATTAAATATTACTTTTCTAATATTATTCGTTGTTAAGCCTGGCTTTACTTAAAAAAGAACGGAAGTATCAATCACACACGAATTCGTATGAAAACACTTTACTTTATTTATAATTTTGTTATACAAAGAATCATATTGATTTTTAAGTTTTATAAAATTATAATGTTGAATATCAAACTATTTATAGGAGGATATAATGGAAGCTATTGGATGCAAAATCAATTATGTTTCAAATATCATAAAAAGAAAAATAGAAAAATTAGAATCCATTGAAGCACTAGAGAGAGTAAGTGGTACAAACAGCTTTATTTTAGTATATATTTCGGAAAAGGAAATTGTATTTCAAAAGGATATAGAAAAGGAATTTGGCATCACGAGATCTACTGCCTCAAAGGTGATTTCTTTAATGGAATCTAAGGGCATGATTATAAGAAAAAGCGTTCATAATGATTTAAGATTAAAACAATTAGTTTTAACAGATGATGCAAAAATGTTTGTGGAATCTGTTAAGAAGGATTTAAAAAGTTTTGAAGAAAGATTAACATTAGGCTTAACAAAAGAAGATAAAGATAATCTTTTATCTATTATGAATAAACTTGAGAATAATATATTAGGAGGAAAGAAAAATGCTTCGTAAATTAATGAAGTCTATAAGAGAATATAAAACGGCAAGTATTTTATCTATATTATTTGTCACATTAGAAGCTGTTATGGAATGTGCGCTTCCACTTGCGACCTCAAAGCTTGTAGACCAAATCAATGATAAAAATATGTCTGAACTTACAATGTACTCTATTATTATTGTTGTTATGGCAATTTTATCCTTAGTCTTTGGAGCTGCAGCTGGTTATTTTTGCAGTAAGGCTAGTGCTGGATTTGCTAAAAACTTAAGAAAGGATATGTATGAAAATATTACAAAATTTTCATTTTCAAATATCGATAAATTTCAAGCATCAAGCTTAGTGACTCGAATGACTACAGATGTAATGAATGTACAAAGTGCTTATATGATGATTATAAGAACGGCCTTCCGTTCTCCTCTTATGATCATATTCTCTATTATGATGTGCTTTACGATTTCACCTAAATTATCTTGGATATTCCTAATTGTATTCTTTGTATTAGCAATAATCATCGCATTGATTATGCTATCTGCAATGAAGGTATTTAGAAGAATATTTAAGAAGTATGACGCATTAAATGAATCTGTTAAAGAGAATATTGATGGTATAAGAGTAGTGAAATCCTTTGTAAGAGAGGATTATGAAATCGATAAATTTACACGTGCAAGTGATGATTTAAGAAAGAATTTCACCTTCGCAGAAAGAATTATTGCCCTTAACTCACCTGCAATGCAGGCTGCAGTGAATATCAATATGATCATTATTCTATTAATTGGTTCTATGATTATTATTAATACTACAACCTCAGAGCAATTATCCGATGGTACATTTAGCTATGTATTTACGGAATTAACCGTAGGACAGTTTCAGTCGATGACTACCTATGGATTCCAAATGTTAATGGCATTAATGATGTTATCGTTTGTAGTCGTTATGATCGTTATGGCGATTGAATCTGGTAAGAGAATTGCAGAGGTATTAGATGAAAAGAGTGATCTTGTAAATCCCAAAAATCCTATTTATGAGATTAAGGATGGTAGTGTATCCTTTGATCATGTATCCTTTAAGTATTCTATTCATGCAAAGAAGAATTCTTTAGAGAATATTACATTAAATATCAATAGTGGTGAAACGGTTGGTATTATTGGTTCAACAGGTTCATCGAAAACCACTTTAGTTAATTTAATTTCAAGATTATATGATACAACAGAGGGTAATGTATTCGTTGGTGGAATAAATGTTAAGGATTATGATCTTGAAACTTTAAGAAATAATGTTGCAGTAGTATTACAAAAGAATTTATTATTCTCAGGTACCATTACAGATAATTTAAAATGGGGTAACGAAAATGCTACTATGGAAGAAATTAAGCATGCATGCAAGCTTGCATGTGCAAGTGAATTCATAGAGTCCTTCCCGGATAAATATGATACCTATATTGAGCAGGGTGGTACCAATGTATCTGGAGGACAGAAGCAAAGATTATGTATTGCAAGAGCATTACTTAAAAATCCAAAGGTTTTAATCCTAGATGATTCTACAAGTGCAGTTGATACAAAAACAGATGCCATCATTCGTAAGGGCTTTAAGGAATTCATTCCTTCAACTACAAAGATTATTATTGCCCAAAGAGTATCCTCTATTCAGGATGCAGATAAGATTATCGTTATGGATAATGGGCATATTGATGCTATAGGCACTCATGACGAATTATTAAAGAATAATGAAATTTATAAAGAGGTTTATTATTCTCAAAATAAAGCAGGCGCTTCAATGAAGGAGGTGGCTTAATATGAAAAGTATGAAGAATCCAAATCCTAATTTTAGTGCGAAAAAGACACTTTCTAGATTATTAAAATATGTATTCCGTACGTATCCTATACATGTTGTTATCATTATTATTTGTATTATTTTATCCGCGATAGGCTCTATTGCTGCTGCAGTATTTATGTCACAGTTTATTGATAATGTTATTTATGCAGGTATTCAAGCAAATGGTAGTGTTGCGGGTAGCGGATATGAGGTAGTAAGACCTACTCTAATCAAGTTGATTTTAGAGCTTGGTGGAATTTATATTGTCGCAATACTTGCATCTACCTTATATCAGCAATTATTATGCTCTCTAACACAGGGCTTCCTACATAAGATTAGAACGGATATGTTTTCGAATATGGAAAAGCTTCCTATTTCCTATTTCGATAGAAATCAGCATGGTGATATTATGTCTACCTATACGAATGACGTCGATGCCATCCGTCAGGTAGTATCTTCAGCACTACCTCAGTTCATTCAGGTAATGCTTACGGTAATTTTATTGTTTGCAGTAATGCTTTATTATTCCATTTGGCTATCCTTAGTTGTAATTTTAGCCGTATTGCTAATTTTCTTTACGACATCTAAGATTGGTGGAGGAAGTGCAAAATTCTTCATTAAACAACAAAAAAGTGTAGCTAAGACCGAAGGATTCATCGAAGAAATGATGAACGGACAAAAGGTCGTTAAGGTGTTCTGTCATGAGGAAAAATCTAAGGCAGAATTTGAAATTCTAAATGAGGAATTAAATCATAATTCCTTTGCCGCAAATGCTTATGCAAATATGCTTGTACCTATCATTCATAATATTGCAAATCTACTTTATGTTTTAGTTGCGATTGTAGGTGTATTAATCGTTATTAACAATGTACCTAATTTATCCTTAAGAGGCTTTGGTAATACAGAATCTCAAGCATTAACGATTGGTATTGCCGTTACCTTCTTAGGTATGGCAAGACAATTCGGTAACCAATTCAACCAAATTTCCCAGCAATTAAATGCGGTCGTTATGGCTATGGCTGGTGCTTCTCGTATTTTTGATTTAATGGATCAAAAGACGGAAGTAGATGATGGTTATGTCACTCTTGTAAATTGTACAATCGAAGAGGATGGTACTATTAAGGAATGTGATAAGCATACAGGACATTGGGCATGGAAGCATCCACATAAGGCGGATGGCACCATTACCTATACAGAATTAAAGGGTGATATTCGTCTTTTTGATGTAGATTTTGGCTATGTACCTGAAAAGCTTGTATTACATGATGTAAACATTTATGCAAAGCCAGGTCAAAAGATTGCCTTTGTTGGTGCAACTGGTGCAGGTAAGACAACCATTACAAATCTAATCAATCGCTTTTATGATATTGCAGATGGTAAGATAAGATATGATGGTATCAATATTAATAAGATTAAGAAGGCAGATTTAAGAAAATCGATTGGTATTGTACTTCAGGATACCAATCTATTTACAGGTACCGTTGCGGATAATATCAGGTATGGTAAGCTTGATGCTACTATGGAAGAAATTGAAGCGGCCTCAAAAATTGCAAATGCTTATGATTTCATTACAAGACTACCAGATGGCTTTAATACAATGCTTACAAGTAATGGATCTCAGCTATCCCAAGGTCAGCGCCAATTGATTTCTATTGCAAGAGCGGCTCTAGCGGATGCCCCTGTAATGATTTTAGATGAGGCAACATCCTCTATTGATACAAGAACAGAACTTTTAGTTTCAAGAGGTATGGATAGTCTTATGAATGGTAGAACCGTATTCGTTATTGCTCATAGATTATCTACTGTACAAAATTCAAATGCCATTATGGTATTAGATCATGGCCATATAATTGAGCGTGGTACACATGAGGATTTAATTAAACAAAAGGGCGTATATTATCAACTATATACTGGTGCCTTTGAGCTTGAATAGAAAAATAGGATTTAGCTTTAGTGCTAAGTCCTTTTCTTATAACAAAAAAATTTTTAATTATTTACTTTAGATAGAAAAAATAGTATAATTCATTTGTATTAAAGGTTAGGACCCCAAACGAAAGGTACAATTAGACTTTGATAAGAGAGCTACAGAGGGTGAAAAGTAGTAAATTCTAGTATGGTTGGAGCGTGTCGCGCGCCTGTATAGGGATAAGCTATACCCGCCTGCTGCGTTAAAGTAATGAAGTGCCATATATATTTATATATGGAACTAAGGTGGTACCGCGACTAAATCGTCCTTAGAGCATATGCTTTAAGGATTTTTTTTATGAGGAGGAAGAATATGAAGGATTACAAAGACACCCTATTTATGGGTCAAACGAATTTTGAAATGCGTGGTAATCTAAATAATAAGGAACCATTAATCCAAGAAAAATGGGAGAAGATGGACTTATATCATAAGGTTATCAAAAAGAATGAAGGAAAAAGAGAATATACATTACATGATGGACCTCCATACGCAAATGGTGATATTCATCTAGGTCATGCATTAAATAAGATTTTAAAGGATTTTATCGTTCGTTATAAGAATATGAATGGCTATAAGAGTGTATATTATCCTGGTTGGGATACGCATGGTCTTCCAATTGAGAATGCACTCCAAAAGAGTGGTGTATCTAGAAGAGATAAGCCTATTGCTGAATTCCGTAATTTATGTATGGAATATGCTTATAAGCAGGTAAACCGTCAGATGGTTGGCTTCAAAAGATTAGGTGTACTTGCAGATTATGAAAATCCATATATTACATTAACTCATGATTTTGAAGCAGATCAGATTCGAGTATTTGCTAAAATGGCAGCAAAGGGATTAATTTATAAGGGCTTAAAGCCAGTATATTGGTCTCCATCAAGTGAGTCTGCCTTAGCTGAGGCTGAGATTGAATATCATGATATTACATCTAAGTCTATTTATTTTAAGTTCCCTATTGCAAATGGAGAGGGAATGTTTAAGGATGCATCCTTCTTAGTTTGGACAACTACACCATGGACAATTCCTGGTGACTTGGCCGTTTGTGCTGGACCAGATATTCAATATGTTGTATTTGATTCGAATAAGGGAAGAATGGTTTGTGCAGCCGATTTACTTGAATCCCTAAAGGCAAAGCTTTCTTTAGAGGATGTTCATGTTTTAGGCTATGAATATGGTAAGAATTTACTAGATTTAAAGTATATCCTACCTATTTATGATAGAATTCAACCTGTTATCAACGCGGATTATGTTACTACAACCGATGGTACTGGCTTCGTACATATCGCACCAGGCTATGGTGAGGAGGATTACATTGCTGGTAAGGAATATGGACTTGATGTTTTAGTTTGCGTGGATCATCATGGTTATCAGATGGAAAATGCAGGCAAGTATGCCGGTATGTTCTATGATGATTCTGAGGATGCAATTATTGAAGATTTAAAGGCATGTGGATCCTTATTATTATTAGATCCAATCACCCACAGCTATCCTCATGACTGGAGAACAAAGAAGCCAGTTATCTTTAGAGCAACCCCACAGTGGTTTGCTTCCATCGATCCTATCAAGGAGGATATTCTTAAGGCAATTCATGATGTAGAATGGACTCCAGCATGGGGTGAGGTTCGTATTTCCAATATGATTCGCGATCGTCATGATTGGTGTATTTCACGCCAGCGTGCTTGGGGAGTACCTATTCCTGTATTCTATGCAGAGGATGGAACAGAAATCCTAGATCAGGATGTTTTAGCTCACGTTGCGGATTTGTTTGAGAAGTATGGATCTAACGTATGGTTTGAGAAAGAAGCAAAGGATTTATTACCAGAGGGTTATACAAATCCACATTCTCCAAACGGCAAGTTCGAGAAAGAAAAGGATATTATGGATGTTTGGTTTGATTCAGGTTCTTCCTATTCAACCCTAGCAAGAAGAGGCCTACCTTACCCATGCGATTTATACCTTGAGGGTAGTGATCAGTATAGAGGATGGTTCAATTCATCTATTATTACTGCAGTAGCAACTACAGGTACTGCACCTTATAAGGCAGTCCTATCCCACGGCTTTACTCTTGATGGAGAGGGAAGAAAAATGTCAAAATCCCTAGGTAATACCGTTGACCCTATTAAGGTATGCAATACCAATGGTGCAGATATTCTAAGATTATGGGTTGCAAGTGTAGACTATCAATCCGATATGCCATTATCTCAAGATATCTTAAAACAGGTATCTGAATCCTATAGAAAGATTCGTAATACATTAAAGTTCTTACTTTCGAATGTATCGGATTTCAATCCTAGTGATTCACTACCTTACTCTAAGCTTGAATCTGTAGATAAGTATATGCTAATTAAGCTTAATAAATTCATCAAGGAGGTAAAGGATGGATATGATACCTTCCGCTTTGGTGATGTTTATAAGACGGTACTGAATTATGTATCCTCTACCTTATCTGCATTCTATTTGGATTTCACAAAGGATATTCTATATATTGAAGATCCTAAATCCAATAGAAGATTATCTGTACAAACTGTATTCTATAAGATTGTCGATTCTTTAATTAAATTATTATCTCCAATCCTTCCTCATACGATGAGTGAGGCATATGATTGTCTACCATTTAAGAGTGCAGAGGATGTATATTTAACCGATATGCCCGAAGTAGAAGATATTCAAGATGACCTTGAAGAAAAATATGATGAATTCATGAAATATCGTGATATTGTGCTTAAGGCTTTAGAGGATGCAAGAAGTGCTAAGGTTATCGGTAAGAGCTTTAATGCAAAGCTTACCGTTACATTAGATGCTGATGCGAAAAAGGTATTTGAGGTAGTAAAGGATAATGTAGCTACATTATTAATCGTTTCTCAGATTGAATTCGTTGATGGTGATGAATTCAAGGTAGAAGTTACACCTGCAGAGGGTAGAACCTGTGCTAGATGTAGGATGATTGTACCATTTGTAAGCGTTGATGAGCTATGTCCACGCTGCGATTTAATT
>CAMEKD010000069.1 GCA_945920825.1 uncultured Anaeroplasma sp.
CAGGGGCTCCACCTAGGGCATCCACCATAAGGCCTGAATCATCTGAAATTGCAATGACCCCTAAATCTAATGAAACCTGTCTTGCTTTAATAATTGCATTTTCCTTGAATGTTTTTCCATCCTCAATGATTTCCTTATTATAACCCATTTCATTTAAGGTTTTAAATTCGATATGTTCACTTCCAAATAAGCTTTTAAATTCATAAACCTTATTTTTATTATTTGTTGCTATAACTATCATAATCTCACCGCCAATATAAAATCATTATATCATAAAATATAATGAGTTTTAATAAGCAATTCAAAAACAATTTCATACCAAAAGAAAATTTAATGACAAATGCTATACCATGATATATAATTATTTTGTGAGGTGTAATATGAGAAAAGCCATATATCCTGGATCCTTTGATCCTATTTCTAATGGACATTTAGATATAATAAAAAGAGCTTCAAAGCTCTTTGATGAATTACATATTGTAGTTTCGTATAATATTAAGAAAGAATCCTCCTTTAGTGTCGAAGAAAGAATTTCTATGCTAAAGAAGGTAACAGAGGGAATTTCAAATATCGTCATTACCTCTTATTCTGGTTTAGTTGTATCCTATTGTAAGGAAAATAACATTAATGTCATCCTTCGTGGAATGAGAAATTATTCTGATTTTGAAGCAGAATTCTCCTTATTCCAATACAATAAGGATATTTATCCTGATGTTGAAACGATATTGTTGATGCCAGAGGCCAAGAATCAAATTATTTCATCTAGTGCAATTAAGGAGCTTGTTGCCTTCGGCGTTAGCATTGAAAAATATGTACCAAAATGCTTAGTCGAGGAAATCACAAAGAAATTCAAAAAATAAGGGAATGCAGAGCATTCCTTTATTTTTTTAGGTAATTTTCAGCAAGCTTTAGAATTTCCTTATCGGATGGATAAGTTAGGATATCTAATGCTTCATTAAATTTTAAGAAGTAAATTTCTTTAACCTCTTCTTCTTGTGCTTTAACATCCTCTGTTGTTATTCTTCCAACAAAGAAGATGACATCCTTAATGACATTAGGCTTAGGAGAATAGGTAATCCTATGGCGAAATCCTGTATCGATTATCGCATCTAAATGAGTTTCTTCTTTTATTTCTCTTAATGCAGTTTCTACTTCTGTTTCATTCCCCTCTACATGTCCCTTAACCAAAGAGTAATGACCGAGCTGCATCTTTTCGATTAAATAATATCTTATACCATCTACTATCTTGTATAAAACTGCACCACAGCTTTTTTCTTTTTTCATGGATTTCTAAAACTCCTTCTTCTGTAGTTTTTTCTTCCAAAGGCTCTTTCTTATCTTCCTTAATTAGGGATTTATTCATCCATCTTCCACTAAACCAACGAATCAATGAAATAATACCCCTTACGAGTTCATCTAAGCCTTGAGCTAGAAGAATTCCAGATAAATTAAGTTTACATACTACCGCAAATATCCAAGCACCACCAGCCATGACAACAACCATAGAAACAATAGCTAAAATCAATGGGAATAATACATCACCGCTACTCTTTTGGGCACTGATGATAATTAAATTTATACATCTACCTATCTCAAGTATAAATACCATAGGTAAAACACTCTTAATGATTGGATTATAGGCATCTCCATTCGCAATTAAAGTAAATAAAGGCTCTTCAAAGATATTAATCATAGATACTAAAAATAGTATAATGGATAAGCCAATTAAAGTAACCTTTAGGGTTAAAGTTTTCGCTTCTTGGTATTGGTGAGATCCAACATATCTTGCAACCATTATAGAATTCGATGCGGCAAGAGCGCTTGAGAACATATAAATATATCCTAACACTAAATTGATATAAACCCTAGAGGTTACCTCTTCTACAGGTAGTGTATGAAGGGCTGCCGTAAGAGAGAATGCACATAGGGAATAGGTAACTGTTTCTAGTGCAGATGGACCACCAATTTTAATGATGGCACCTAAAATACGATGATCTATTTTTCTTGGTATTAAAGGACATTTTAAAATGAAATGATTTAATATGATACCACATAATGTTTTAAACATCATGCTTAGAGCGGTTGCGATAGCCGCACCTGCAATACCAAGCTCTGGGAAGATACCTACGCCAAAGATCAATAGCCAATTTAGTAAAACATTGATTAAATTCGATACAATCGATACAATCGTCATATAAAATGGCTTGCCATAAGCTCTAAAGTTTGCATTAATGACCTGAGTCACCGCTTGAAATGGTAAAGCAACAGAACAAATTCTCATATAGGTTTTGGCATATTCAAAGAATTCATCCTTTGTATTGGCCATTTTAAGCAAGGCGCCATTTCCAAAGAAGAAAATGACCATCAGTAAAAGTCCTAAGCAAAAATTAAAGAATACTCCTTGGGCAAGAATTAGCTTTGAATCCTTATTCTTTCCGGCGCCTAAAAACTGTCCTACAACAATAGACACACCATTCGATGAAATAATCAGTAGCGTTGTAAGAGAGGCTTGGGTGGAATTTGATGCACCTACAGCATCCACACATAATTCATTGTATCTAGTAAGCATTAATGTATCTACACTAGATAATAAATTTACTAATAGTAATTCTAAAAATATAGGAATAAATAAGAATACTATTTTACGAAATACATTCTCCTTCATCAAATCACCTTCTTAAAGATTCTTTTACAATAACTCATGAATTCGATTCAATACTTTTTTGTATGAAAAGTTCACTATTTTATCCTTTGTGTCTATAAAATAAGACTGATTCGATTCTATATAAATGGTTTTTAGCCCTAATTCCTTTGCAGGTAATATATCATTATTGTAATCATTACCTATCATTATGGCATTAGATACATCTATAGAATATTTTTCTATTAGCTTTTTATAATACAAAGGATTCGGCTTTTTTATTCCTAAATCACTTGATAAAAAGATCCCATCAAAATAAGGAATCATATGAAATTTATTTAATTCCCAATTGGTAAAGGATGCTTGTGCATTGGATAATAAATAGATTTTATATCCTTCATTTCTTAATTTCTTTAGTAATCTTTTTACACCAAAATAAGGATGTATAAAATCTGTAGAAAGCCTTCTAAAGGTTTCAGACACCTTTACTGCATCTATCATAGGATATAGAATATGGAATACATCTAATATTTCAATTTCTTCCTTTTCCTTTTGTAGCTCCATACATAAATTTAAATATTCTTCTTTAAGTATGGAAGGATCATATTTCTTATATTTTTTGAATGCATTCGCTAAATGTATCCAAAAGGATTCCTTTTCTTCATCCGTATGTATATTCATTAATGTGCCATATAAATCAAATATAACAAATTTCATTTCAGTTATTCTCCTAAAGATAAAAAGAGAGGCTCCTTGGTTGGAGCCTCCCAAAGAAAAAAGAGGTAAACAGTGATTTGAGTCGAATTCAAATCGTTAGCGATTATATTTTTTAATGTAGTCCTTTAGCATTTCTGTAATATGATCTGAGAAATAGGATTTCTTGCATCTATAGCTCCAGTTATCTGTTGAAACTGTAGATGGTAAATTCATTCTTGTTGAGCCATCCTGGCATAATAAATCCTGTATAGGAACAATTGCAATATTTGCAATAGATGCGAAGGCCATTTCAACAACAGTCTCTTCGATACCCTTTGCATCCTCTCCATGCATTTTTACGCCTAATAGGTCTGCTTCTCTTTTTACTCCTGCTTTAAATGTTTCAAATTCTCTTTCATTTAAATCTAAAATGTATTGATAAAGTGGCATATTGTCATGTGTACCTGTATAGCATAATAGATTTTTCTTATAGTTGCTTGGTAAGTGTTCATTTTCTAAAGATCCATCGAATGCAAATTCCAAAATCTTCATACCAGGATATTGTGTATCTGCCATAAGCTTTCTTACACCATCATCGATAACACCTAAGTCCTCAGCGACAATATTTAAATCAAGCTTATCCTTGAATAGATCACTCTTAGGACCGTCAAGCCATTCACCAATTTTCGCATTCTTATTCTCTGCAGGAATTGCATAATAACGGTCAAAGCCTCTAAAGTGGTCAATACGAAGCATATCGACAAACTTGAAGTTTGCATTAATTCTATAAGTCCACCACTTATATCCTCTAGACTTTTGGTATGCCCAGTTATAGCATGGGTTACCCCATAGCTGTCCATCCTCACTGAATATATCTGGTGGACATCCTGCAACCAAATGCTTTGTCTTATCTGGATTTAAATCGAATAATTCAGGATGCTTCCAAACCTCAACAGAGTCATAAGCTACATAAATAGGCATATCACCCATGATTTTAATGCCAGCCTCTTTGGCATAATCCTTAAGCTTCTTCCACTCATTTACAAATTCGAATTGAGTCCATACCCAGAATAAATAATCATCATTATATTTTTCGATGACTTCTTTTTCTAATTCCTCTGAATAATTCTTATATTTTTCATCCCATAAATCCCAGGATTTATATTCATGCATAGCCTTAATGGTCATGAATACAGCAAAATCATTATATTCAGCATCCTTAACGAACTTCTTGAAATTTCGATTTTCCTTATTGAAATTATTGAAAGCCTTTCTTAAAACTAGAGTTTTATTTTCGAATAATGCTGCATAATTTACTCTTAAAGGATCATCTCCAAAGAACACATTCTCATAATCTTCCTTCTTAAGAAGCTTCTTTTGTCTTAAAATATCAAAATCAATCAAATAATAATTCAATGCTGTAGATGATACAGACTGATATGGTGAATCACCATAATTCGTAGGAACAAGAGGCAATACCTGCCAAATCGAAACATTTGATTTCTTTAAAAAATCGATAAAATCAAAGGCTTCCTTTCCTAAAGTACCTACACCATACTTTGATGGTAGTGAAGTTATGTGTAATAAAACACCAGCACATCTTTTTTGTTCCATAGTTTTCCTCCAAATGAATTATATTCATTTTTAGTTTAAGTCTTTTTATAAGTCATTACAAGTAAAACATTTGAACTTAACGAACTTTCAAAAGTGTTCAAACATTTCCGAAAGAATTTCGATTATTTTCAGAAATTCTTTTAATTAAAAGGAAATTAATGATATGAATTCAAGTCGTTCATCATATTTCCTTCAAAGAACATTCGTTTGAATCCTTTTTAAATTTTAAGATGATAACCATTCTAAAAAAATTTATATATATTTTTCAAATACCTGCTCATCATACGAAAAAACAAGTGTTTTCATTTAAAGCAAAATGGATTGTGAAATTCAATTGTTTTGGCATATTTGTAATGTGTTTTATACCACTTTAAAAAAAGGATGAATGACATTTTCTCCTGATTTAACGGAATTTAATCATTCATCCTTATTTATTGTATGTTATTCTCTTAGCGTTTCAATACTTTTATCTTATTTCTATTTTCCAATTAATGCTTCTAAAGGGAAGCACACCTCATTTTCTAGATAAAACGCTCTAAATGTATAATCCCAAAAACCATCTAAAGCCTTACCTACAACGGTAATCTCATTTAGATCGAAATCATAATGAGCTACTATGGAACGAGATTCATTAAAATATATTACTATATAAATATAACTACCATATATAAGATAATCACTAATGAATAATCCTCCACCTGATAGTTTAGAAATTGTATCATTTTGCTTCAAATCATTGATGAGTACCTTTTTACTACTTCCTGTATGATTATCTATTATATTCAAGCTGGTATTATTCATTTGAACAATTTTGTAATCTTCTTCTTTTCTTTTAATATAATCTTCTTCAAGAATAGACTGAACATTTTCAAAGCCAAACTCGTATATATAGAAATCATTGATGTGATTTAAATAAAATACACCATCTTTATAAAAGTTCCATATCAAATATACATTAGAATTAAACAATAAAGTGGATTCCCCTTTAGAATCTATAGAAAAATAACTATATTGCTGATTCATATCCTTGCTATATATAATATAATCTTCGCATATGTATTCTATGCAATTATTGTCTCCTAAATATTTACTAAGAGTATATTCCTTTGATTTATAAAGAATACTATCCTGTCTTGACGAATAGATAAGATTATTATTAACTTGAATACCGTCAAGTGCTTCTTGATCTTCCTTTTCTTGGTAATTATCCACCAAAAAAACAGTCAGCATTAGTATTCCATATATAAGGCCTATTCCTGATAAAATACTAAAGAAAATAATCAGAAACTTCTTTTTACCTCTGCTCATACTATTACACTAATTGAATTCAAATAGATCTTATTCTATTAATTCATTCCTTTCTTTGACTCTATATATTTTTTACTTCATTTCCATCGAATAGGTACTCCATAGGATAAGATATTCCATTTTCAAGATAAAAGAGTATAAAATCATTATTCCAATCCATTTCAATAATCTTATCCACAACATCAAAGCTTTCATCTAAGATATTATATTCAACAACAATTCCGTGATATGTATCTATATAAATTGTTATGAATAATGTATTATTCAAAATGAAATAGTCTTCAAAAAATAATTCTGTTTTCAATCTGAATAAATTATCTATTACTTCATTTTGTCTTAATTCATCAAAGGAAATAACTTTACTTCTACTATTATTTACTGCATATAATTTAATCAAATTATTTCTATTTAAAGACACATAATAAGAAAGTCCTAAAGCTTCACAATAATCATTAAAAGATATTTCATTAAAAGCTTCTGTTTTTATATCATAAACAAAGAAATCATCTTCATTCATCATATAAAACGCATTATCTTTATAATACTTAAAGCTTAAAGCTAAATTCGTAGTTATTAAAAATTTACTATATCCATTGGAATCAATTGAATAATAATCATATCTTTTATACCTAGTTAACCGATATACAATATAGTCTTCGCAAACAAAATCTGTTTCTATATCAGCATTATCTACTATATAATTTCCATAATCTTGATTCTTATAATCTATGCTAGAAGAAAGGTGACGATAAGCAAATCTATCATCTACTCCAACAGAATCAATAATTTCTTCAACTTTTAATCTTTCTTCTTTTTGTTTTATATCTACTTGAGCAACTAAAAGTATCGCAACAAAAATATGCAAAGGTAGGATACTAAAGAAAATTATTTAAAACTTCTTTTTTGCACTCATTATTTATTCCACCACCATATCAATAAAGCTTATTTACATTTGTATTTAAAATAGTACAAAGGGGACAAAGCCCTCGTTGGCTTTTTTAACACCCTTCCTCGCATAATAATCAAAATAATTTGAATGTTAATGATTTATATTTATTTGTTTTCATTAATTCTTGAAATTTATCTTTATCTTTATAAGTAAGTTGTTTTGCCTTTTTGAACCATTTCAAAAGCAGGTTATCATTACCTACGTGAGTAAATGCATCAAATCCTAGTTTATATTTTCTTCCATCCTTCAAAGTTATTAACAATATCTCGTTCATATTAAACTCCCTTGGAATAAAACAATAATATGATTCAGAAAAAACTACATCTTTCTTTTCAATTTTCATTTTCGAAAAAAACACACTATGAACGATTAGGGTTTCAGGCTTAACATCAATATATAAAGTAGACATTAACCAATAACAAAAATGATATATGACAAAACAAATCGATGAAGAGATTATCCAGCCTAATACTCCACCATTTATTTCTTCATAATAATTATGAAAAATGTAAAATCCAAAAAAATCTATAAGAATAATATCTCCTGCCATCACCAAAGAAACTATTAATAAAATCGGGAATAAAACTAATGTTTTCTTTTTTAGATGATAGATATATTTGGGAATTACATAAAGTGTAACTGCAATTGTGTAATAAAATTGAATAATTTGAAACAATTCTAGTCCTTTTATCATCTTACAACCACCCTAATAATTCTCCAAAAATATATTCACTGACTTCATCGGAAGCATTAGTTGCAGCACTACCTATTGCATAAAATGCACTTTTCTTAGCAATAGTAATATAAACATCTTTTATCTTTCCCTGATACATGGCTATTTTCTTTGGGGATACTAAAGTTTTTAAATAGTCCTTTGAAGTCTTATATATACCTGTCATTTTTTTTGCATTAAAATTATTTGGCATAATAGCACCAGCTAAAGCACCAATTCCAACAGATAAGAAAAAACCATTAATGCTAAAATCATCGCCAGAGATTTCCTGTTCAACAATAAAAAATACTTTTCCTCTTGGAATTTCTTTTTCATATAATCTGTCGGAAGGAAAGGCTAAAGGCTCTGTTAAAGCAACAGAAATGACGGCAGCTTCTGTTATGCAGATGAACCGGAAAAGCAGTATTTTTAAAAAGATTGATGATTTGAAGCTTACAACTAATACCAATGTCCTTTTTGATGTAAATGATAAAAAACTTGATTATTCAACAGAAACACAAGTTTTCGTTCCTGAAAGTATTCTTCCTGGAAGCGGATCTGTAAAAATTGCATTTTCCGGTAATGACAGGGAAATCAATATTACAGAATTGTCACTTTCTGGAGAAGACTATGATATTGACGGAAACTTGAATCTTATTTTTAAAACCCTTAATGTTTCCGGTCTTCTTGAAATTGAAAAAATCCAGTTGTCAAACGGAGCTTTTATTTCAACAGAAGTTTGTTGCGATCCGTTAAGAAAAGGTTTTATGGCATTCATTCCTCAGCTGTTTATTGATGAAAATGTTCTTACAGCCCTTCAGTTTACGTTAACTCCTGGTGAAGATTCCATGGACTTTTCTTTTGAAGGGTATGATTATTCTCATTTTGAAGCCGATGTTCCAGGCCGGATTAATATTGATGGAAGTTATCTTCTGTCTGATAACTATTTACAGACATCTCTTTCTG
>CAMEKD010000070.1 GCA_945920825.1 uncultured Anaeroplasma sp.
TTCGCACCAACCATAATGGATTTTAATGTATTATCATGATTTTTAGGTGTATCAAAGATTCCATCATCTATTAATTCTTTTATTAAGAAGTCATAGGAATCATATTTATTCTTATCTACAACACCATTAATGTTATAAGCATAAATCTTACCAACACCAATTTTCTTAAGCATTCTTGCAACCATCGATCCAGCAGCACCAGTACCAGATAATACAACAGTCATATCCTTTAGAGGCTTTTTGGTAAATCTTTCAATATTTAAAAATGCACTAGCAACAATAATAGAAGTACCATGCTGATCATCATGGAATACAGGAATATCCATTTCCTTGATTAATCTTCTTTCAATTTCAACGCATCTTGGTGCTGAAATATCCTCTAAATTGATTGCGCCAAGGGTTGGCTCTAAATATTTAACGGTTTTAATGATTTCTTCAACATCTTGTGTTTTTAAGCAAATAGGGAAGGAATCTACATTTGCAAGTTCCTTAAGTAATATAGATTTCCCTTCCATTACAGGAATTGCAGCATACGGTCCAATATTACCAAGCCCTAAAACTGCAGAACCATCCGTAATAACTGCAACAGTATTTGATTTTGCTGTATAGGTATAGCATAAATTTTTATCTTTTTCAATTTCCTTACAAGGATATGCAACACCAGGTGTATAGGCTAGTGACAAATCCTCTTGATTTTCAATTTTTACCTTTGATTTCATTTCAAGCTTTCCATGATTTTCCTCATGAAGCTTTAATGCTCTTTCCTTCAAATCCATAATTTTACCCCTCAAATATATTATTTCCATAATAATCAATAGCTAAAATCATTTTAAAGCCTTCTACCTCAAGCCTTTTAATGGATTCAGGTCCTAAATCGAAAAAGGCAACTTCCTTAGCCTTTTTAACGGCCTTAGATAATAATGCACCACATCCGCCAGTCGTAATAAAATATAGAATATGATTCTTTTGATAATACTTTGTACAGTCCTCATCTCTTGGTCCCTTACCAATAGTAGCCGTAACATTTAATTCCTTCATCATTGGTGCGAAGGCATCCATTCTAGATGAGGTCGTAGGTCCAATAGAACCAATGACATGACCAGGCTTGGTTGGTGTTGGACCAGCATAATATATAAATACATCATTAAAATCTACAGGTAATGCTTCCTTATTTTCAAGCATTTTTTTCATTCTCATATGGGCTGCATCTCTTGCTGTATAAATAACACCTTCAAATTCAACAACATCTCCAGCCTTTAATTCCTTAAGCTTTTCCTTATCCATGGGGTATTTAATGATCATAATTCCACCACCTTATGTCTTGATGCATGGCACTGAATGTTTACAGCAACGGGTAAGGATGCAATATGGCAAGGATATAGATTAACCTTAACTGCTAGTGCTGTAGTTTTACCACCTAGTCCCATAGGTCCTACATTAAGCTTATTAATTTCTTCAAATAATTCCTTTTCTAGGGCTTTTGCATCCGAATCACTTGATTCATCATCTATTGGTCTTAAAAGGGATTCTTTGGCCAATAATGCACATTTTTCTAGGTCTCCGCCGATACCAACGCCAACAATTAATGGTGGACAAGGTCTACCTCCTGCCTCTTTGATCGTAGAAAGTACAAATTTCTTAATTCCATCTATGCCATCGGCAGGAACAAGCATTTTTACCCTACTCATATTTTCGCTTCCTGCACCCTTAGGGCATAGTGTGATTTTAAGCTTATCGCCTAAGGTATGCTTAATATGTATAATTGCAGGAGTATTATCCTTTGTGTTGATTCTATTTAAAGGAGATTTCACTACACTTTTTCTTAAATAGCCCTCCCTATAGCCTAAGGATACTCCATCATTAATGGCTTTATAAATATCACCAGGGATATATACCTCATTCCCAATTTCAACAAAAACGATAGTAATACCTGTATCCTGGCACATAGGGATGTTTTCCTTCTCTGCAAGGCAATCATTTTCTATAATTTGCTCTAAAATAGACTTTGCTAAACCGCATTCCTTATTTTTAGCACATTCTATAGCATTTAAAACATCACTCTCTATATAGGTTGCAGCCTCAATGGCAAGGCGCTTAACCTCATTTGTGATTATGCTAGGTTCAATTGTTTTCATAAGAATCCTCCTAGGTAACATTATATAATAATTCTTATGAAATTTAATACGGAAAATGCTTTTATAGTTTGAATTACCTTCAAAAAAAGTTATAATGTAAGAAACGGAGTGATTATTATGAACGATAAATTTGAAAATTGGTTAAAAGCCAAGAAAATGGGGGAAATCACAGATGATGCTCTCCAACAAGATGATGTCGTTGGCTTTTTAGATAATATGAAGGGATTGTTATTCCCAGGATATGTAGAGCATGTAAATATATTGAGTGATTATATTGATGAAAAAATTGATGCAATAAAATATTTCTTGCATAAGCTATTAAGAGCAGTAGAAAGAATAACGAAGAACTCTTTATTATGTGAAAACATGATCGATTGCTTCTTTAACTTTATTCCAGAAATTGATTCTTATCTTCAAACAGATTTACAAGCGTTATTTGATGGGGATCCTGCTGCAAAAACAAAATCAGAAATTATCTTAACTTATCCTGGATTAACGGCTATCTTTACTTATAGAATTGCTCATGTCCTATATAAGCTTGAGGTGCCTATTTTACCTAGAGCTTTAACGGAATATGCACATAGTAAAACAGGTATAGATATTCATCCAGGTGCAGAAATTGATTCTTACTTTTTTATAGACCATGGTACAGGTATCGTCATTGGTGAAACAACTATTATCGGAAAGCATGTAAAATTATATCAAGGTGTAACCTTAGGCGCACTATCCTTAAGAGAGGGGCAAAAGCTTTCGGGAACAAAGCGTCACCCAACGGTTAAGGACAATGTAACAATTTATTCAGGTGCTTCCGTACTTGGTGGTGAAACCATTATTGGAGAAAATACAACCCTAGGCTCTAATGTATTTATTACAACAAGCGTTGAGCCAAATATGACTGTAACAATTTTAGGTGAAAAAAGGCACAAGGAGTGATAATATGAAGGTTGAATATTACAAGGAATATAGTAATATTTTGGGAAGAGATATGGAATTTAAAGTTTTTGGCCATGCCGGAAAGCCTTGTATTGCATTTCCTGCAGAGGCAAAAAGATTCTATGATTATGAGGATCATGGCTTAATTGGGGCTATGGAATATTATATCGACCAAGGAAGAATCCAAGTATTTTGTGTGGATTCTTTCGATAATGAATCTTGGAGTGCGAACTGGAAAAACCCACATGACCGCATATTAGCACAAGAAGCATATTTTAATTATATAATTAATGAATTTGTACCAAGAGTATATGAAATTAATACAAAAGGTAATGGTGGAGGAGTAGCCGATGGTATTATGACATTCGGTGTATCCTTAGGTGCATATCATGCACTAAACTTCTTAGTAAGAAGACCAGATATCTTCAATCACGTGTTAGCCTTATCTGGTATTTATCATTCTGGATTCTTCATTAAGGATTATGCAGATGAATTAACCTTCTTAAATTCTCCTTTAGATTCTTTAATTGTTATGCATAACAATCATCCATATGTTGAGCTATACAAAAGAGCTAGAATTATCATTTGCGTAGGCCAGGGTGCATGGGAGGATATCTGCTTAGAAGAAACAAGAAAGGTAGATCAAGCCTTAAAGAATTTAGGCATACCTGCTTGGGTGGATTATTGGGGATATGATAGACCTCATGATTGGCCTAGCTGGCTTGAGCAAGTGCCATATTTCTTGTATCACATTTTAGACTAATAAAATTCGAGGATAAGTCAATTATCCTCTTTTTTTATTTTCAAATTTTACCATATTTTGAATATCATTTTGAAAGCCCTTACATTGCTTGGGAAAATCCAATATTTTTATTGCATTATGAAAAATTAAGAATATAATATATCTATCAAATTATGTTTTGATTAAAAAAAAGACGAATATTCTCTATAATATTCAAAGAAAATTTTTGGGAAAGGAAATTCGAAAGACACATGTCTTTCATTCGGTAAACTGCGTTGGCACAACCTATTATCGAATTGCACAACATAGTAAAGTACTATGGAGACAATTGCGTTGTAGATGGCATTAACTTAGACATCTACCCTAATGAGTTTGTTACTCTACTAGGTCCCTCTGGATGTGGTAAAACAACTACACTTAGAATGATTGGAGGATTTGAGTATCCTTCATCTGGTGAAATCATTGTCAATGGAAAAATTATTAATAATCTTCCTGCATATGCAAGACCTATTAATACTGTATTCCAAAGATATGCACTATTTCCTCATTTGAACGTTTTTGATAACGTTGCCTTTGGTATCCGTAACCGTGGAAGAAAATTCATGATTGAATTCTATGGCGGAAAGGAAAAGGTAATTCAGGGCTGTATCGAAGAAAAAATTAGAAGAGGTATCCCTGAAAAAAAAGCCAAAAAGGTGTCTTATTTTGACATCAACAAGTATTTGAAAATTTGTGTTAGGGATTCTGTAATGACAGCCCTTGAGATGGTAAATCTATCTGGCTTCGAAGAGCGTAGCATCGATAAGATTTCCGGTGGACAAATGCAAAGAGTAGCAATCGCAAGAGCAATCGTATTAAAACCTAAAATTTTATTACTAGATGAACCACTATCTGCACTAGATTTAAAGCTTCGTCAAAACATGCAATATGAGCTTAAGGAAATGCAAAGAAATTTAGGTATTACCTTTATCTTTGTAACTCACGACCAAGAAGAAGCTATGGTAATGAGCGACCGTATTGTCGTTATGAAGGATGGTATCATTCAGCAGCTTGGTACACCAAAGGATATCTACAATGAGCCTGTCAACCGTTATGTTGCAAACTTCATTGGAGAATCTAATATAATCCAGGGTGTATATATTGGACGTAATCGTGTAAAGTTCTTAGGTGCAGAATTTTATGTTGTTGGATATGAATTTGATGATATGGAACCTGTAGATGTAGTTATTCGTCCTGAGGACTGGGATGTTGTTCCTATGTCTAAGGCAAAGGTTAAGGGCGTTGTTACATCGAGTATTTTTAAGGGTGTACACTTTGAACTTCTAGTTGATATTGAGGGTGTAGAATATGTTGTTCACACCTATGAGGATATTAAAAAGGGAGAGGTTGTCGGCTTAACCATCGACCCATATGAGATTTGTCTTATGAAGCTTGATGGCTCTCCTAAGAAGCTAATTCCTGTTGAAGAAATTGAAAGAAGAAAAGATTTGTCAAAAGAGGTAGACTAAGATGCAGAAGACCAACCAAAAAAGGGTCATTCCAGCACATCAGGTTTCTCACCGTCTTGAACGAATGGCAAAGCCTTACCTTTATTGGTTATACTTACTTGCTGTAGTACCAATGATTGTAATGTTTTTCTTAATGTTTGTAGACACAGAAGGAATTAAATTCGATGGAATGGCATTTAGTATATCTAATTTTGCAATCCTTACCGAAGAATCTACACTTATCGCATTTTGGAATTCGATAAGGTTTGCAGTTTTAACTACTGTAATTTGTATTTTCTTTGGCTATTTAGTTGCGTATAGCTTATATCAATCAAAATTAAAGAATAAATATATGGTTTTATTATTGTTAATATTACCATCATGGACAAATATATTACTTAGAATTAATGCTTTAGCATCTATTTTTAAACCAAATAATATTTTACAAGATATTTTTAACCTACCTGCAGTAGGGGATGGTATTATTGGTACCGATTGGGCAGTATTACTTGGTATGGTATTTACCTATTTACCATTTATGATTATGCCTATTTATACATCCTTAGAGAAGATAGATCCATTACTTCATGAGGCCTCCTTAGACTTAGGTATGACGGATTTTAAGAAGTTTTGGTATGTTACCTTCCCATTATCCTCTAAGGGTATTGTATCTGGGTCTATTATGGTACTTTTACCTTGTATGTCCGGATTTGCTATTCCACAAATCCTTGGTAATGGTAATGTATTACTTATCGGTAATATCATTGAACAAAGCTTCAAGAGTATGAGTTATAATAGAGGCTCAGTTTTAGCTATTGTAATTTTAATTATCATTTTAGGAGCTATCCTAATCATTAACAAGACAGATAAGGAGGGTTCAACATTACTATGATGAATGAAGAAGTAAAAGCATATGATCCTTCTAATTATTCCTATGCTAAGGCATCGGATTATGGATATAAGGATTATAAGGCGTTAAAGATGGTATGGAAGATATTAAAATATATCCTTTTAGCATTTTCCATTTTCATGATTTATTTTGCAGTAATCATTATTGCAATTCAGTCCTTCAATTCAACAGATTCTACTACTGAATTTGCATCCTTTACCTTCCAAAATTATGTAAAAATGTTTGGAAAAGGCTCCTTAAATGATTCTATTTTAAATACATTTAAGACATCTATTATTGCAACTTTGGTTGCAACAGTAATTGGTACATTTATCGCAGTAGGTGCATATTACCTACCTCCAAAGATTAAGAATAGATTATTATTGTTAAATAATATTCCATTATTAAATGCAGATATCGTTACTGGTATTTCTTTAATGCTTATATTCTCATTGTTCTTAACTATAAATAAGAAATTCTTCGGCTTTTGGACAATTACAATTGCGCATATTTATTTCATATTACCTTACATTTTCTTATCCGTTCATCCAAAGATGAAGGAAATTGATCCGAATATGCTTGATGCATCACTCGATTTAGGAGTTAAGCCATTTCGGTCTGTATTAAAGGTAATTATTCCAGCAATTAAGGGTGGAATCTTCTCTGGTATGGTACTCGCATTTACCATAAGCTTTGAGGATTTCGTCGTTGGTTATTATACAAAGGGTAATGGATATAATACATTATCTATTTGGATTTATGCATCCATTGGTAGAAAGAGCCTATACCCTGGTGTATATGCATTCTCTACTATGGTTACAGCTGTTATGATTTTAGCTGTAGTATTATTCAATGTATATAAGAAATTCAATCTAGATGTAAAGATTAAGAAAGTATTCATGAATCTACGTAAGAAGAGGGAGGCAAAGCTTTATGAACAAAAGTAAGCTTGTATATGGGAGCCTTCTTGCATCCGCCTTCGCTTTAGGATTAACATCCTGTAGTGGAAGACAAACCCTATTATTTCTAAATTGGGGAGAATATATTGATGAGGAAATGATTGATGCATTTGAAGATAAATATAATTGTACCGTAAGTATGGATTTAGGTGATTCTAATGAAATTTTCTATTCTATGGTTAGTGCAGGTACAACGGTATATGATGTTGTATGTCCATCAGACTATATGGTTGAGAAGATGTACATGAAGGGAATGCTTCAGCAAATTGATTTTTCAAAGCTTTCTATGTCTGGCTATAATCCAAATACGGAAGAAGGTAAGGCGAATATACGTAAGGGCGTCTTATCTATAATGCAGGATATGGATAATAATCTTAAGCAAAAAGATAGTACTTATCAAGCTGGTACAATTCAAAACTATTTTGTCCCATATCTATGGGGTACTTGGGGAATTATGTATTCTACAAGGCAAGAGGATTTACCAAAGGATGGAGAGGTTCCACCTACATACGAGAATACAATTAAGTATGCTATAATCGAATCTGAAAATCAATGGAGCTCCTTATTTGATAGAAATTCCCTTCCGAAAGGCACAAGAGTTTCTATGTATGATTCCTATCAGCATGCATATTATGCTGCAAGCCGTTATTTTGAAAAGACAAAGCCTTTAACAAATACCTATGGAAATCCACTTTCTACTCTGGATTTAGAGCGTATGAGAGATTTGATTAAAAATATGAAGTTTGACTCTTGGGGAACCGATAATATAAAGAAGGATATTGTTGCAGGAAATACGGATATAGGATTCATGTGGACAGGTGATTTCTTATATTATTACTGTGAAAATGCGGCAAAGGTTGCTATTGAAGCATATATTAATGGTGATGTAACTATGGATAATATGGAAGCTATGCTTGCAGAAATATGTGATTCTTCGGATAGAGTATATGAAGCAAATGGTAAAAGATATGGTATTGGCTTCGATTTATTTATTCCAGATGACACTGTTGCCTTCTGTGATAATTTAGTAATTCCTAAGGATGCATCCAATGTCGATTTAGCACATAAATTCATTGATTTTATGTCTTCTTATAAAACAAGTGCTTCTTTAGATGAAGAAGGAAAAGAAATTGATCCTTCCACCTTAGATGATGCAGATATTTTAACTCCTAAGTTTTCAAACACATATTATGTTACATATGATGCTGTAACTATTGATGTATATGAGGATTTAGTGGGATTACAGGATCCATCTGTATTTAATCAAGAATTAGCAGATATCTCTAAAGAAGAATTTAGAACAATGAATGTAGAGGACACAACTCTTTATGGTGTATTATATGATTATGTAACTGGCATAGCATTTACAAAGTATTATGAAAAGGATAATGTAAAGGGAAGCATATTAGCCACATTTGGTCAAAAATATATCGATCAAATTAATACGACATTTAATAATGCAAGAACATAAAAAGATACATTAGTATCTTGGGGCTTTAGTGCTTATATAGTGAAAAAGACCTCTAAAATAGTATAATTGTCCAAAAATATCATAAACAAGGGGTCTTTTTCCATGAATAATTATTACAGCTTTAAATGAGAAAATACTAGAGGAATTAACAAATTTTACAGCAAATATTTCTA
>CAMEKD010000071.1 GCA_945920825.1 uncultured Anaeroplasma sp.
TTCGTTTACTATGGAAATGTACTTCCTATATATAACTGGAGGACCTATGCTCCATTTAGAGAAGAAGTTAAAAATGAGGTCAATGATTGGATAAAGATGCAAGAGGGCTTTATCGATTTTGAAGGAGCTATAGGTGAGTGCAAGGATTCCATTTGGCATTTTAAGGATGGAATGGATTCTGGGGATCATTTACACCCATCTAAGGCGGCTTATCAAATTATGGGTAACCTCGCAGCAAGTGTATTGTTTAAAAAATGATATGAATGAAAAATGTAAAGCGTTTTATTTGAGAAGAGTAACAAAATACTCTTCTTTTTTTATGACACTTTTGGTAAAATTGAATTAGTTTTTTATGAAACTGGAGGAAGAGATATGGGTGGATTTTTCGGGGCAGTATCTAAAAAAGATTGTGTCTTTGATTTATTCTTTGGAATTGATTATCATTCTCATCTAGGAACAAGAAGAGGTGGAATGGTAGTATTAAATGAAAATGGTTTTAATCGTTCAATTCACAACATTGAAAATGCACCATTTAGAACAAAATTTGAAAAGGATGTACTAGAAATGAAGGGCCAAATGGGAATCGGTTGTATTTCCGATTATGAGCCTCAGCCTCTTTTAGTTAGAAGCCATCATGGTACATACGCGATTACTACAGTTGGAAAAATTAATAATATTAAAGAAATTGTAGATGAGCTATTTAAAAATGGATATTCTCATTTCCTAGAGATGAGTGGTGGGGATATTAACCCAACCGAGCTTGTTGCATCAATTATTAACCAAAAGGAAAACTTAATTGATGGTATTCAGTATGTACAAGAGCTAATTGATGGTTCGATTACATTACTATTGTTAAATGAAAAGGGTATTTATGTTGCAAGAGATAAATATGGTAGAACTCCTGCATCCATAGGATACAAGGAGGATGGAAGTTATTGCGTCACCTTTGAATCCTTTGCTTACCTAAATTTAGGATACAAGCCATATAAAGAGCTTGGACCTGGTGAGATATGTATTGTATCTCCTGATGGCGTAAGGCAATTGGTAGGGCCTAAAGATAAAATGAGAATTTGTACCTTCCTATGGGTATATTATGGGTACCCATCCTCAAGTTATGAGGGCTTGAGTGTTGAAAAGATGAGATGCTCATGCGGAAAATATATGGCAAGAAGAGATACGGTTAGACCGGATTGTGTTGCAGGTGTACCAGATTCTGGTATGGCTCATGCCATTGGTTATGCCAATGAAAGTGGCATTCCATTTGCAAGACCATTCATTAAATATACACCAACATGGCCAAGATCTTTTATGCCAACGATGCAGGAGAAGAGAAATTTAATCGCTAAGATGAAGCTAATTCCTGTTCATGATTTAATTGAAGGAAAGAGATTAATGCTTATCGATGATTCTATTGTTCGCGGTACTCAAATGAGAGAAACAACAGAATTCTTATATAGAAGTGGGGCAAAAGAGGTGCATATTCGTAGTGCATGTCCACCACTAGTTTACGGCTGTAAATATTTAAATTTTTCAAGAACAAAATCAGAAATGGAGCTTATTACAAGAAAGACAATTTTAAAGCTTGAGGGTAATACAAATCCTGAAACCTTAAAGATGTATGTAGATCCAGATTCAGATAAATATAAAACAATGGTTGAAGAAATTAGAAAAGAGCTTCATTTTACATCCCTACAATTTAATCGTCTAGACGATTTAAAGAAGGCTTGTGAAATTGATGAGGATAAGCTTTGTACCTATTGTTGGGATGGTAATGAGTAAGAGATGCCTCTTACTCTTTTCTTTTTCTTGACAAAAATATAGAATTATAATAAACTAAAGAGCAATTTGAAGTATTATATGGAGGGGTATAAATGGATAAGATTATTTATTATACAGATGAATTAAACGATGAATTTTCCGATGCGAAAATTACCCCAAGAGTTATCGATGGAAGCTATGTGTATGTATATAAAAGCCTATGGAAGAAATTTACCCATTTCTTTTGGCTTAGAATTGTAGCTCATCCTATCGCATTTTGTTATTTAAAATTTAAATATCATCATAAATTTATCAATAAAAAAGTAATTAAGCCTTATAAGAAGGATGCTTATTTTCTTTATGGTAATCACACCCATAATTTATGTGATGCCTTCATTCCACCAAAGATTTCTGGTTGGACGGATGCTCATGTTATCGTGAACCCTGAAAATGTATCGATTAAGGGGATGGGAAATGTCGCCTTATCTTTAGGCGCAATTCCGCTTCCTGCAGATCGTGATGCAATGAAGAATTTTATTGCCTGTATCGAAACTAGAGTTAAAGAGCGCAAGGTTATAGCGATATATCCCGAGGCACACATTTGGCCATATTATACAAAAATTAGACCATTTAAGGATATGTCCTTCAGGTATCCTATCGAATATAATAAGCCTGTATTTTCCTTCACGAATGTTTACCTTAAGCGTAAGCATGGAAAAACGCCTACCATTCATACCTATATTGATGGACCATTTTTCCCTGATTTAAGTATTTCAAAGCCAGAGGCTAGAAAGAAATTAAGAGATATGGTTTATAACCAAATGGTAGAAAGAAGCAAAGAAAATACAGTAGAGGTAATTAAATATATGAAAAAGGAGGAATCCAATGATTAATTTATTATTCTGTGGCAATGATAAGGTTTTTGATGGCATGCTTACGACAATGCTTTCTATTTTTGAAAGAACGAAAACAGAGGAGCCTTTCCATGTTTATATATACACAATGGATGTATCCTATTTAGACCCAAGATATTTAGCCCTTACAAGTGAAATGGGTACCTTCTTAGATAAGGTTGCAAAAGGCTATAATAAGGAGAATATCGTTGAGGTCATTGACGTATTTCCATATTATAAGGAGGAATTTAGTGGATCTCCTAATGAAGGCTGCTACTGTAGCCCATATACACTATTAAGATTATTTGCAGATATGGTGCCAAATATGCCAGATAAGCTATTATATTTAGATTGTGATTTAATGTTTAATAGAGATATAAGATTATTATGGGATATTGATGTTCATGGCTATGAATATGCTGCCGCAAGAGATCATTATGGTAAATACTTGGTAAAGCCCAATTATATTAATGCTGGTGTATTATTATTTAATTTAGCAAAAATGAAGGAAACACATCTTTTAGATAAGGCTAGAGTATTAATTAAAACAAAGAAGCTTCCCTTTGCAGATCAATCTGCAATCCTTCGCTCTACAACGAAAAAGAAGATGCTACCTCAAAAATATAATGATCAAAAATTCTTGCATAAGAATACGATTATTCGTCATTTCTCTAAAAGATTGTTTTGGCTTCCATACCCTCATACAGCGAATATAAAGCAGTGGAAGGTTGATGAGGTACATAAGATTTTTAAATATCATCAATTTGATGATATCTATGATATTTATTTAAAACTAAAGGAAGAATTTAATGAGAAGAAGTAAAGCATTGCCAAAGTGCAATGTTTTTTTTCTTGTTTCAGTCTCAAAACTAAACTATAATAAAATTATAGATATTTTTACAAGGAGGTTTTTATGGCAAAAAATACTAGTATTGCATTAAGAAATCAAATTATTTATCAGGTATTTCCAAGACAATATTCGAAAACTCACGATTTAAAGGGAGTTACTAAGGATTTAGAAAGAATAAAGGATCTAGGTGTTGATATTATTCAATTAATGCCCATTCATCCTATTGGAGTTTTACTTCGTAAGGGTAAGATAGGCTCTCCTTATTCCATTAAGGATTATAGATCGATTGATCCAAATATGGGTACAATGGAGGATTTAAAGGAATTGTTCGATAAGGCACATGCCCTTGGCTTAAAGGTCATTATGGATATCGTATTTAATCATACCTCAAGAGATTCTATTTTAACAGAAGAGCACCCAGAATGGTTCTATCATAAGCCAAATGGTGAATTTGCCAATCGAGTTGGTGATTGGAGTGATATTACCGATTTTAAATTTGAGTATCCAGAGCTAGAAAAATATTTATCCGATACTCTACTTCAATATGTAAGATTAGGTGCGGATGGATTTAGATTCGATGTTGCATCTTTAATTCCATATAGCTTCTTTGCGCACACCTTCCCTCTTTTAAGGAAGGAGAAGGAGGATTTATTCTTCTTAGCGGAGACGATTCATCTATCCTTCTGTAAATATATTCGTGATATGGGCTATGATGCAACATCTGACCCTGAAATATATACATTATTTGATGCGGAATATGAATATGATGTATATGATCATTTACAAAAATATATGAAGGGTGAGGCAAGAATTCAAGAATATTTATCTAGAGTTGCAGATCAAGAGGCCTTATATCCAAAGAACTTTGTTAAGGTAAGATTCTTAGAAAATCATGACTTTGGTACAGCAAATTCCTATTTAAAGGATGATTTAAGACTAAAGAATCTACTCGTATTATCCTATTTTACAAGAGGTATGGCTTTCTTATTTAATGGCATTGAAACTGCATCTAGACATTTACCAAATTTATTTGAAATGGATGAAATTAAATGGAAGGATTATAATAAGAGTGGTATCGTCGATTTAATTAAGAAATTAAATGAAATTAAGAAGCATAGAGTATTTGCGGATGGTGTATGGAATTACCATATTATCACCGATTCTATCGTTTTATTATCCTTTAAGAATAAGGATGAGGAAATTACGGCTATTGTAAATTTAAATCATGCATCTGGAATGGTAAATACTGAAATTGAGGGTAGATTCAAGAATTTACTTACAGGAGAGGTTTTGCCAATCGATAAATATCTAGACATGCAAGAAGAACCTCTTGTTTTATTAAGAATTCATGAATAATGCTTGCTTAAATTGAAATATAGTGTATAATAAGCCGAAGAATGAGGAATGGATCATGACGAAAGAGCAAATTTCTATTATTGCAATCGTAATTTCCTTTATTGGAAATGCATTATTTACGCTATCATCATTATTTCACAGCAAAAAGAAAATCATCGCAACCCAAAGCTTTTGCCACGGTTTAAATGGTATAGCTCAGCTTATGCAGGGTGGCTATGGTGGTATGATTCAGGATTTTACCATGCTTGTAAAAAACTTCGTCTTACTTTTTGTGGATGAGGCAAGAAAAAAATTTATATTGTTTATCAATGTCGTATGTATTATTGTCGCTTTAGTGTTTGGTATCATATCTATACAAATATGGGCAGAGGATAAGGGCTGGTTTCAGTATTTACCTGTTGGTGGTATGTTCGTATATTCTGTATGCTCTACATTTGTATTTGCCAAGAGAGGCTTATCTAAGAATTTCACCGAAGTATTATTAAAATCTGCACTGATTTTTAATGGTATTTGTCAGTGTATTTATGGTATCCTATTGCCACTTATTCCAAATACAATATTTAATGCATTAACGATTGTTCTATCCATTTATTCTATTATCCGTATCGCCATTAAGGTTCATAAGGAAAAGAAGAATCCAAAGGATATAGAGGATTTTCATCAAGAAGAAAACATTATCGATGAAGAATAGAAGAAATTTTCTTCTATTTTTTCTTTTTAAAGAAGAAGAATATGCTAAAATAATATAAAGGGGGTGTATCATGTATTGTACTTGCTGTGGTAAACAAATAATGGATGGATGTAATTTTTGTCCAGAATGCGGAGTAAAGCTAAATATGAATGCCAAAAGAGGGAGTGATTTTATTCCTTTAGGTACATATATAAGCGTTCCTTTAATTACAGGTGAGGTAAAGGGCTTATATTATTATAATGGCTTATTTTATAATGATAAATTTTGTACGAACCCATTCCCTATTGGTTTGATTCCTATCCCTTATAGAAATCCTCTTACTGTATTCCCATTTTTATTTGGCTTTGGGTATTTGCATTTTCACGAGAAAAAATAATCATTTGAATGCCTTATCCATAAGGCATTTTTTCCTTTTTTGAAAAATGTATATCATAATGATACCTATGCTATCAAATGGATAGAATATATTTAACATGGATACCAAAAATTTCAAAAGTTTCAACACCTTTTGTGTTTTAAAAATATATCCATAGTGATATAATTAAAGCAATGTGATAGCGTTTTCAAAAGGAGATGTATAAAATGTATGATGTTGTGATTATTGGCGGAGGTATTACAGGTGCTTCTATAGCCTATGAGCTTTCGAAATACAAGCTTAAGGTTGCACTTGTTGAAAAAGAAAATGATGTTGCTTGTGTTACAACAAAAGCAAACTCAGGTATTGTTCATGCAGGATATGATCCAAAGCCTGGTACAATTATGGCAAAGCTTAATGTTTTAGGCTCTAAAATGTATAAGGAGCTTGCTCCATTATTCCATGTTCATTATTCCAATATTGGCTCTTTAGTCGTTGGAAGAAAGGAAGATGAGGCTAAGGTTTTAGAGCTTTATCAACGAGGATTAGAAAACAAAGTAGAGGATATGGCTATTTTAAGAGGAGAGGAAATCTTTAAAATAGAGCCCAATTTAAATAAGGATATTTCTATAGCATTATATGCAAAGTCAGCAGCGGTTGTATCTCCTTGGGAAATGTGCTTAGCTTTTGCGGAAAATGCTGTAAGAAATGGAGTAAAGCTATATTTATCCTTTAAAGTTACTTCTATAAAAAAAGAAAGAGATTCCTTTTTCGTTGAATCAAGTGGAACTATATTAAAAACGAAAATGATCATTAATGCTGCAGGCTTATATGCAGATGAAATCTATAACATGGTCTTAGATAACAAAGAGGATGGATTTACTATTGTTCCTGTTAAGGGTGATTATTATCTATTAGATAAAGAAGAAGGAAAGAATGTAAATCATGTTATCTTCCAAACCCCCACCAAGCTTGGTAAGGGTGTATTAGTTTCTAAGACATGCCATGGCAATTTAATTGTTGGCCCTAATGCTATAACCATAGAGGATAAGGAGGATTTTGGCGTTGATGAAAAATCCTTAGATTATATTCGCAATATGGCCAATCTTACAACAAATAAAATTAATTATAGAAATAATATAAGAAATTTCTCTGGTCTTAGAGCTAAGATTTTAAATTATGATGATTTCTTAATTGGAGAATCTAAGGTAAAGGGATTTATTAATTTTGCAGGTATCAAATCGCCAGGCTTAAGTGCTGCCCCTGCCTTTGGTCCATACGCTAAGGAAATCTTAGAGGGTATGGGAGTTAAATTTGTTAAAAATGAGGATTTTAAGATTACTCCACTTCCTAAATTCTTTAAGGATATGAGCATAGATGAAATTGAAGAAAAAATTAAGGAAAATGAATTATATGGTAGAATCATCTGTAGATGTGAGACAGTATCCGAGGGTGAAATTGTAGACTCTTTACATAGACCAATTCCATGTCTTTCTATCGATGCAGTAAAAAGAAGATGCAATGCAGGAATGGGTAGATGCCAAGGTGGCTTCTGTGGACCAAAGATACTTGAAATCATGGTTAGAGAATTGCATGTTACACCTAAGGATGTATTACAGGATAAGGATGGATCGAACATTGTTTTAGAATATACGAAGGGAGGATTAGCTCATGAAGAAATATAATCTAGTCATCATTGGGGCAGGTCCTGCTGGATTATCTGCAGCAATAGAGGCCTATAAGGCTGGAGAGAGAAATATATTAATTATTGAGCGTGATATGCACCTAGGTGGTATTTTAAATCAATGTATTCATAATGGGTTTGGACTTCATCGCTTTAAGGAGGAACTATCTGGACCTGAATATGCACAAAGGTTTATTGAAATGCTAAAGGAAACTAATGTAGAGGTTAAAAGTGATTCCATGGTACTTCACATTACTAAGAATAAGGAAATTCACTATATGAATTCTAAGGAAGGATATCAGGTAATTCATGCTAAAGCGATTATCTTAGCGATGGGCTGTAGGGAGAAAACGAGAGGCGCAATTTCTATTCCAGGCGATAGAGGAAGTGGAGTATTTACGGCAGGTGCTGCCCAAAAGTACTGCAATATGGATGGTTATTTAGTTGGTAAAAGAGTCGTTATTTTAGGCTCTGGTGATATTGGCTTAATTATGGCAAGAAGAATGACTCTAGAGGGTGCAAAGGTATTAGCGGTTGTTGAGCTTATGCCTTATACGAATGGCTTAACGAGAAATGTAGTACAATGCTTAGAGGATTTTAATATTCCCCTATACCTATCCCATACAGTTATTGATGTTATAGGACATGCTAGAGTAGAAAAGGTTATTGTCGCTAAGGTGGATGAAAATAGAAAACCAATTTTAGGCACTGAAATGGAATTTGACTGTGATACCTTATTGTTATCTGTTGGTTTAATTCCAGAAAATGAATTATCTAAGGAGGCAGGTGTTTTATTAGATAATAGAACGAATGGTCCTATTGTATATGAGAATATGGAAACCTCCATTCCTGGTGTGTTTGCCTGTGGTAATGTGCTTCATGTACATGATCTTGCAGATAATGCCTCTATTGAGGCAGGTGAAGCTGGTATAGCAGCGTATAACTATATTACAAAGGGAAATGACGAATCTGGGCCTTGTATTGATTTAAAGAATGGAGAAGATGTTTCCTATACAGTTCCTCAAAAATTGAGAATCCATAATGTAGAGGATTCCTTAAATATCTTCTTTAGAGTAAGAAGAGTAATGAAGGATAAATATT
>CAMEKD010000072.1 GCA_945920825.1 uncultured Anaeroplasma sp.
CAAATAATTTGATAGATATCTCTATTCCATTTGTAGGAGATGGAATATCAAATAACACATTCTCATACTTTTATGATGGGACATTATCAAATATACCTACATGCTTAACAAAGGTTACTATAACAAATGGTGATACTATAGAACCAGGTACGTTTAATGGATGCACTACAATTAAAACGATTTGTTTACCAGAAAGTATTACTACAATTGGTGATTCTGCATTCCAAAATTCAGGAATTGAATCTATAAATATTGGCAACAATATACTATCGATAGGTTCATATGCATTCTCTGGCTGTACAAATCTTATATCTATAGATTTATCGAATATGGATATGAATACTTTAGGTTCATCCTTAGGTGATAATATCTTTAATGGTGCAACAAATCTAAAAGAAGTATTGCTTCCTAAAAACATGAAGTCTATTCCACAATCTATGTTTTCTGGATGTGTAAAATTAGAAGAGATTACAATTCCAGATACCGTAACTACATTAGTGAATTCTTCATTTAATGGATGCTCAAGTCTTTTACGTGTTACAATTTTAGGTAATCTCACAAGCATTGGGGATAACGCCTTCTATGAATGTACACGATTAGAAGAAATTACCCTACCGAATAGCTTATCCTCCATTGGAGCTTACGCATTCTATAACACAGGTCTTAAGGATATTGTAATTCCAGCAGGAATGACAACCATTAGTTATTGTGCATTTATGGAATGCAAAGGATTATATAATGTATGTAATCTATCTAGCTTAAACATTGAGGCTGGAAAAACTACCTATGGTTATGTTGGTTATTATGCAAAGTCCATTCATACAAATATTAACGATAAGGCTTATTTAGTAGAAAATGGTGATTTTGAATTCCTTATTGATAAGGGAATCGTTTATTTAATGAACTATTTAGGAGATAAAAATACAAAAAAGGATTTAACTCTTCCAGATACCATAACCTATCTAAATAATACCTATACTGAATATATTATCGATAAGGATTGCTTTAGAAGTGCAGACTATATCAATAAAATTACTATTCCATCAAGTGTAATTAAAATTGGGGATAACGCCTTCTATGACTCAAGTATAACGAGTATAGAATTCTTAGGAAATAGTATCGAATATGTTGGTGAAAATGCATTCCAATATTGTTCATTATTAGAAGGGGATATCACTTTACCTGCAGGTACATATGGAGCAAGTGCATTCTTTTCATGCTCAAGGATTACTAGTGTTACTTTCAAAGAGGGTGAAACTATCCTTGGAAGTAATACATTGACCAATATAAAGCTTGCCGAAGGATTACTATCGATTGGTGATAAAGCATTTGCAGATTTAAACATTGAAGAAATAACATTCCCTAAGTCCTTAAAGACTTTAGGAAATAGTATTTTCTATGCCTATAATAATACTATATTGCATACGATTATCTTAGAAGAAAATTCAAATCTTGAATTTATTGGTAATCAAGCATTCAAAAATACAGTTTTCGTTGGTAATTTACCAAATACACTAAAGACTATTGATGAAAAGGCATTCGATTCCTATAAGGGTACAGAAATTATCATTCCTTCAAGTGTAGAGGCTATTGGTAATTATGCATTCCAAAATTCAAGCTTAGAAAAAGTTACGATTCATTCAGATATTTTAGGCTATGGTATGTTCTATGGTTGTCAAAGCCTAAAGATCGTATCTATGGATGGAAATATAGAAAGCATTCCAGAGAAATGCTTTGGAAACTGTAGTAGTTTATCTAGCATAACCATTCCAACTTCAGTTACATCTATCGATCAAGAAGCATTTAATAGATCTGGTATTGAATCTGTTACAATACCATCTACAGTTAAAACTATAGGCGCCAATGTCTTTGGTACATGTAAATCTTTAACCTCTATAGAAGTTTTAGCAAATATAGAAGCATTACCTGATTATATGTTCTATAAATGTGATTGTCTTACAAACGTATCTTTACCAAATACATTAACATCTATTGGTAATTATGCATTCGATTCGTGTATTTCATTAGAGGCAATAACCATTCCAAGTACAGTAAATACCTTTGGAAGATATGCCTTTAAAGACTGTAGTAAGCTTAATAATGTAATATTACCTCTAGGTACAGAAAAAATATCCGATTATATGTTTAAAAATTGTTTATCCCTAAAGAACATTACCGTTTCCAATACAGTAACAGAAATCGGCGAGTATGCTTTCCAAAATTGTGGCTTTACATCACTTCAAGTTTGGGATAGTATCACAAAGATTGGCCAACATGCCTTCCGTGAATGCAAGTCCATTTCATCCATAAAGGTACCATCTACAGTCACAACAATAAATACATATGCCTTCTATGGAAATATAAGCTTACAGCATGTAGAATTTTTGGCGAATACAACGACAGTTACCGATCGTTTATTCTATGATTGTAAAAAATTAACAACTATTGTATTAGGTGAAAGTATTACAGAAATAGGAACCTATGCATTTAATGGTACAAATCTTTCTAAGGTATATCACAAATCTACATCTTTGGTTAACTTTGACACAAGGTCCGGTAATACTCAATTTAGTAATGCAACAAAATATTGGTATAGTGAGGCAGAACCTGTAGAAAGTGGTAAGTATTGGCATTATGATGCAAATGGTGAAGTTTTAGAGTGGTAATAAAAGGGGTGCATACCCCTTTTCCTAAAACTTCTAATGGTGAATTTATGAAAAAAATATTTCAATTTAGTTTAAAAAGATTAATTACATCCATAATACTATCTAGTATTTATCTATTCTTTTCACTAATATCTCTTTCATGGAATCCATTCGTATCTTTAGATAATAAAATTATGGATGGTATTTACCAAAGTGAAGGTACAGCCGCTCCAGAAATTTATATTATTGGTATAGATGAGGATACCATTTCTACTTACGGCAATTACAATCCTTTCGTTTATCGCCAATATTTTGCCGATATTTTAAATGATTGGGCCGATAGGGGTGAGTTGCCTACTGTCGTTGGCTTTGATGTCATATTTAACGAATCCTATGGATGCGAGGAGGTAGATTTAAATTTTGCAAATGCTATCTCGCGCCATAATGTCATCTTAGGTGTCAATGGTGCAAATAGGAAGGATGCTCCCTATGGTCTTTCCAAAACCATTTATGAATCATCAAAACAAATTGGCTTTACAGACGCCATAACAGATAATGATGAGGCAATAAGAAGAGTCTATTTAAGAGGAGACAATTATGATTCTTTATCCTATAGTATTTATAAAAGCTATTGTGATAAAAGAGGATTAGATCCTATACATGTAGATATAAAGAAGGATTATTATTTTAAATATTATGCATCACCTAAGCTAAATCATGTAAATGATATTATCCATTTGACATCAAATTTTAATTATTCATCCTTAAAGGATGCAAAGGAGAATCCATTAACATTCAGAAAAAATTCGATTGTAATTTTTGGTTCCTATGCTGCAGCCTTAGATACAGGCTTATCGAATGATATATATAATTCACCTATTGGTGAAATGTTTGGTGTTGAAACACAGTGTAATATAATTCAGGCTCTTATGGAAGGGGAATTATATGTTAAAACGAAGGATTCAGTATCCATAATATTAAATACTGCGATTATCTTTGTTATTACCTTCCTAATTGCAACCCTAACCTTCTATTTAGGCTTTTTAGCCTTTGGCTTAGGTATAGGTCTTGAATTCCTACTGATGGCTATATTTTATGCATCTGGCCAATATTATTTTATATCCCTACCAATGATCGCTTTAATTTTATTCTTTGTCTTCTTTATCATAATGCATTACTATAGTGAATATAAGCATAAAAAAGAGGTCATTCATACATTTAAAAGATATATCTCCCCAGATGTTGCAGAGGCATTAGTAGAAAAAGATAAAAACGCTATGGCCTTAGGTGGAGTAAAAAGAAATGTGGCCTTACTTTTTGTAGATATAAGAGGATTTACAAAAATGAGTGAGGAGCTAGAACCAGAAAAGGTTGTAGATATCCTAAATGGCTATTTAGAGATGTCGACAAACCAAATATTCCGTTTTGGTGGAATGGTAGATAAATTCATTGGGGATTGTGTAATGGCTATATTCAATGCTCCAATCGATTTAGATGATTATGTATATAAGGCTGTTTGTGCAGCTTATGGTATCGTTCAGGTTGGTAAAAAAATCTGTGATTCCGTATGGGAAAAATACAATAAAAAGCTCGAATTTGGTGTTGGAGTGCATTTTGGTGATGCAGTCATTGGAAATATCGGTTCTAAGACAAGAATGGATTTTACGGCCATTGGAGATACTGTAAATACCGCATCAAGAATTGAAGCCTCAGCTCTTGGTAACCAGGTTTTAATTTCTAGTGATGTATACGAGGTATTGAAGGATAGAATTACAGTAGATGATGCTGGAGATAGACAATTCAAAAATAAAAAAGAGGCCATTAAATGCTATCAAGTATTAAAGATTGATGGCTATATCGATGAATAGATGAGGAGTCTTTGACTCCTTTTCCTTTCATCTTGAATTTAGGATTAAATTTCATTATAATATAGTATATATGAGTATCTATGTGAGGTGTTCAGAATGAAAAGATTTCAACAAGCATCTGAAACTGAAGATTTATTAGACGAACTCTTAGAAGGCATTGACTTAAACCAACAGGCTGAAGAGGAAGAGGAAAAGGAACTTTCCCAAATGGAAGAGGCTCCTATTTCTAAATCCGATGAGGAAAAGGGGAAATATAGTGGAGAAGCACTAGAAACTATCCTTGAAAGAGTTGAAGCTGGCTTAATTGGCTCCCTACCTATTGGTATGGATCCTACGAATCGTCCTATTTTAAAAAGAGGAGACATCGCCCAATTAAGAAAACCAAACAGGCTATTAAGGAAGGATTTTGTTCTCTATAAGATTGGTGATGATTATTTCCTAAGAAGAATCATTAAATTTAAAGGTGATGATATTTATGTTGCAGGAGATAGAGAACGTGAATATCATATCATTCATAAAGAAAATATTGTTGCGAAGGTTGTAGGAAGAGAAAGAGGCAAGCATTATCTTTCCTTTGGCTTCTTCCCTAAGTGTAGATTTTATACCTGGAGAAAGGTTAATTTAGCTTATTTAAGATTAGGTAATAGAGTCAAGACCTATGAGTCTGATCAAAATGCTGAATCTCTAGAAGCAGCAATGCAAAAGCTTGAAGCTCAAAACCAGCAGCAACAAACCATTCAGGCAAATACACCTGTAATTTCAGCAGATATCGACCTTGATTCCGATTTAGCTGCATTCATCGATCCAGATGAGCTTGTTCTTGAATTAAGAGAAGAACAAAAGAAGGCCGAAGAGGAAGAGATTATCTATGTCGATGAATATGGTAACGAAATTAAGGATTATGATCCAAATGCAGAAGCGAATAAGGGTCAATTTGTCCAAGGCGGAGCAGAAGATGAGGATGAGGATTTAGATTCTCCAACCTTGAATCCAATTCATGCGGATATGAGTGGGGCAAGCGATGCATTCGATGATGGCACATTAACTGGTGATGAGGATGTACCACAAGATGATGTTATGGAAGATTTAAATAAAGATGAAGAATAATTCAAATGGTTGTAAATATAGATGAATTCTATATCAGCAACCATTTTTATTAAAAATTTCAAAAAATGCTTATAGCATGTAACAAAATATATTTTTTATTATATAATTAAATAAAGATAAATACGATTAAAGGAGAAAAAATATGATTAAAAATCTAATTATGTCATCTATTTTAGCATTATCAATGAATTCCATTTCTTATGTTTATACTCCTCATGGATCGGGTGTACTAGTCCAAGTACACGATGAATTATCCTCATTCCAAATTGCAAGCTATAACTCATATACAGATAGTAACTTTCCACTTGCCACTCGAATTGCATCATCAACCAATCATTATAACTGTCACTCTTATGCGTGGTATTCTCAAAATATAAATACAAATATATATTGGATGGAAAACCCTAGTTTATATTATGCAGATTCAAGTTATCATGAGATTTCATACAATCAAGTTCAACCAAGAGATAGAATTTGCTATTTCGATGAAAATAATTATAACATACATTCAGGAATGGTATTATGGTTGACTGGAGAGGTACAAAATCCCGTTTGTGGATATTCAAATACAGTAATGGTTCAATCGAAATGGGGAAATAAAGGATTATACCAGCATAAAGGGGATTATTGCCCTTATGTTTCAACATATAATGGTGAGGCATCCTATGTAAAATTTTACCGTCTTAATGAAACACATACTCATTCATTCTCTTATACATGCATGAATGATATATATCATTATGAGATATGTTCATGTGGAACATTATTATTTCAACATAATTTTGAATTAAACATTGTCCATCCAAATATAAATAATCCATCCTATATACCAGAATATGTATGTAAGGATTGTGGCTTTATGGCATTAAACCCATCAGTTTAAGAATCGAGGTGACCCAATATGAAAAAAAGATTAAGTATATTATTAGGCTTTGGACTATTTCTCCTTGCATCCTGCGGTGATGAGGTAAAAACAAATACAACAGAATCAAAGGGGCCAATCATTGAAACAACTTCAATACAATCAACAACAGAATCTATACAATCGACAACAGAAATCGATGAATTTATCACATTAGACGAAATAAGAGAAAAATATTTTCAGAATAATAAAATAGAATTCATTGAATATTGGAGCCAAGGAGGATATTCAAGCTCATGTGATGTCTTCGAAGAGTCTTCAAATGATAAAGTAATCAATTTATTTAAAGATTATAAAATGAAAAAAACGACTTATGCAGACATTCTAATGGGATATGAATTCTATGTAACACCAAAATTTGAAAATTATAAATTGACGGATGATGGCAAAGTATGGGAACCATTAGTTCTTGGTATGGCTTGCGGGAAAGAAGAATGCATTGCATTCTTTATTATACAAATCCAAAACGAGGAATCTTATGATAGTTTATGCTACAGCATAAATATAGAAAGTGAAGTATATGATAGTACAGCTGAATACCTTAAAAGCCTACCTAAAGAGCCAAAAGAAAAATATTACGAGCACTATCAATAAAATGGTGATTCATTTCACCATTTTTTCTTTTTATTCAAAGATATTACGCATCCATATTCAATTACACCGTTATAATTATTTCGTATGTTTTTCAAAAAAATATTTCGAGAAGCAATCTAGTTTTATTTACTAAATAAAATAATAACAAAAGAGACATTATATAATTATTTATAATCCTATATCTGATTTTAATAAAAATGCAATTTTGAAATGTTTTTATCAAATAAGAATTCACTTTTTTTAAAAACTATGCTATAATCGTAATCCATCATAGCGTTTTCATAGGGAAAAACCTAGTATAAAATTAATTTCAAAGGCCATCTAGTTTTTAAAATCATTTGATTTGTTTTTAATTTTGAAATCATTTTGTTTTAATTATTAGATTTACTTTGAAAATTATTTCAAGCGTTATGAAATTAAGAGTATTTAAATGACACTTATATATCATTGATATATAAAAACGGCCTTAAATCATAAAAGAAATGAGGACAAGAATATGAAAGTAAAACTAAATGGAGAACTAAAAGAAGTCTCAGAAGGCACACGTATTTGTGAATTATTTGACAATAAGGACCACAAATACATGGCGGCAAAGGTTAACAACCGCTTAAGGGAGTTAAATTATATCATACCTGCAGATTGTGATATTGAATTACTAGATCTTACAAATTCAAGTGTAACTAGAATTTTTCAGGCAACGCTAAGGTATGTAACTGCGATGGCAGTAAAAAATATATATCCAAAGGCAAGAGTGCACTTTAACTACAGTGTCTCAAGATCTATTTTCGCAACCGTGTCCGGCTTAGGTCATGCCTTCTTGGAAAAGAATTTCAGAGAAATCAAACAGGAAATTGAAAGAATCATCCACGAGGATTACCCAATCACTAGACATTCTTTAACTGTAGTTGAAGCCGAGGAATATTACAAATCCATCGGTGCAATAGATAAGGTTAAAATTTTAAAGTACAGAAAAGAAAAGACTGTTCATGTATATGAGTGTAATGACTACAAGAATTATATGTTTGGATATATGCTACCCTCCACAGGATATTTAACCTCCTATAGACTAAGACTTTACGCACCAGGCTTCATCATTCAATACCCAAGAAGTGAATGCAAGGGTGAAATTCCTGAATTCCATGATGAGCAGGTATTTAGAAGTGCTCTTAAGGAAGCAAACATTTGGGCAAATACAGCAAAGAGTGAATCTATTCCACAGATGAATGAAATTATAGAATCCGGTAAAGCGCTAGAATTTATTAATATTTGCGAAGCAAGACATAATAGACA
>CAMEKD010000073.1 GCA_945920825.1 uncultured Anaeroplasma sp.
TCCTTTTATCGTTATATTTATTTAATTATAACCTGAATATCAAAGATTTGAAATAGCAAGGGAAAGAATTTTTTTAAAATGTACTAAGGGAAAGAATTTTTATAAAATGAATACTTTTCTATGGTTTCATTTCATTTATTTATTATTGAAATGTATGTACTATGTTATTTTAAAGAGTTAGTTCTTAAATATCGAACTCATTTTTATAAATTATTACAAGAAAAACATTTGAACTTTCAAAAGTGTTCAAACATTTCCGAAAGAATTTCGGTTTTTTTCGAAAATTCTTGTAGTTAAAACGAAATTTATGTATAATGTATTTGAAGGTGATTACTATGCGAATAAAAGATATTGCAGATGCATTACACCTATCTGTGTCTACTGTTTCCAAGGCACTGAATGGTGGATTTGATGTATCTCCAGAAACAAAAGAACAGGTTTTAAAGTATGCGAAGGAAAATGGATACAAATCTAGAGATGAAAGATTAAAGGTAAAATCCATTCGTAGACTATGCGTATTATTTGACAATGCAGTTGATTCAAAGTCGAATATCTTTATACCTCTTTCTTTGGCATTTGCTGAGGCTGCAAGAGTAAATAACTTTGAAACAATTACAAGACCAATCTCTGATGTTACACCATCCTATGAAAAATTTATGATAAACAACAATTATGATGGTGCATTCATTGTTGGTCTAAATTATACTTCTCCTTTCTTTAAGGAATTGGAAACAACCAAGATACCTACGGTTTTATATGATAATATCTTAAATGGTGAAAAGGTATCTACTATTACAAATGATAATATTAATACGATCCAAAGATTAGTTACACTACTTGCAAAAAGTGGGCACAAAAAGATTGGCTTTATCCATGCGGATAAGCAATCCTTTGTTGCGAATGAAAGATATGCAGGATATATCATTGGTCTAATGATGAATAATATCGAATATAATCCAGAATACGTATTCTATGGTTCCTTCTCTGAGGCTTCTGGCTTTGAGGCGAGTGAATTTTTCGCACAAAGAGATGTTACTGCCGTAGTATGCTCATCGGATATTATTGCGGTAGGCTTCATTAATGGTATTGAAAGATTCCACATGACTGTACCTAAGGATATTTCTGTTACAGGCTATGATGATCTTGAAATTTCAAGATATATTAAGCCACCTCTAACAACCATAAGACAGGATCTAGAATTAATTGGTGAAAGAGCATATTATCTTTTAACCTCTTTAATGATGAATAGAGCAAGTCAAAGAATTGTCGTTGATGGTGATATCATCGTACGTTCTTCTGTTTCTGTTCCAAGAAAAGAAAATGAATAGGAAAATATGGCCAGCAAATACAATTGCTGGTCATTTTTTCTTCTTTTTTTGTAAAACGTTTTTATATCTTACGAATAAAAAAAATATACCATAAGACATAAGAAATTGCTAAAATATTTATGGAATCTTTATAAAGGAAGGAAAAGAAAATGAAAAAGATTTATGAAGGTAAAACAAAAAACGTTTATTCCTTAGAAAATGGTAATGTATTACTAGAATTTAAGGATGACTGTACAGGAAAGGATGGAGTATTTGACCCAGGTGAGAATTCTGTTGGCTTAAAGATTGATGGTATTGGTAAAAGAAATCTAGAGACATCAATTCATTTCTTCGAGCTATGCAAGAAGGCTGGAATCAAGACACATTATGTTTCTGCAGACGTTAATAATGCTACAATGGAGGTTCTACCTGCAAAAGTATTTGGTCACGGCCTTGAGGTAATTTGTAGACTTAGAGCTACTGGTTCTTTCATTCGTAGATATGGCGAATACGTTGAAAATGGTACTGTATTCCCTAATGGTTATGTCGAATGTACATTCAAGAATGACAAGCTTGGTGACCCACTAGTAACTGCTGAGGGCTTAGAGGTTTTAGGTATCATGGATAAGGAAATGTTTGAATCCATGAAGGCTCAAACTTTAGCTATCACTAAGATTGTTGCTGATGACTTAAAGACAAAGGGTCTTGATTTATGGGACATTAAGTTTGAATTCGGTTACAACAACAATGAAGTTATTTTAATCGATGAAATTGCATCAGGAAACATGAGAGTATATAGAGGAAATGAAATCATGGATCCAATTGAATTAACTAAGGTTATCCTAGGAAAGTAATTTAAGCATAATAAAAACCAGCGATTTGCTGGTTTTTTCTTTACCCTATTCTCTTTAATGCATCATTTAATTTCATATAAATAGGAAGCATTGCTTCTTCTTTAACTACCTTTACTACATCCTCTAACAAAACCCATTTTAAGCCAGAGTTCTCATCTGGCTTTATTCTTAATTCTTCCTTTTCATCCGCTTCTAATAAATAGGTTACATTCATATGGGTGTGGCTAGATACAAATTTTCCATTTTTATAATGATAGGTCACAGGTAAAATCTCTATAGAAATAGGGTCTTCGGCAAGTACCTTAATATCGGATAAACCAGATTCCTCCATTGCTTCCTTTAAAGCTACATTCAAGAAATCCTTATCGTTATCATTATGTCCTCCAAGCCATCCCCAGTTTTTATATATATTATGATAATTTAATAAAACTTTTGTATGATCCTTATTTGTAATCCAACAGGATGCAGAAAAATGAGTAGCAAGGGATGTTCTAGAAAACAATTCATCCCCAAGCTTATCATACATATATAGCATATATTTTAAATCCGCTTTTTCCTGATCATTTATTGGATTATAGCTTCTTAAGAAATTATGGGTATCCATAATCCCACTATACCTTAAATATTCCTTTAAAGTTAAATATTCTCTTTTATATAAGCCATAGATTTCTATATCCTTATTTTTATAATCCGAATAGCCCTCAAATATTCTTAAGGCTTCATTTAAATCTACCCATCTAGGCTCACATTTTGCCTTTATTTCCTCTTTTGTAAGATGCAAAGGCAAATGATCCTCTTCAATATTACAAATGAAGCAATGGTGAATAAAGCAGGAGTTTTGAAGGTATTCCTCTACATCTAAAAAGAAATCCTTTGGGCTCACTAAGGTACCTGTTTCTTCACGAAGCTCACGAATACAGGTTTCACGAATGGATTCTACTCCTTCCTTCCCACCACCAGGAATCATATAGTTCCCCTTAATACCAACATAAATGAGTAATATTTTATTATCCTTTACAACAATCCCTCTAGATGCGTGACGTAAAATATCAATTTGATTTTCAAAATCTTCATGAATAATTTTTAAGGTTCTCATATATAGCCTCCAATTCATTATTATAAAACACAAGCAAGAAAAAACCTCCGAAGAGGTTTATTCATTCATTATTCAGCCATACCTGCAGTGATGATTGCCATCTTGTAAACTTCATCAGCATTGCAACCACGAGATAGGTCGTTGATTGGAGCATTTAAGCCCTGTAAAATTGGACCATATGCCTCATATCCACCTAATCTTTGAGCAATCTTGTAACCAATGTTACCAGCCTCAATTAGAGGAAAGATGAATGTATTTGCCTGACCAGCAACCTTAGAATCTGGGCACTTCGTCTTAGCAACTACTGGAGAAACTGCAGCATCGAACTGGAATTCACCATCGATAACTAATTCTGGGTTTAGCTTTCTTGCTTCAATTACTGCATCATGAGATAGCTGAACTGTACCGCCCTTACCAGAACCGTAAGTAGAGAAGGATAATACAGCAACCTTTGGATCAATACCGAAGAATGCAGCTGTCTTTGCAGTCTCAACTGCTACCTCTGCAAGCTTAGATGCAGCTGTAACCTTAACCTCACCAGTTACCTTATCAATTGTATCCTCATAGGAAATATTAATTGCACAGTCACCCATTGCAATTCTTTCCTCCTTGCCATCCTTCTCACGGAATAGGATGAAGGATGAAGAAACTAAATTTGCACCTGGCTTAGTCTTTACTAGCTGTAGTGCTGGTCTTACTGTATCTGCTGTAGAATATGTAGCACCACCAAGTAATGCATCTGCATATCCCATCTTAACGAGCATAGTACCAAAATAATTAGATTTTTTTAGGCTAGATGCACAATCCTCTCTTGTCATCTTACCCTTTCTTAATTCAACCATCTTGTCTACCATGGCTTCAAATCCATCATATGCTAAAGGATCTAATACTGTAGCCTTTGATACATCAAAGCCACCTTCTTTAGCTGCTAAAGCTACATCGTTAACGTTACCACAAAGGATAACATTCATTAAGTCTTCCTTTAATAGACGGTCAGCTGCAGATAAAATTCTTGCATCAGTACCCTCTGTAAAAACGATAGTTTTTCTCTTAGCATTTAAATTCGCTAAAAGCTTATCAAACATACTCATGTTTATTCCTCCTAATATTACTTATACCACAGGTTATTTTATGCTTTTTTAACAATTAAGTCAATAAAAGTCACAATCATTTTTAAGTGAAATGCTTTTAAAAAGAAAATACCCATACTTTAGGGTATTATTCTGAAATGTTTTCTTTATGGACGTAATTATCTATAGGAGTTGCAATCATATAGTAGATAGGAATTGTTAAAAACAATATCCACATAGGATGCCAAAATCCAGTGAATTCTACATTAAATAATGTATATGTCAAATCATGAAATCTCATACCCAAGAAGCAATAAACGAATACAACTACTATAGGGTATGAAAATTTTGTCATTCTTCTTTTTAATATTGCTTCAATTAAAGATATCAAAATAGGTATTAATAAGAATATAACCCAATAGCATGACCAACCAATACCATGAGGAAGTAAGAAGCCTAGTATGAAGAATGCAATAACACAGGATATTGCAATAACACCAGATGAAACATCTAATATCATTTTATTCTTTGGCGATAATTCTTCATCATCATCGTCTTTTATTTCTTCTTTTTGCTTTTCCTTAGGTTCTTCTTTCTTATTTTCAGTCACTTCTTCTAGCTTTCCACTTTCTTGATTTTCCATAGCCAAATCCTTTGCATCCTCTGTATTTAATAATTCATCTAAGGTAATACCATATAACTTTGCAAGTAATATTAAATTATCTGTATCAGGAGATGCTTCCGCTCTTTCCCATTTCGATACGGCCTGCCTTGAAATACCAAGCTTATCGGCAAGCTCCTCTTGGGATAATCCATTCTTTTTTCTTAATTCATATAATCTGTTTGCAGTTTCAATATTCATAAACTCTTCCTCCTAGTTTCTAGCCATAATTTAACAAAAATGTAGTTGTTGCGCTAGCAATTTTGGTTTGAATATTACGCAACTATCGGTTGCATCACCCTATTTTAACGCGAATTTAGCGTTTTTTAAACATTATACTTGAAAAATCTTGTTTAAAAAACTGTTGGATATATTTACCAACAGTTAATTTAAGTTTAGGATATGATTTATTTCATTTCAGTAATTACAATATCTTTATAATCATTTTTACATATAATGACATAATACTTTTGGTTCGCTTCTAGATGATAGAAGGCATCCCCGTTTTCCCATGTGAGTTCTATTAAATTCATTTGAGAATCTACCACGTAAACATATCCTGCAGATTTAGTTAAATCAATATCATGATCACTTTCAAACACCCTATAATATCCCTCATATCGATTAGCATTTTTATCCGCCTTGTATGTATAGCCAAGTTCAAGCTCATTAGTTAAATCAACGGATAAATACTCCTCTGTCTCACTAGTATAGATATAAATATACATAGGAGAATCATAGGATTGTGAATCGCATCTAAAATAATACCTTCCAGGCTTAAGTTCTTGAAGAATCGCCTCAAAACCATTTAAGCCTTTTGTCTTAAATGATACTTTAGCATCATTTTCGTCAAATATTTGAATATTTGCTATATCAATATATAGTATGGTATTTGTCTTTAGGGTAAAATAATACTTTACTACTTGATTAGCAGCCTTCTTCTTTTGCCTTAACATAGTAAAATTTGGATCTCCTGATATAGGAATTGTAACATCTAAATCAAAATCATTTGTATCATAATAGGTATACTTAATAGGGGATGCATAAAAAACATGACTGTTCGTCCAAAGAGTTAAAATGTATTCTCCAGCTTTTAAATAATACCCAAATGTCTCCCTATTTATAGATTTATCATTAAATAGAATCTGGAAACAATTATCAAAAGCATAATAACCAGTTTTTTCAGCAATTAATTTGACTTTTCTTGGCTCATAAGAATAACCAATAAAATACTCTTTTCCATACTCCTCAGTCACCAAATCCAAATTATCCATATCCAATCCATTATCATTATGAATAGATTCGAAAGTAAAATCATATTCATAGGAATAATTTGCATCTAAATCATGCGTTGTTTGTAAACTGGAAATCACATAAATGGAAGAATCTCCATCCTTTGGATTAATGTATAAGGATTGGTTACCTTCTACTGTAAAATAATTAATAAGGTCACCATTCATATTATCAAAGGCACTTTTAAAATCAGAATAAATATATAATGGATAGTCCTTATTATTCGTTATCTTTATAACTTCATTCTCATCCTCTGAATGATATGTAAATTCTTTAAAATCATATCTACCATTTATTGATCCACTATAGGATTGTAAAGGTATTGGCGTATCATCCCATTCAATTTTTGTCAACCTAAAATCAACCGATTCCATTATATTATAACCAAGTCCAATATAATAATATCCATCCTCTTCTATCGAAAATATATTGCAAAACTTTTCCTTATCCTTTAAAGGTATTTCATTTTCTAATTTATTCAAATTATCATCATAAATAACGAATCCTAAAGAGGCAATATGATACATGTCACTAGGATTTTCAATTGCATAATATCCCTTTTCTAAATAACCATAATAATTATTTGCCCCAGATCCTATGTATGTGTAGTGTAAAACAGACAAATCGGTTTCATCATATATGTCCTTCATTGTCTTTGCAGGACCATATCTGTAGTTTGAGTCATCAAAGATTCTAAATTTTCTAAAATCAATATTAAGATAGCTTGATCTACTTTCATCATAAACACGATTATTCATAATATAATGAATATCAATTGTATAATCCGTTTCAATTCTATACTCACTAAAATTAAATCTATATTCAAATATCGCATTTCCAGGTAATTGAGTTGCTTGAATATTCAATTTAAAAACAGATAATACATCGGATAAATACATTCTTAACACATAGACATTATCCTCTTTAGTTAATTCATATCTATTTCCAAGCGAGGAAAAATCGATTCCAATTGTTTGAATGGATGAATCAAACTTGTACTCTTCAATTTCTTCTTTTGATAATCCTTTTCTTTCAATGGATTTTGATTTATCATTTATTTTTAAAATAAAATATTTATTATTATGTTCTTCTATAACCATATGATCATCAAAATTAGAACCTTCACCACTCTTTTCATAATAAAATGGAGATTTACTCATTTTATAATTAATACTTGCTTCTAAATTTGTATCATATGTCTCTATAGTAATATAATTCGAGGTATAAGAATTCATTTTGTCAACCAATTCCACCAACAAATCATCTGTTTCATTAAAAATCAATTCTTTCTTATGATTAACATGAAATTGAACACTATGCCAATAGGCATTGTTTTTATATACAGTAATTGTTGCATCACCTTGGTCTAAGGCCTCAACATTTCCTTTTGAATCTACACTTAAAACATTTGGATTACTTGATTCAAAAAAAGTAACCTCATTTGTTATATATATTGGATTAAAAGGATTAAAGGAATCTCCAACATTCAAAGTATATCCACTTTGGTAGGTTATGGTTTCAATTGGAGCTTTTGAAGTAAAAATATCGTATGGGTCTATCGATGTTTCGGCAAATCCACCCTTAGTAGTAGTTGTTGTTGAATTAGAGCCACAGCTAAATAGTAAAAACGATAATAAAAAAGATAATATCATTAACCACTTCTTATTCTTCATCAAATCAATACCTCCTTCTTTATTTAATTTTATTCTAAAATATATTTTATGTCAAATAAGATCAAAAGCACCCAAAATGAATTGGGTGCATGATATTACTTTACGATATTTCTATCTAAGTGCTTTACGCCAAACTTTTTCACTGCTTCAACAGTATCCTTAATGAAAGATGTATCAATTGCTTCAATCTTACCATCATCTACTAGCTTTGCGTAATTTGGATCAATAGGTAAAGCTTGAAGTGGTAGGATGTCATAATGGAAG
>CAMEKD010000074.1 GCA_945920825.1 uncultured Anaeroplasma sp.
AGAACAAAGAGATGATTCTAAGGGTATGGAAACGGATAATAAGGAATAAGAATTTGAGGTCTTCATTTTGAAGGCCTTTTTCTTATGCCCTGGTTTTCTAAAATGGTTCTTTTTGGCACTCTTTGATACCCTTTGAAACTAAAATTTAAACTTTTGGCACTTTTTGGTTGACAGTGCCAAAGAAAAGTCTTATAATGTAGTTGCACTTGAAGTTTGGGAGTGCAAATGTCCTAAAGGAGTGATGCTTGTGTTAACGGATAGGCAAAAGCTAATCTTAAAAGCAATAATTGAAGAGTATGTCACAACGAATGAGCCCGTTGGTTCTAAGGTTTTAACAGAAAAGCCTTATTTAACATATTCTAGCGCGACCATTCGTTACGAAATGCAGCGTTTAGAGGAAACAGGATATTTAAAAAAGACACATACCTCCTCAGGTAGAATCCCATCGGAAATAGGCTATAGATATTATGTAGATCATTTAGTAATAAGGGATGAGGTTGTAAGTGAATATTTTAAATATGTAGATGAAATATTAGATAATACGACCATCGATAAGGCAGAAGCTATTAAGAAGCTTACAAACTTCTTAAGTAATTTAACTGGTTATTATACCGCAATCATTGGTACATCTAGTGAGCTTGCGAGGGTCTTAAAGATGGAAATTGTTCCACTTGAGTCGAATAATGAGGCTGTATTACTCATTGTTACATCTACAGGTGATGTTGAAAGCCGTAAGATTTATATTCCACAAGGATATAAAATGGATGACTTGATGCGAATCATTTCTATGTTTGATACTGCAATGTATGGTAGAAGCATTTATGAAATTAGGGATGTCTTATCAAAGGAGGCTTGTAAGCCAAGAATAAGACAAATGGTAGATTTCCAAGATGATATCTTAAATTTTATGATTAAATCGTTTGGAAACTTCTTAAAGGGCGAAACCTATGATGCTGGATTATCTAAGCTATTCAGTCAGCCTGAATTCCAAGATAGAGAGGTCATTCAAAAGGTTGTTGCCGCAATTAATAGTGAGGTAATGAAGAGCTTCACAACACAAGAAATTCAAGGCATTAAGATTCATATTGGCTCAGAGAATCTATGTAACGGACTTGAGGAATGCTCCATTATAACAATTCCATATTCGATTAATGAAAATGAAACGGGAACCATTCTATTCGTAGGTCCTACAAGAATGAATTATCGTGCTACAATTCCACTACTTGAATATGTAGCAAACAGTATGAAAAAATTAGATAAAAGGTAGTGATGATGTTGGATAGTGAGATTAAGGAAAAGTCTTTAGAGGAAGCTTTAGAAGAATCTGTAGAAGAATCTGTAGATGAATCTAAAGAAGAATCTGTAGATGAATCTAAAGAAGAATCAAAAGAGGAAGTAAAAAAAGAATCAAAGAAAGAAAAGAAAGACAAGTATAAAGAGCAAATCCAAAAGCTTGAAGCTGAAAAAGAAAAGCTTGAAGAGGATTACAAAAACCTTAAGAATGAATATCTTAAGGCTTATGCGGAGCTTGAAAATACCAAAAAGAGAATTAAGGAAGAAGCAATTAAGGATCGTAAGTATGCATCTCAAAAGGTTGTTGGTGAATTAATCAATCCCATTGATATGCTTAAGACGATTGTGAATATGCCGGCTCCATCACCTGAAATACAAAATTATGTTATTGGATTTCAGATGATTACAAACCAATTAGTAGATATCCTAAAGGCTGAGGGATTAGCACCAATTGTAGCAAACGTTGGTGAAGAATTCGATCCAAAGGTTATGCAAGTAGTTGATACAGACTTTAAGGAAGACAAAAAGGAAAATGAAGTCTTAGCAATTAAGCAAGCAGGATATATGTATAAGGATAGAGTTCTAAGACCTACGATGGTTATTGTAAATAAAAAGAAAGAAGAAAAGGTAGAAGCAAAAGCTTCTGAAGAAGAATTAGTTAGTTAATAAGGAAAGAGGGAATTATTATGGCATCAAATAAGGTTATTGGTATCGATTTAGGTACAACAAATTCATGTGTTGCTGTTATGGAAGGACAGGACGCAAAGGTTATTACAAATCCAGAGGGAGCACGTACTACTCCATCTGTTGTAGCTTTCAAAAATGGTGAAATTCAGGTTGGTGATGTAGCAAAGAGACAGGCTATTACAAACCCTAACACAATTTCATCTATTAAAAGACATATGGGAGATAATGCTTACCGTGTAGATGTTGAGGGTAAGAAATATACTCCACAGGAAATTTCTGCAATGATTCTACAGAATCTAAAGAAGACTGCAGAGGCTTACTTAGGTGAGACTGTAGATAAGGCAGTAATTACAGTTCCTGCATATTTCAACGATGCACAGCGTCAGGCAACTAAGGATGCAGGTAAGATTGCAGGTCTTGATGTACTTCGTATCATCAATGAGCCAACTGCAGCTGCCCTAGCTTATGGTATTGATAAGCAGGATAAGGAAAAGACTGTATTAGTATTCGACTTAGGTGGAGGTACATTCGATGTATCTATCCTATCCTTAGCAGATGGTACATTTGAGGTATTAGCAACCGCAGGTGATAACGTACTTGGTGGTGATGATTACGATAAGATGGTTATGGATTGGTTAGTTGATGAATTCAAGAAGGAATCTGGTGTGGATCTATCTAACGATAAGATGGCACTTCAAAGATTAAAGGATGCAGCAGAAAAGGCAAAGAAGGACCTATCTGGTGTAACCTCTGTTGAAATTTCATTACCATTCATTTCTATGTCTCCAACATCCGGCCCATTACATTTAAATAGAACATTATCCAGAGCTAAGTTTGAGGATTTAACTCGTCCACTTACTGAACGCTGTTTAGGACCAGTAAGAAGAGCATTAAAGGATGCTAAGCTTACTCCAAAGGATCTAGATGAGGTATTATTAGTTGGTGGTTCAACTCGTATGCCTGCAGTTCAGGAATTAGTTAAGAGAGAATTAGGCAAGGAGCCTAATAAGAGCGTTAACCCAGATGAGGTTGTAGCAATGGGTGCTGCAATCCAGGGTGGTGTATTAACTGGTGATGTTAAGGACGTATTATTACTAGATGTTACTCCATTATCCTTAGGTATTGAAACTTTAGGTGGCGTATCTACAGTAATGATTCCAAGAAACACTACAATTCCTTGCTCAAAGAGCCAGGTATTCTCTACAGCTGCAGATAACCAGCCAGCGGTTGATATCCATGTACTTCAGGGTGAGCGTCCAATGGCACAGGATAACAAGACATTAGGTAGATTCCAGCTAGCTGATATTCCAGCTGCACCTCGTGGAGTTCCACAGATTGAGGTTAAGTTTGATATCGATGCGAACGGTATCGTTAATGTATCTGCAAAGAATTTAGGTACTGGTAAGGAACAAAAGATTACCATTCAGTCTGGTTCAGGCTTATCTGATGCTGAAATTGAACGTATGGTTAAGGAAGCAGAGGAAAATGCTGAATCCGATAAGAAGCGTAAGGAGGAGGCTGATCTATTAAATGAGGCTAATCAGCTAATCTTCCAGACTAAGAAGTCTCTAAATGACCTTAAGAATGTAGATCCTACAGAAAAGGCTAACGCAGAAAGCCTATGTGAGGAATTACAAAAGGCTATCGATAGCCATGACCTAAACTTAGTACGTACTAAGAAGGAAGAACTAGAAAAGGTAGCTCAGGATATCGCTATTAAGGCATATCAAGAGACTCAGGGCCAGGGAACTCCAAACGATGGTGGAAACCAGGGCGGCGCAGGCTCAGATGGAACAGTAGATGCTGATTTCTCAGATGTACAATAATAAATAGAGTTTAAGATTTTGAAGGGCAACTCTGCCCTTCAATTATCTTTGATATAGGAGGTGTAGTTATGGCAGCTAAGCGTGACTACTATGAGGTTTTAGGATTGCAAAAGGGAGCCTCAGATGATGAAATAAAAAAAGCATATCGTACCTTGGCTAAGAAATATCATCCAGATTTAAATAAGGAACCAGGTGCTGAGGAAAAATTTAAGGAAATCAATGAGGCATATGAGACTTTATCCGATCCACAAAAGCGTGCAAGATATGATCAATATGGCTTTGATGACCCTACTGCTGGATTCGGTGGTGCAGGCGCATCTGGCTTTGGTGGTGCTGGCTTTGGTGGATTTGAGGATATTATTAATTCCTTCTTTGGTGGTGGAGGAAGAACCTCTAATGGACCTCACCAGGGTGCGGATGTAGAAAAACAAATGAATATTACCTTTGAAGAGGCAGTTTTCGGTTGTAAAAAGAGAATCCGTATCACAGTAGATGATGAATGTATGAGCTGTGGTGGATCTGGTGCTGAATCGAAAAACGATGTAAAAACATGTCCTAAGTGTGGTGGACGTGGTCGAGTTATTATGCGTCAACAGACAATATTCGGCTACACCAATGTAGAGGCTCAGTGCCCAGACTGTAACGGAAAGGGTAAGATCATCACAAAGAAGTGTCCAGATTGTAATGGTAAGGGTAGAGTAAGAAGAACAAAAGAGGTCGATGTAAACATTCCAGCAGGTATCCTATCTGGTATGACCATTCGTGTGGCAGGTGCAGGTGAGGCTGGCTTTAATGGTGGCCCTAATGGCGATTTATATATCAAGATTTTTGCGGCTGAGCATCCACAATTTAAGCGCGATGGCCAAGATATCTATCTTGAAATTCCACTATCCTTCAGCCAAGCAGCCTTAGGTGATACTATCGAGGTTCCAACCGTCGATGGTAATGTTTCTTTAAAGATTCCTCAGGGAACTCAGCCAGGCACAAAGCTTCGTCTTAGAGGTAGAGGTACCAAAAACCCTAAGGGTGGATCCTCAAGAGGTGACCAATACGTCATTTGTAATGTCGTAGTTCCAACGAGCCTATCTAAGGAAGAGGCAGATATTATTTCTCAGCTACAAATGTGCGAAAAAAAGGAAAAGAAATCTCCTTGGGAAAAATTTAAGAGCTTATTTAAATAAGATATGGCCTGATTTCATCAGGTCTTTTCTCTTATGCTTGAATTGACGTTGGAATAATGATAAAATTACAATAGTTTACTTTTGGAGGTATTTGTTATGGAACAAAATCAATTTGAAGGATTAGAAGAGGTTGAGCAGGAGGAAACTTTACTTTCGGATAATCAAAAAGAACTTAAGGAATATGAAAAGCTATTATTAGCTGAAAATAATCGAGAGCTTGCAGAGAAGGCTATCCATTTGGTTAATGCTGGTTGCTTTAATCAAGTAGAGGAGCCTGTAATTGATTTCTCAAAATACACAAGAATTGAAATGAAAAGAAAGTTTAAAGGCTTATATAACCTATATCAGAATAATGAAACTATGGAATTAGTATTCATTTGCCCTCTTGTTGAAAATAACAAGGGTGATGTAGATGAAAAAAAGAATATGGCACCATATGCATATGATTGTATTGTAACTGAGGCAATGGATGAGGAAACATATCAAATGGTATTAAAGGCTGCAAAGCATAATATTAGCGTATTCGTACCTGCCCTACGTATTACAGCTTATGCAGTTTATTTAGCCTTTGCTGCCATCGGTCTTGTTATTTGGGCTATGGCTTTCTTTACAATGGTAGATCAAAGCTTTGCTCAGGCTGTATATTTCTCTTGTCTTTATGCATGTGGCTTTATTACAGCTGATGTTATAGGATTACCATTATTATTCCTAATGGAAATGAAATATAGAAAGTATAAAGAACAATAATTATGCAAAAATACTTCATCACAAAAGAAAATTTATTAAATAGAGTTATTTTAGGCGATGATGCATACCAAATTCAAACAGTCCTACGCTTTAAGGGTGGGGAGAAGATAATGGTAAGTGATTCTAATAAAACCTATTATGCAAAAATTAATACCGTTACTAAGGATGAGGTTACTTTTGAAATATTAGAAGAAAAAGCCGGTAATACAGAGTTGCCGGTTTTTGTATCTATATTTCAAGGCTATCCTAAGGGCGATAAAATGGAAGAAATTATTAAGCATGGAACTGAGCTTGGTGCGAAAGAAATTGTTCCTACATTTATGAAGCGAAGCATAGTAAAGCTTGAAGAAAAAAAGATTCATTCTAAGCTTCAACGCTTTAGAAAAATAGCCAAAGAGGCCGCAGAACAATCCTATAGAGATAGTATTCCAGAAATACCTTCCATACCTTATCTAAAAACTATCGATTTTTCGTCTTTTGATGTGAAAATTGTATGTTATGAGGAATCTGCAAAAAATGGCGAATTAAAGGCATTTAAGAACATTATATCCAATTTAAGTGAGAATATGAGAGTCGCATGCGTCATTGGCCCTGAGGGTGGAATTGATGATGCGGAATTAGAATACCTAAAGGCTAAGGGTTTTATTCCTTGCGCCTTAGGTCCAAGAATATTAAGAACAGAAACAGCAGTATTTTATATATTATCTGCAATCAGTTATGAAATGGAGCTAAAAAAATGAAAAAGGTAGGCTTTATAACCTTAGGCTGCAAAGTGAACATTTATGAAAGCAATGCGCTAAAATGCGAGCTTACGGATAGAGGGTATATAGTAGGTGAGGCAGATAGCGATTGTGATTGCTTTATTATCAATACCTGTAGTGTAACGAATACAGCAGATTCTAAAAGCCGTAAAATGATTCATAAATGTATAAAAATGAATCCCTCTGCCATCATTTGTGTTATGGGCTGTTATGCCCAAACCAATGATGAGGTAAAGGAAATTGATGGAATCGATATTCTCATCGGTAATGGGAATAAGAAATCTGTAGTAGATACTATTGATTCTATGATTAGTGGAAAAAGAAAAGAAAAAAGAATCGATATTCTAAATATTTTAGAGACAACAGAATATGAAAAGCTTGGTGTAACAAGCTATGATCACACTAGAGCCTTCGTTAAAATTGAGGATGGCTGTGAAAACTATTGTACCTATTGTATAATTCCTTTTGCTAGAGGAAGAGTAAGATGTAAGCCTATAGATGAGGTAATAGAGGAATTAAAAAGAATTACGAATGAGGGCTATTTAGAGGTTGTTTTATCTGGAATCCATACAGGAAGATACAAGGATCATGATGTTAATTTTTCAGGACTTGTTAAAAGAATATTGGATGAGGTACCAAAGCTTAAAAGACTAAGAGTATCCTCTATTGAAATGAATGAGGTAGATGATGAATTCATTGCCCTTATGAAGGATCATAAGGTCATTGCAAATCACCTGCATTTACCACTTCAATCAGGAAGTGATGTAATCCTATCGAAAATGGAAAGAAAATATGATGTAGGGGCATATATAGATAAGGTAAAAGCCCTAAGAAGTGCTAGACCAGATATTTCTATTACAACCGATGTCATTGTAGGATTCCCTTATGAAGGGGAAGCTGAATTCATGGAAACCTATAATCTATGTAAGGATTTAGGCTTATCTAAGCTTCATGTTTTCCCCTATTCTATGAGAAAGGGCACTAAGGCATCCTTAATGCCTCAAATCAAGGATAGCGAGAAAAAGGATAGAGCGAAAAGACTAATCGAATTATCGAATTATCTAGAGGAGGAATACGCTAAGAAATTTATTGGAAGTATCCTAGATATTATTCCAGAACAGGAAACTCTAGGAGGAATGATGATGGGACATACCTCTAATTTCTTACAGGTATTTATGCCTAAGGATTTAGATAAAATAGGTAAGCTTTATAATGTAAAAATCACAAAAATAGAAAATGGTAAAATCTACGGAGAAATACTTTAAAAATTAATTTTTTTCTTATTGACAAAGGATTTACCATTATGTATAATACTTATTGCAGTTTGAACTGCGAGAGTATTAACGTGCCGGCGTGATGAAATTGGCAGACATGATAGACTTAGAATCTATTGCGACGAGCGTGCAGGTTCAAGTCCTGTCGCCGGCACCATATGAAAACAACAACTTTGATATGCTAAATATCAGAGTTTTTTTCTTTTTAGTGGTGAAAATGCTCTTTTTTCTTATTTTTGGTTTGGCGGAATCAGAAAATGGGGGGAGTGTATCAAATTTGTGCTTCTCACTTGGGTCTCGACGACAAAATAAAACAAATGTTCGGATTCG
>CAMEKD010000075.1 GCA_945920825.1 uncultured Anaeroplasma sp.
CACAACCATCACCTGAGGCTTTCGTAAAGCCTATTCTTCTTTCATAGGTTTTAACCTTTATATTCTCCTTATCCTCTACTAGAACAAAATCAACATTTGTCTTTTTCGTAAATAAAGAATAATTGGAAATTTCTTCTGCATATTCTAATATTGGTGAAAAGAAATCATCGACAAAGATTACTGTATGTATATCACTTAGAAATAAGGAATAGATTGTTACAAATCGATCCCTAATTCTTATCGTTCTACCAAAGCAATTTAATTCATCATCTACACCAATCATAGAATTATTGAATATTGGTTTTGCAAGCTCAAGCCTTAAGCTAAATGGTCTTTCCTTTAAAAGCTCTACGGTTATTCTTCCAATACCTGTAATAACATCTATTTTATTCTTTTTAAATAGATTATGGCTATGGCAATATTTTGCAAAGCATCTAAGGCCATTTCCACTCATAGGCATTCTAGATCCATCAGGGTTATAGCATATCATTTCTAAAGGATTTTCCTTTATTACTAAAAGCCCATCGGCACCAACCCCAAGATGCCTATCACATAGCCTTAAAGCAAGATGTGCATAATCCATAACATATGGATCAAAGGGAATTATTATAAAATCATTCCCTGATGCATGTAATTTTGTTACATGAATCATTTTTACACTTCCCTTTCAATTAATTCGTCTAAGGTTTGTCTTCTTACAGCTAAATAATCCTTACCATCCTCAACAAATACAACTGCTGGAGTTAATGCCTTATTATAATTTGAACTCATAGAATATCCATAGGCTCCTGTTGTGTAGGTGATTAATAAATCACCTATAGCTGCCTTTGGAAGCCTTGCACCTTCAATAATTAAATCTCCACTTTCACAGCATTTACCTGCAATGGTTACAACCTCAGTTTTTTCTTCATTTTCCTTCCCAACAATATCGCAATCATATTTTGCTTGATATAGAGCTGGACGAATATTATCCGTCATACCTCCATCAATAAAATAGTATTCCTTATTTGGTGTTTTCTTCATAAAACCAATGGTATATAACGTATATCCTGCTTCAGCAACTATAGATCTACCTGGCTCTATGCATAGCTTTTCTATTTTTATATTCGTCTTTTTTAAGGCCTCTTCTGCAACCTCAATTAAAGTTTTAGAAACAATATCAAATGGAATAGGCTTATCCTCATCTGTATAATGTACTGCAAAGCCTCCTCCAATATTTAATACAAGTGGGAAATCAAATTCCTTTGTTATATTAAGTAGCTTTTCTAAAGCTGCCTTAAAGGCATTTAAATCAAAGATTTGAGAGCCAATATGGGAATGGAAGCCTTTGAACTTAATTAAAGGATTCTTCTTAATTACCTCAAGCATCTCTTTATAATCCTCTGAATTATATAAAACGCCAAATTTTGAATCCACATGAGATGTGACAATGAATTTATGTGTATGGGCCTCAACACCTACATTCATACGAATTAAAATGCGAATGCTTTTAGATAGCTTCTTTGTAATTTCATCAATGGCATATAATTCCATTAAATTATCTACAACGATTATTCCAATACCAATAGATATTGCATATTCTAATTCCTCTATAGTTTTATTATTTCCATGGAAATAAATCCTATCCTTTGGAAAATCCACCTTTAATGCAGTATATAATTCACCCATAGATACAACATCTAGGCTCATACCTTCCTCTTTAGCAATTCTTAAGACCTCTTTAACGGAGAATGCCTTTGAGGCAAATAAGACCTCTGTTTCAAATTCATTCGATTTGAAATATTTTAAATATCCTTCCATGTTTCTTTTTAAATGTGCTACATCATAAATGTAAAGTGGAGTGCCATATTTTTCTTTTAAATATCTTACATCTACCGTTGAAATTTCCATAAAAATCCTCCTGATTCATCAATAAAAAAGAGCGCCTAGGCGCTCTATTATGTCAAATTGGTATAATTTTATTAGCGCCTCTGCAAAATTGCAGGAGTGATATAGGTGTTCCCTATATCCCCATAGCCTATAAATGCCTTTATAGCTATTCGGCAGTGGTTACCTTTCCTATACTTCCTAAGGTGCCCCTTCCGTATAGTACTCTGATACACTGCTACCTCTAATTATTAATTTTAAAATATTGTATCATAAGAAATAAAGCTTTTCAACATTACTCATATAAAATTATTTTGAAAGCCTTTTATGTACAATCTGGAACTTCTTTTTTTGAAATATAGAAGAATGCGGAAGCACCAGGACCTACATGAGCACCTACAACTGGAGAAATCTGATGAATTTCACAATCCGTAGGTAATTGATCCTTAAGATATTCCTTCATGGTTTCTACATTTTTAATTTCTGTTGAATAACCAAATTCAAAAGGATATTCCTTATCAATTGGTAATTCCTTAATACAATCATTAATTTTCATAAATGCGTGCTTTAAACCACGCTGCTTAGAAATTGGAATTAGCATACCTGCCCTATCTAGCTCTATTACAGGCTTTAGCTGTAAAATATTTCCAACCGTTGCTGAAAGGCGAGATAATCTACCTCCACGATATAAATACTCTAGTGTATCTGGGGCAGAATAGAAATTGATATGCTTGACCATATAATGAATATCATCTAAGACATCCTTTATGGTTTCATATTCGTGCGAAATTAATCTAAGAATCATTACCTTAACTGATCCTAAGGCTGTATGAGAATCCTCCACATAAATTTCTTCATTTTCTAAAGAATCCTTTGCGATTAAAGCACTATTATAAGTACCACTTAAAACACTAGAAATAGGAAGCACAACAGGAATATATCCATCCTTAATGACATCCTTCATCGCATTTTCAAATGCGACGGGTGTAACCATAGATGTTTTGATTGGATTATTCACCTTGAAATGGCTTTTTACCTGTTGTAATAGGCCTTCCTTCTTTTCCTCTTCAAATACCATTTTATAGAATTCATCGGTAGTAATATCGATTCCATCTAAATAATCTTTTCCTTTATAGGATAAAGTTAAAGGTAAGACCACAACGCCAAGCTTCTTTGCATCTTGTTGGGAGATTCCACAAGAGGAATCTGTGATGACTCTAAACTTTACCATAATTTTTCCCCTTTACCAATATTTTTCGGTTTTAAGGCTTCTAGCTAATAGGTTATGTAAGGCTTCTTTAGCTGAAAGCTTTCCTTCAACAACCTGATATGCTTCATCGATAATTGGTAGCTCTAAATTATATTTTATACCAATTTCATGGCCCGCATGAATGGCACGAACACCCTCAACCGACTGTACGATTGAGCCCATAGCCATATCCACAGACATACCTCTACCGATTTTTAATCCACATTGGAAATTTCTTGAATTCATACTCGATGCAGTAACAATTAAATCTCCAATGCCAGATAAACCATAAACGGTTTCCATCTTGCCTCCCAAAGAAAGAACAATAGAAACAATTTCTTTAATACCTCTTGTGATGAGCATAGCTCTTGCGTTTTCTCCAAGTCCCATACCAGATGCAACTCCAGAAACAATCGCAATGGCGTTTTTCATTGCACCACCAGCCTCAACACCGATAACATCATCCGATGTATATACTCTCATATATTTTTCATTCGAGAATAGCTTTTGTACAAAGGAGGCTAATTCTAAATCCTTTGATGCAGCAACAAGCGCTGTTGCCTTTCTTAGGATAACCTCCTCTGCATGAGATGGGCCGGATAATGCAACATAACCCTTTAAAAATTTTTCATCAATTTCTTCTTCTACAATTTCTGAAACTCTCAAGGACGTTTCAGGCTCGATACCCTTACTTACATTGATGAATAGAGTTTTTCTTTTTAATAATGTATTCGCTTCCTTTAATACCATACGCATAGCCTTTGTAGGCACACAAAGTACAACAACATCCGAAAAATCCAAGGTTTCTGATAAGGATAATGTCGCACGAATGGTTTGAGGAATAGACATTCCAAAGAATGGATGTACATGCTCTTGATTGATTTTATCAATAAAATCAGGATTGATGTCGCGGATAACAACGAAATTGCCGTTATCTGTTAATGTCTGTGCTAAGGTTGTACCCCAAGCACCTCCACCTAAAATGGAAACATTCATAATTAGTCCCTCTTTCTTAATTCAATTTTAATTGGGGTTGCGAAGAAATCAAAATTCTTACGAATTTGATTTTCCAAATATCTCTTATAAGAGAAATGTAAGAATTTTGGATCATTTACAAATAAACTAAAGGTAGGTGGTTCTACACCAACCTGAGATCCATAATAAACCTTAAGCTTTCCACCATTAAATTCACTTGGTGGGAACATTTGTACAGCATCGATGATTACATCATTAAATACAGAAGTCTGAATTCTTCTATGATATGCATCATAGGCCTGATTAATGGCTGGGAATAGAGTTTGTACTCTCTTGTTTTCCTTTGCGGATAAAAAAACAATCGGTGCATGGTCTAAGTATTTATAATAGCCACGAATATCATCAATCCACTTTTGCATAGTCTTAGAATCCTTTTCGACAAGATCCCACTTATTTACTACAATAATACAAGGCTTATTGTATTCTTCAATATATTGACCTACATGTAGGTCCTGTTCAATTATGCCTGTTCCGGCATCTAAAAGTAACAATACAACATCACTTCTACCGATTGCATCTACACTACGAATGACGGAATATTTTTCAATGTTTTCGTATACCTTTCCTCTTTTTCTTAAGCCTGCAGTATCGATAGCTACATATTCCTTATCGTATGCCTTAAAACGTGTATCAATAGAATCTCTCGTTGTTCCCTCAATTGGAGATACGATAACTCTATTGTCATTTAATAATGCATTCGTCAAAGAGGATTTACCGACATTTGGTCTACCAATCATACAAAAATGAATGGCATCATCCTTCTCCTCCATAGTCTTTTTTGGTAAGGATTCTAACACCTGGTCTAATAGGTTACCTGTACCAATACCATGAGAGGAGGATACAGGAATCGGCTCACCAAGACCTAATGCGTAAAAGTCGTAGATATTCTCTCTAAATTTCTGGTCATCCACCTTATTTACAGCTAAAATGACCGGCTTATTTGTTCTATAGAGAAGCTTTGCAATATATGTATCATCATCTGTAACTCCGCTACGACAATCAACCACAAAAATAATGACATCCGCTTCCTCCATTGCGATTTCCGCTTGAGCCTTTATTTCTGTTAAAAAGGGAGCATCTCCAAGTTCAATGCCCCCTGTATCAATCAAGAAAAATTCCTTTGAAAGCCAGGATGCCTTAGAATAAATTCTGTCCCTCGTAACACCTGGTTGATCATCAGTAATGGATAATCTAGTACCAATGATACGATTAAATAATGTAGATTTACCGACATTTGGTCTACCTACAATCGCCACCTTAGGTAACATAAGTATTCACCACCAATTTTAATAAATTATTTTATTTCTTTAATTCGTCTGCAACAACATCACCAATGGTTGTAGTAGCATCTTCTGCTTTCATATGCTTTGCATATTCCTTTTCGAATTCAGCTCTTTTTACTCTCTTAATAGATAATCTAAGCTTCCATTCCTTAGGGTTAATTTCAATAACCTCTGCAGTTTCTTTATCTCCTACATTGAAATATTTTGTTAAATCATCAATTCTTTCTGTAGAAGCCTCAGAAATAGGTACAAAGCCATCAACGCCAAAGGCACTAACTCTTAAGCCCTTAGAAACGATTTCGTTAACTGTAATTTCAACCTTATCCCCAACACTTGCAGTAACATCCTTCCAAGGATTATCCATTAAAGCCTTTCTGGATAAGGCAATTCTTTCCTTTTCTAAATCGATAGAAAGGATAGCAACCTTAACCTCATCGCCAATCTTAACAAAGCTTGCATAATTATCGTTAGGGTTATGAGAATATTCACTTCTATGTAATAGACCCTTAACCTTAGGTGCAACCTCAATTAATAATCCAGCAGGAAGCTTGTTAGAAACCTTACCAGTGATTTCCTCACCTACAGTATGAGATTCGGCAAATAAGCAGAAATTAGATTTTACTAAAGCCTTTCTTGATAATTCAAGCTTGTTGTTTTCCTTAGTTAATACCTTAACCTCAATTTCATCACCTACAGTAAGTTCCTTAGTGATATCGATGAAATCATGGCTAACCTCAGAAACCTTAAGTAAGCCTGTAATATATTCAAATTTAACTAAAGCGCCATATTTTTCAACCTTGATAATCTTACCCTTTAGTACATCACCAACATTGATTTTTTCGTATTCAGCTAAACGATTCTTTTGATATTCCTCTTGTTCAACTACCTTACGAGATACAACAAGCTTCTTTCTTGACTCATCTACCTCAATAATCTTAACCTCTAGAGTCTCACCAACCTTTGCAGAGCCTGCTAAAGATTTAGGTAAGAATGCCTGTACTCCATTATATTTACAAACGAATCCAGCATTATTTTGAGCCAGAGATTGAACAGTAACCTTAATTAAGGAATTCTCATCCTTTAAGCCCTCAAAAGCCTTAAATTCTTCTTCAGCTAGCTGATTTAGATGAGATAAATAAATATGCTCCTCAGTTACAGATGTAACTGTAGCCTCAATGGTATCATTAACCTTAACTAAGCCCTTAAAGGATTCTACATTCTTATCCTTAGTATAGTGGTCAAGATGCATAATACCTTCTGTAAATTGACCTAAGGAAATAGCAATTGTCTTATCATCGATGATGGAAACAATTTCACCAGTTACCTTATCTCCCTTTTTAATTTTCTTTTCAAAACTTTCTTCCAATAACTTTTCGAAATCCTTATTTTCCATTTTCATTCAACCTCTCATTAATTAGTCTTAAAATTTCTTGACAAACCTCATCGATTGTCATATTTGTTGTATCAACTAAAATTGCATCGCATGCCTTCTTTAAAGGAGCGATAGCTCTATTAGAATCCTTATAATCTCTTGCCTTGATCTCTTCTAGGATTGTATTGTAATCGGATTCAACACCTAAGGCAACATTTTCCTTGCATCTTCTTTTTGCTCTTTCCTCAGGAGTTGCTGTCAAGAACACCTTTAAATCTGCATCAGGGAATACAACAGTTCCGATATCTCTTCCATCCATTAGGATATTACCATAATTTCTACATCCTCTTTGGAAATCGACCATCTTATCTCTTACTGCCTTAACCCTAGAAACCGCTGATGCATTATTTGTAACTTCAGATGTACGAATAAACCCGCTCACATCCTCGCCATTTAAGAATACCTTTCCATCCTTGTAAACGACATCAATTTCATCGATAAAGGAATATTCGTTTTCATTTTCTACATCAATTTTTCTTTTCAACGCCTCAAGTGTAACTGCGCGGTACATTGCTCCTGTATCAATATGCGTAAAGCCAAGCTTACTACATACGAGCTTTGATATGGAGGATTTTCCACTACCTGCAGGACCATCAATGGCAACAACAAAATTTTTCATATTAAAGTCCAACCCTCTACTTGTACTATTTTATCACAAAATAATCTATTTTGTAAATGCTACAGACTATATAATTTCTTTATTTCATGAGGTTTTAAAGGCCTATATTCTCCAACCCCAAGTCCATCTAAGGTAACTCCACCAAAGGATACCCTCTTAAGCTTTTTTACTAGAAAGCCTACCGTCTCACACATTTTTCTTACTTGACGATTTCTACCCTCTGTAATCGTTATTGTTAAAAGTGAGGAATCATTTTTACGATTGAGCTCTAAAATTTCCACCTTAGCTCTTTTCGTCATAACTCCATCAATCAGAACACCCTTAATTAGCTTTGTAACTGCAGGCTGATCAATGATTCCACTAACTCTTACCTGATATTCCTTTTCTACTTCCTTTTGGCTTCTCGTAAGCCTATAGGATAATTCACCATCATTAGTCAAAAGTAATACTCCTGAGGTATCATAA
>CAMEKD010000076.1 GCA_945920825.1 uncultured Anaeroplasma sp.
ATAATTCCTGTAATAGAATAATATTAGCGCCAGCTTTAGCAGCCTTCTCAATCATTAAATCCGCCTTTTTAATATTGTTTTCAATATCCCATGTAATGGACATTTGTGTAGCAGCAACAGTTACTTTCATGATATTCTCCTTTAAATTTGCATAGTTATACAGTGGATATTACCACCAGATACTAATATATTTCTTGATTCAATTTGATATATTTTCTTACTTCCTTTATAGAAATTATTTAATATATCATATGCTTCTTGATCTTCCTTAACATTAAATTTTGGAAGAATGATAAAATCATTACCCATATAGAAATTTACATAGGAGGCTGCAAGCCTATCCCCCTCAAGCCTTGGCTTTGCTCCATCAATAGGCTTTATTTTTAAAGCCTCATCCTTAGTTAATCTTAAATATGGATTTGGAACATTTACTAAAATTACATTAATTTTATTACCTAATGCGGTAGTTTCATTTTCTAATATCTTCTTAGCTTCCATACTCCATTTATATTGAATATCCTCTTTATCCTTACTTGAGGCAAGTAAAATAGTATTTTCATCTAAGAAGCAAGCCATATTATCTACATGCTCATTAGTTTCATCATTATATATTCCATGAGGAATCCATAATACCTTATCGATATTTAGCATTTCCTTTAAATGGTTTTCAATTTCTATTTTACTCAAATTAGAATTTCTACCTTTAGATAGTAAGCATGCTTCTGTGGTAAGTAATGTTTTAAACCCATTTGTATGGATAGAACCGCCCTCTAATATAAAATTCTTATCGCTATAAAATTCTATATTTAGCATATTGGCAAGCTTTTCCCCTAAGAGATTATCATCCTCCCAAGAGGAGTATAAGCCATCAATCTTACCACCCCAAGCATTGAAGCCAAAATCAACAGCTCGAATAGAGTTATCCTTTTTTAAAAAGATTAAGGTATTATCTCTTGCCCAGGAATCATCATAATCTAGCTCATGTATCGATACATTTTCCATATGTAAGGAAGAAGTATCATAGGAAACCATAGGGCTTTTTATGACATATACATGCTCATGAAGCGCTATTTTAGATATTATATTTTTGAATTCGTCAAATGCCTTTAACCCTTTATCCTCCCAAGTATCCTCCCTATAAGGAAGAAGAATAATGGTTCCTTCATGCTTTAGGCCTTCAAAGGGAAATATAAAGTTATCCTTTTTTGGATTAGTCATCGAATTTATCCTCCACTGCACCTCTATTTGCTAAATATTGATCATAATCAACAGTAGAAACCGTTAAATCATCATAATCCATCAATACTGTTGCGTTGGTCTTTTTATATTGCTTAATGCGATCAATAATGGATTGATCGAATACCTCTCCTGGAATAATTAGAGGAATTCCTGGAGGATAAATCATAATAGATTCCTTTGAAATTAATCCTAAAGCATCATCTAAAGGAACTTTTTTTAGTGGTGCTTGGTATGCAACTCTCGGACGCATTACCATCTTAGGGAATGGGGAATCATAATGATATTTCGGGTAGGTTCTATCAGAAACATAATATTTCGTAGATATATCCTTTAATGCAGCAATTAGATTATCTAAATGAAGCTTTTTTGTACCAATGGCTAAAATACCTAAAATAACATATTGCTCAGCTAGCTCCATTTGTACATTGTATTCATCTCTTAAAATGTTATATAATTCAAATCCATTTATCGTTAAGCTTTCAAGCTCAATAACAAGCTTTGTATTATCGTATGCATATTCACCATTGCCAATAAAATAATCATTACCTCTTGCCTTAAATCCTGGAATCTTATTGATTTCATCTCTAGCGTAATCACCAAGCAGAAGAATTTCATCAAGTTTATCCTTACCATGAATAGCCATATATTTTCTTGCGCTATCTAAGGAGGCAATAAGTAAATTCGAAGGAGAAGTAGTATTGACGACCATTAAAGCCTTAAATATATCATAATGGCTGACCCTATTTCCCTTTCTAAGTAAGATAGATGCTTGTGTCAATGCACCAGCAGTCTTATGCATCGATACGGCAGATAAATCAAAGCCTGCTTCCATCGCAGAAATTGGTAAATTCTTAGTGAATCCTAAATGAGCACCATGTGCCTCATCCGCAAGACATAGCATACCATTCTTATGGGCAAGCTTAGATAACTCCATCAAATCATTTACTGCACCAAAATAGGTAGGATTAATTACAAAGATTGCCTTTGCATTTGGATGCTTTTTAATGGCATTTTCATAATCTACGATTCTAGGCTGATTGGATATTTCCAAATTTTTATCAAAGGAAGGCATTACAAAAACAGGAATTGCTCCGGCAATAATTAACGCATTAATTACAGATTTATGTACATTTCTTGGTAAAATGATTTCCTCATGAGCCTTAACGGTTGCCATAATCATAGCAAGTATTCCACTTGAGGTACCGTTGATTAAAAAGAAGGCCTCATCTGCGTTATAGCAATCTGCAGTTAGTGCTAAAGCCTCACGAATGACTCCACTAGGGTGATTTAGATTGTCAAGCCCTCTTGGTGCGTTGACATCCGCAGTATAGGTTAATTCACCCACAAAATCCTTAAAATCATTTTCTGCATTACCCATATGGTGTCCTGGAACATCAAAAGGAGATATTCCATCCTTGATATATGACTTTAATGCATCTAAAAAAGGAGTTTTATTCTGATCCATTTTAAATTCCTTCCCATAGATATTAAAAATATCTATATCATGTATAATAAACAAAGTAATTATAGATTAAAATTCGGAAAAATCAATATGTTTTAACTATTTTTTGAATATTATTTTATATAAAAGAGAAGTAGAAAAAAAGATTATCTTTCTCGATAATCTTTTAAGCGCTAAATTTGTTTTTAATTTCGCTAGCAAGAAGTATTCTATCCTTGCCTAAAACATAGGAAAATTCATCTAAAATAAGCTTTTCTCCATCTCTCATGCATTGCTCATCAGATACATGAAGCTTTCTACCTTTATTCTTTAATCCTAAAGCATGTGTATAGATGCTTTTCATCATCTGTAAGATTTCTTTTCTATTGCCTGCTTTAATAATATCTCCGAATTCTTTCTTTCTTTGATTGTCATTTTCAATCCAAATTGTTTCTAAAAATGGAATCTCTTCAATAATAGCTTCAATTTCATTTAAAGGAAGTAAGGAATGAATTCTAGATAGCGTAATAGGGTTTTCTGCAGGTACTGTAATTTTTGTTTTTGTATCACTTAATGGTACCAAAACAAAATATTTTGTATTAACCCCATTGAAGAATCGTTCCGTTTCTTCAGTGATTGTACAAATTCCATAAAGGGTATAAATTACAATATTCCCTACACTATACATTTTTCTCACTCCTTCCAAAAAGTACTTATTATACTCTAATTATAACACCAAATCAATAAAAAATCTAATTTTTTTTAAAATGAAATATTTTGTTTTATTTTGGGTTGTTATATAATGATTAAGGAGTGGTGAAAACATGAGGATAGATACCTATAATGATTTCAAAAAATTCATAGAAAATTTAAATACAAAGCCTAGATTATTGCTTCATGCATGCTGCGCTCCATGCTCAAGTCATTGTCTTTTTTTATTGGAAAAATATTTTGATATTACCATTTATTATTCGAATGATAATATCTATCCAAAGGAAGAATTTGACTTAAGATTAAATGAAATAGAAAGCTTTACATCAAAGCTACCCTTCCCTGTTAAGGTATTATCTAGTGGATATAATCCAGAGGACTACAATAAGGCAGTAGAAGGATTCGAGTCCTTAGGCGAGAAAAGCACTAGATGCTATCAATGCTATTTGGAAAGATTAGAAAAAACTGCAATAAAATGTAAAATGGAAGGCTATGATTATTTTACAACAACCCTATCGATATCTCCTTATAAGATTTCTAGATGGATTAATGAAATAGGAAATAATCTAGCTATAAAATATGGCATCCAATATCTATATTCTGATTTTAAAAAGGAAAATGGATACAAGCATTCTATAGAATTATCTAAGGAATATGGATTATATAGACAGGATTATTGTGGATGTAAATACTCCATTAAAGAAATGGAGGACAAGAAGAAAAATGAAAACAAGATTCAATTATAAGGTTCATAAAGATTCTTCCTTAAGAGAATATTTATTATCCTTTTATTTGTCAAAAACAAAGATTTATAAGCTATTTCAGAATAAATGTGTCTTTGTCAATGGTGAGGTAAAAAATGAAGGTTATAAGCTTAAAAAGGATGATATTGTATCTATAGATTATGATGAAGAAATTGATCTAAAGCCTATAGATAAGGATATAGATATTGTTTTTGAAAATGAATATTTCTTAATCGTCAATAAGCCATCTGGAGTTATCATTCATTCAGAGGATGAAGAAACATTATCGAATTATGTCGCCGGATATTATAAAAAAATGGGCTATCATTTAAGTATAAAATATGCGCATAGGCTAGATAGAGATACTACAGGTATCATCGTATACTGTAAGGATATGCTCACACATGCCTATATGAACTATTATATTTCTACCCATGATATTAAAAGAGAATATAGATGCATAGTTCAAGGATATCCTAAGGAGGAATATGGAAGATTAACCTATCCAATAGGTACAAATAGGCATGAGAATTCAAAAATGGTAGTTTCCAAAAATGGTAAGGATGCTATCACGAATTTTAGAGTATTATATAAATATAAGGGTTATTCCTTAGTTAAGGTAATTCTAGAGACCGGAAGAACCCATCAAATAAGGCTTCATATGTCTCATTATGGTAATCCGTTACTTGGAGATTTATTATATGGAGGGCAACAAAATAGAATAAAAAGAGTTGCTTTACATAGCTATAAAATAGAATTTATTGACCCATATTCAAAAGAGATGAGATCCTTTATTTGTGATGTACCTTTTGATATGAAAAGGCTCATTAAGGAGGAATCCTAATGAAAAGAAAATTATTATTTTTATTATTGCCATTAATCCCTATTGTAATAGGTATTATCTTTGCGATTTATTATTCTATACCAAGATTAGAATATATCTATAGTGAAGAATATAATGGATACTTAGTGTCCTATGCTTATGGAGATAATAAGGAATATGAAATTCCAAGTAGCTACAAGGGTATGAATGTTGTAGGCTTTTCTACAAGAGCATTCTATAGACATCATAACCTAGAAAGAATTACCTTTGAAAAGGAAGAAAATATCCGATTTATAGGTAGACTATCCTTTTCGGAATGTGAAAACCTAAAAGAAATATCTATAAGGTATGCAAGTATAATAGAGAAGAATGCCTTCGCATTAGATTTTTCCTTAGAAAAAATAGAATTAGAGGCTAAAAATATTGGAGGTAGTGCATTTTTTGAATGTAGATCACTTAATGAGGTTACCCTAAATATGGGAGTAGAATCCATTGGAAGCTATGCCTTTGGTGGATGTACAAGCCTTAAAGAATTACAAATTCCAAAAAGTGTATATAACATCTATGATCATGCATTTAATCGCTCTGGGTTAGAGGTATTAAATGTACCATTAAGCTTATCAAGCAATGCTTATTTAAAATCTTTAGATTATGTAAAATATTATTAGGAGGGCATCATGGAACGAAAGCCAATTTTAATTTTAATTGCAGGTGGTACTGCAAGTGGTAAAACGACGGTAGTAGATAAGATTATTAAATCCTTTCAAAATAAGGATGTATCTGTAATCTGTATGGATAATTATTATAAGCAAAGGGATGAATTAACATTCGAGGAAAGAAAGAGAATTAATTATGACCATCCAGATGCTATCGATATGGATCTATTAAAAATGCATATTCGTGCGCTTATGGATAATAGAAATATTGATTGTCCTGTTTATGATTTTGCTAATCATAATAGAGATAAAACAAAAAGCATTAAAATTAACCCTGCAAAGGTTATCATCATCGAAGGTATTTTGGCATTATATGATCCGGATATAAGAGCCTTAGCGGATATCCAAATCTTCGTTGAATCGGATGCAGATGTTCGTTTCATCAGAAGATTAAAAAGAGATATGGAGGAGCGCGGAAGAACATTGGATAATGTAATTAGCCAATATTTAACAACAGTTAAACCAATGTATGAGGCGTATGTAGTTCCTACAAAAAGATTTGCAGATATTATTATTCCTAATGATACAAAGCATGATATAGCAATAGATATTCTATCTACCAAGATTAAAGATATAATTCGTTAGAATAAATGTAATTATTTATTGGAAATTAAGAGCAAAAAAAAGCGACAAGAAATTTTTGTCGCTTTTCTTTATATCTTCTTTACTTAATATCCTTTACGAATGCCTTATAAGCTAAATAAGCCTCATAAACATCCACCTTAGATACAACCTCGCATGGAGCATGCATAGATAATACAGGTACACCAGCATCCATTACATGCATGTTTTGGTTACCCATGATGTAGGCGATAGTTCCACCTCCACCAACATCAATTCTACCAAGCTCTGCCGTTTGATAGTTAATATCATTATCATCCATTACCTTACGTACATCTCTTACGAATTCAGCAGAAGTATCGTTGCATCCAGATTTACCTCTTACGCCTGTGTACTTATTGAAGGTAATACCGTTACCTAAGTATGCAGCATTCTTAGCCTCAAATACAGAAGGGTAAAGTGGATCATAGCCAGCAGAAACGTCACTAGAAAGCATTCTAGTATTAGACATTGCACGTCTTAGCTTTAAATCATTATAGCTTCCTTCCTTTGCAATCATTTCAGCGATAACAAGAGAATACCACTTGGACTCTGCACCGGTTGCACCTATAGAGCCAACCTCTTCCTTATCCACTAAATAAGCACAAATGGTTCTTTTAGAAGTAGAAGAGTCTAAGATTGCACGTAAGGATGTATATGCACATACTCTATCGTCATGACCATAGCCAATAATCATAGAGCGATCAAGTCCTAAATCTCTTGCAGGACCTGCAGGGACGATTTCTAATTCTGCAGATATAAAATCTTCCTCTTCGATATCATATTTATCCTTTAATAGCTTTAAGATATTTGCCTTAACCTGATCCTTTTCCTCACCCTGAATAGGCATATGACCAATCGTTAAATCTAAATCCTCTCCATCAACGGTCTTAGCTGCAGGCTTAGATAGCTTATCTTGTGCTAGGTGTGGCAATAAATCTGTGATACATAATACAGGATCTGTATCATCCTCACCAATATTAACCTCAACTGTGATACCATCCTTTTTGCATACAACACCATGAATCGCAAGATTTCTTGCAACCCATTGATACTTTACGATACCACCATAGTAGTGTGTATCTAGCATAGCAAATCCATTCTTTTCATATAATGGATTTTGTTTAATATCTAATCTTGGAGAATCAATATGAGCACCTAAAACATTTAAACCATTTTCAAGTGGCTCCTCACCTATGATAAATACACAAATATTCTTTTCTCTATTTGTTGCATATACCTTATCACCAGGCTTTAATGTTTCAAATTCACTTAATTCCTTAAATCCATATTTTTCTGCTAATTCAACACTGAATTGAACAGCCTCTCTTTCTGTTTTACATAAAGATAAAAATTCTTTATATTCCTCGTTGAATTTCATTAATTCAGCAAGCTTTTCGCCATCATATTTTTCCCAGGCATTTTTTGCGTACATATATAATTACCTCCATACATTTTATTATTATATCATAATAAAATATCGTTTTAAATATCGATTTTAAAGTGGTAAATGCTATATCTTTATGGTATACTATAAACGTTTATGAATTTTGAAGCAAAGGAATGGTGATTGTCGTGGATGATAATAAGGAAAGACTTCAAAAGGTTATGGCTTCTTGCGGTGTTGCCTCAAGAAGAAAATGTGAAGAAATAATTACCCAAGGT
>CAMEKD010000077.1 GCA_945920825.1 uncultured Anaeroplasma sp.
CATTTGCATCGAACTTCTTAGAAACTTCGAACTTGCCATCAACAGCCTTTAAAGCTACGGCTTTCTTAGCATCCCAAGAACCAAGGTTTTCTGTATTACCTACTACATAAACCTTATCTGCATTTGCATTTACTGTAATCTTTACTGTTACCTGTGCGGCAGCACAAGTTGTTTTCTTTGTAGCCATTTTAATCCCTCCTACTATCTCAAGTATATAACACTCTTTTTATCATTTGAATATGGTAAACGTTTCCTATATTTCGATTGAAACGTTTACAACGCTGTTTTTTCACAAATATTGCCACTTTTTACCCAATACTTTTTGTGATACAATGGATTCGGTGATAAAAATGGCATTAAATTTTCCAAATAAAAAGACAAGGATTACGACTACTACAGAAAGACAAATCAAACAAAAGTCCTCTTCTAAAACAACCAATATGGCAAAAGCCAATTTAGGTATGGATTTAGAGGAATTAATTAATGAATCGAATGAATATTATTTAAATAATGATTTTGCAGTAATTCATAAGAAGCCTACTCCTGTACAAATTGTTAAGGTGGAGTACCCTATGAGAAGTAAGGCGGTCATTACAGAGGCTTATTATAAAACCCCATCCACTACGGATTATAATGGCATATATAAGGGTAGATATATTGATTTTGAAGCAAAGGAAAATCATAATAAGACCTCCTTCCCTCTTGCAAATATTCACCCACACCAAATATCTCATTTAGAAAAAATAATAAAGCATGGTGGAATTGGCTTTTTAATTGTTTATTGGAGTGTCTATAATGAATATTATCTACTTCCCTTTCCGGTTTGTAAGGAATATTGGGATAATTCCTTAAAGGATGGTAGAAAATCCATTCCTTATGAAGTTTTTAAGGAAAGAGCCTATTTAATTAAGGAAGGCTATTTACCTAGATTAAATTTTTTAAAGACCGTTGATGAAGTATTCTTAAAATAGGATACTTCTTTTTTTATATAAAAAGAGAGACTTTAAAAGTCTCCCTCTAAAATAATATCATAGGCTCTTTTTAAAATGGGCATTTCCCTATTATAGACTACTCTTCCTATTTTTGTTTTTCTTCCATCCTCATATTCCTTAACTGCATCTTTATATTTTAAGCATACTCTCAAAAGATGGAATTTATTCCTTTCATCCTCTGTTAAATGATTATTCCCAAATTTTTTTATTTTACATAGGAAATAATGATTTATATTATGTCTATGAATACAATTGTAATAATCGGATACAATACCAATTTTAGCTAATATATCTACAGATACCCCCATTTCTTCTTCTAATTCTCTTTGAATAGCCGTTTCTATAGATTCCATTTCTTCTACTCCACCACCAGAGGTTTCGATATAGGATGCTTTGCCAAAATCATCATCTCGATTTACTCTTACAAAATAGAAATTCTTTTCATCATCGATAACAATAGCTCTTGCGATGATTCTATCATGAGTAATTTTTGTCAAAGGCCATTCTTCATCTTTTAAACTCAAAAATAATTCTTCCATATTAACCTCTTAAGGATTTTAAGTATTCTTTATGAAATTCCGATACACGATAGCTTTCTAAAGCCTTTTGAATGGCCTTCTTGAAAACAATAGGATCTAATAAATGATTTTCAAAATAAGGAATAGTCTCTTCATATTTTTTAGCTAAGGCTGTTGCAAAATACCATGCCTGCATCATTTTTAGGTAATAATCATCACCCTTTTTGTTTGCGATTAGATCTAAATATTCCATTTTAAAATCATCACCTAAGTATTCGTTCATTAAAATTCTTATACCATATCTTGCGGTATAAATGTGCTCACTTTGAATCCAGTTTTTAACGATATCAATAAGCTTATCATGATTCTTATGAAATACCTTTGGACTAAATTGATCGGATATGGGCCAGCAATTGACATATGGTAAAAAGAAATTTAATTCCTGAATGCATAAATCGAAATCCTTAATCATAGACAATAAAAGCATATGCAGTAGATTTTCCTCATAGTATTTATGAGGAACATCACGCAAGAAATTATTCACATCCTTAGTACCAAAGACATCCTTTGCTATTCTTTTTATATCTGGTGTTCTTACACCAATAATAGTATCCTTATTTATATTTGGTATAAGCTTTGACTGAAATTCTTTATATCTGTCATCCTTATACAGAATGAGTCTATCATATATCATAGTATCACCCAAAATCATTAGAAAGAAAAACAGGCTATGCCTGTTTAACTAATTCATTTAAAGAAATATCAGAACCAAACATTTTTATATAATCCTGATGAAGCTTTTTGTTATCACCTAAAAGCTTATTGTAGCTTGTTTTTAGATTTGCATCCTCTTCTGCAATAGTCATATCATCTTGGAATACACCCTTTTTTATGAAAGGATAGCCCTTTTGTCTTTTTGTAAAATCTGCACCAATATTCTTACGAATATCATAATAATACTGGCTAATTTTTGCAAATAACTCCTCTGGATATTCTACTTCCTTGAAGGTATCCTTATTTAATTCGTAAGCTTCCAAAAAGCCCTTATAGTTATTCTCATAATAGAAGATTTTAAGCTTTTCGTATAGTTCCTTTTCCTCATCTGTTACTAAGGCCTTTACAACAGGATGATTCTCTTTAATGAAATCTTGATAAATCTTTTCAAATTCCTTATTTTCTTCTAAAGTATTATCATTCAAATGAGAAACTACACTATGAGCAACCTTATGCTTTTGAACAGCATTTTCTAATTCCTTAGAATAACCATCCTTAAAATCGGATAAAACCTTAGTTGTATCAAATTCAGGATTTTGGCTTCTGTTTTGTAAGCATGTTGCTAAAAGACCATTTTCTACTTCATAGTAACGAACCCTTTGTAATAAATCAAAAAATTGATCATTATATCTATAATCTAATAAGATACAATCCTTTAAAAATTTTTCATAATTGTAGATGATAAGAGCAAATTCTTCCTTCATCTCTAAAAATTCTTGTTTATTCATAAATCCTCCAATTTAGCCTAAGCGCCTACTCCAAGTATCTGGAAGAATAATAATGCGGCTAAGCCATAATAAATTAATAATGCAGTGACATCGTTTATCGTTGTAATGAATGGACCTGATGCAACCGCAGGGTCAATTTTAATCTTATAAAAGATAATAGGTATTATAGATCCAACTAAGGATGAAACTGTCATCGAAATAAGTAAGGAAAATCCTACAATTCCAGATGCAGTTAGTGCCTCTATAACATTATAATCGCTTCCACTTACAACACCTTTTTTAAATATAAATAGGTAAAGCATTACAAAGCCAAAGGAAATGATTGCTAAAATGACACCGTTTAAAATACCTGTGCAAAATTCCTTAAGTATTGTTTTCGCAATCTTTTTTCCTGTTACATCGTTTGTTGAAATCATACGAATCGTAACGGACAAGGACTGTGTACCTGCATTACCTGCCATATCTAATACTAGAGTTTGGAAGAATGCAATAATTGCAAGTATGGCAACTACATTTTCAAAACTAGTCATTGAAAATGAAATTAGTAAGTCTAGAATAAGTAATACTGCAAGCCATGGGATACGCTTCTTTACCGATTGAAATGGAGATTCATCTAAATCCTCTTCTTGAGTTAAACCTCCGAGTTTAGCGTAATCCTCACCCATTTCTTCATCCATTGCCTCTTGAACGTCATCGTGGGTGATTGCACCAATTAATTTTCCATTTTCGTCTAGAATTGGGTAGGATGGTAAGGCATATTCTCTCATTTCAACTAAGCAATCTTCAACCTTATCCGTTGCTTTAAAGGATGGATAGTTTTGCTTTACGATTGTACCTAAATCAATACCCTCTCTTGCAACAATTAAATCACGAAGCTCAATAACTCCAACTAATTTATCCTGAATATCAACAACATAAATGTTGGATACATTATCGTTATCTGCAGCCTCTGCAACGACTCTCTTCATTGCAGTTTTAACGGAATTTGTAACTAAGATACTTACATAGTTATTGGTCATCTTAGAACCAATTTGGTCATCATCATATTTTAAGATATCCTGGATATCTTCTTTTGCCTCAGGCTCCATTAAGTCTACGATTTCCTTACGGTCATCCTCATCTAACTCCTCTAGAATATCGATAGCATCATCGGCATCCATCTTTTCAATGACATCAGCAGCCTCCGCTGGCTCCATAGATGTAATCTGATCTTCGATATCTTCTGTATATAATAATACCTCACCGAAGATTTCATCACCTAAGATTCTATGTAGCTCGCTTCTTTCCGCATCATCTAAATCATCAAGCATATCAGCGATATCATTTTCATGATATTGCAATAATTCACTCTTCTTTTCTTCATCGGATAAGGTCGGTGAAGATAAAATTCGTTTTAGTTCTTGTACATGGTCACGCTCTGTCATAATTAACCCCTCCTTATCATCTATGATATTTTATCACAAATAGGGTATGAAAGTGAATAGAAAACAACAATAAAATAAATTTAAAAAACACTTGAAATGATTTCATTCCTGTTATATAATAATTGAGCGTTCGGAAAACGTAAGATATTAAACGATTATACATCTGCTGGTAGCTCAGCTGGATAGAGCAACGGCCTTCTAAGCCGTGGGTCGAAGGTTCGAATCCTTTCCGGCAGGCCAGTTTAATATCACAAGGCATGTAAATGCCTTTTTTTCTTTCTATAAAAGAAAATGCTTTTCATTTGTTATTTTTTCGATATAATAACCTTGAGGTATAGATTATGAAATATGATGATTATGCCACTTTGCTTGGCTTTCAAAAAATTAAAAATGTATATGTTTTAAACAAGGAAGGATATTCTATTTATTTAAGGGATTGGCAATATATGGTATTGAATATACCATCCTTTTATATTCCCTTAGATAAGGAGATTACAAAGGATGCCATTAAAGCCTTACAAATAGAAGCATTAGGTAATGCTTGTGCACAAGCCTCCTTAGGGAATAAGAGAGATACCCTAATTGTTACGCTTCCTGAGGGAAATAAAATTAAGAAAATCGATTTGATGAATGAAATATTAAATAATGTCATCGAATGCTTAAAGGATATGGGCTATTTACCAATGCATATATGTCCAATTTGTAAACATGAAGCAGAATATGGCTTATTTGGTAGCCATTATTGTCCAATACATAAGGAATGTAGGAATGAATATTTATCTAAGCTTCAAGAGCTAAATAAAAAGACAACTGGATTTAATATAAAATATGTTTTAGCACTTCTATTTGTCTTAATTGGTATTGGCTTAGGTCTTATTCTACCTATTCTATTAACCATAAATTTACATGATTATTTTACTGGTGTTCTTGCATTAATTCCTATTCTTGCAACACTAGGTTTATTCTTATCTAAAGCACCAAGTAAGAAATGGCTCAAAATTACCGTAGGTGCACTCGTATTTATCGCTGTTGCTACCTTCTTAGCTATTTCTATTCCTTATATGATAGAGTATACTGAATCTAAGGATACCTTCTCTTATTTCTTCCAAAATGGATGGGTAGGATTCAGGAAAGTATTCTTTGGAGGAATCTTATCCTTAGGTGGATTTGGCGGAGCCAAATTCCTAGATAAATTTAAAAAGGATTACAGTCAAGAAATTGATGCATTAATGCAAAATGAAAAAGAGAATGACTAACAATCATTCTCCTTTTTCTTCCTCTAGATAGTCGGAATCTTCCTTTTTTATAGGCTTAGTCTCTTTGTTTCCATTTCTTTTTACTGGCTCTTTTTTGTTAAATAATACAAAGAATATGATTTCAATTAAAGTAAAGGCTAGAATTGCTAAAATCACTAAGAATTGATAATTCGCTAAAAAGAATCCCCAAATACCAAATCCAATATAAAAGACGGAAACTCCTAGGGTTAACCCACCAAAAAGCTTTTTATTCTTTTTAATTAAACAAAATAAACCATAATAAATTAATAGACAGCCTATAACTAAAGCTGTAATGTTATAAAATATAATTTCCATATCATTTAAACCTCGCAAATATTATATATCATTTTTTTCTATTTCAAAATATATATTTAAAAAGATAGAAAATAGGCGTATAATGAGTTTAAGTATTTAAAAAAGGAGAAATTATTTATGTTAGATATTAAGATTAATAAGATTGAAACTCCAAAGGCAAAGCCAACAGGAGCATTAGGCTTTGGTAAATATTTTACAGATCATATGTTTATGATGGACTATGATGAGGGAATTGGATGGCATGATGCAAGAATCGTTCCATATGGACCGATCCCAATGTCTCCTGCATCTAGTGCACTACACTATGGTGCTGAAATTTTTGAAGGTATGAAGGCTTATCATACAAAGGATGGTAAAATTCAATTATTCCGTCCATATGAAAACGCAAAGAGATTAAATTCCTCTGCAGAAAGATTATGCCTACCCGAATTACCTGTTGAGGATTTTGTACAGGCTGTTGTCACATTAGTTGATTTAGATAGAGATTGGGTTCCACAAGATCCCGGTACATCCCTATATGTACGTCCATTCATGATTGGTGATGACCATTCCTTAGGTGTACATGGTGTACATCATGCCATTTTCATGGTAATTCTATCTCCAGTTGGATCTTATTATAAGGAAGGATTAAACCCTGTTTCTATTTTAATTGAGAAGGATGATGTTAGAGTTGCAGGTAAGGGTGGTACAGGCTACACAAAGTGTGGTGGCAACTACGCTGCTTCTACTCGTGCAGGTAAAAAGGCTGAGCTTAAGGGCTATTCTCAGGTATTATGGCTTGATGCAGTAGAAAGAAAATACATCGAAGAGGTTGGCTCCATGAACGTAATGTTCAAAATTGATGGTGAGGTTGTAACTCCAGCATTAGTTGGTTCTATTCTTCCTGGTATTACAAGAAAATCCTGCATTCAGATTTTAAAGGATGAGGGCATCCCTGTTACAGAAAGACGTATTACGGTAGATGAATTACTTGAGGCTCTAAAGGAGGGACGTCTTGAGGAGGCTTGGGGCACTGGTACTGCAGCTGTTATTTCTCCAATTGGTAAATTCGTTATCAACGATAAGGAATATGTAGTAAACAATGGAGAAATTGGTAAGGTTTCTCAAATGCTATATGATGAAATCACAGGAATTCAATCCGGTAAGATTGAAGATACTAGAGATTGGATACTAAAGGTGAAATAGGAAGCACATTTGTGCTTCTTTTTTTTAAAAGAAAAAGAGCATTTCTGCTCTTATTTCTTTAATGGTCGAATGGTTTTAAACATATCCTTATTTTCATTAATCTTATTCGTATTACCAATGACGGTAATATTATAAGAAGACATAGCTTCTCTAAACCAGCTTGCAAATTCCTTAAAATCATCCTTTTTTATGGATAATAATTCTTTTCTATTCTTGCATCTTTCTTCTTCACTCAAGCCTCTTAAATAATTCGTTCTTGCGATTTGAGCCTTAGCCTTATTATGAAGTACTGTATCCATTCCACCAATCGTACCAATTTTAAATTTTAATAATTCCTCATCAGATGGATGAAAGCTTAAAACAAATTGATCTGCATTTTGATATACATCATTTGTAGATTTAATGTTTGGATCTCTATAAGAGGTGAATCCAATGAGGCCGGATGGGTCGATATTCATCATACATCCATAGGCTCCACCATGGACTCTGACCTCCATCCATAAATAATCCATACTCATCGCATTTTGAAGTACACTTACACCGGTATTAAATTTACCACTAAATCTACCCACTCTAGAAACATAATTTACATCGATAGGTGCAGTAAATGCCTCATT
>CAMEKD010000078.1 GCA_945920825.1 uncultured Anaeroplasma sp.
ATATGAGAAAACCAAACCATGGCATCCATTGTATAATATTGTTATTTTTACATTGTTTGGATTTATCTACATGAATGGACTATCTAATCCAACAATAGATGAAGCATTTATTACTGGAGCAATATGGGGTTCGATTTGTATAGTATTCCGTGTTTGGTTGGGTTATTATCAAGCACCCATGGAGCCTGACATTCAAGCAATTCTACGTTGAATATCAACCATGGATTACTCTAATCTATATCGCAATATTTATTGGACCAATACTGGGCTTTTTATTAACGTTAATTTAATTTTATCTTCCACCTGTGTATCAAACTTGTTGTTTACACACATATGGAATGGATATCTCTGATACAATTTTAGGGATTTTTGTTCTTCTTTCCAAAATAAGGTGGTTTGTTGGTAGTACTTTATAATTTAAAGAAATTAAAAAAGATGGTATGTTGTACCTTACAAAAAGGATGGCATGAAGGTAATGATGATTCTACGTCTTTTGTCAAATATTTATTAAGCATTATTGAAATGGCATATGAAGATTTTGAAGATAGAGTAAAACTTATATCTAAGAAGACATCAGCATAGGAATTAGTGGATAATGCTATAAAAAAATATATTATGTGATTAAACTATAGTTACTCTCATTTTGCAAGCCTTTTTACGAGAAAAGACTAAAATGTTGGAGAAAGACGATGTTGTATCTAAAGATAGATATGGCCATCTTTTTTTAAATTTATAGTTGTGCTATAATTCATTATAGACAAAAGGGAGGCACTTATGAATATTACGTTTGATGATGTTTCATTTAAATATATCGAAAGAAAAATATTAGACCATGCTTCCTTTTCTATTACAGATTTAGACAAGGTTGGTATTGTTGGTGTTAATGGTACAGGAAAAACCACAATGCTAAAGCTTATTATGGGTTATGAAAAGCCGAATTCAGGGGCTATTATCCTTTCTGGTGGAATGAGAATAAATTATTTGATGCAGGATCCTATATTTGATGAAAATAAGGATTTATTATCCATTGTAATGGAGGAATCCACTAAGGAATATCCTGTTATAGAATATGAAGCCAAAAGCATTTTAACAAAGATGGGCTTTAGTGATTTAAGTGTTACAACCAAGCATTTTTCTGGTGGCCAAAGAAAAAGACTGGCCCTAGCTAAGGTATTAGTAACTCCATGTGATATTTTAATATTAGATGAGCCTACAAACCATTTAGATAATGAACTTATTTTATGGCTAGAAAAATATTTAATCAAATGGAAAAAGGGCTTATTCATGGTAACCCACGATAGATATTTCTTGCAAAGGGTTTGTAATAAAATGATGGAATTAGATTTTGGTAAAATCTATTTATATGATGCGAATTACGATTCCTTCTTAGCCTTAAAGGCTGAAAGACTTGAAGAAGAGGAAAAGGCTAGTAAGCACCTAAAGCAAATCTTAAAATCCGAAAAAGAATGGATGGGACGAGGAGTAGAGGCAAGAAGAACGAAAAATAAGGCTAGAATCGAACGCTTTAAGGCTTTAAGTGAAATTGAATTTAATGAACAAAAATCTATGGAATTTAAAAGCCTTGAAACAAGGCTTGGTAAAAAGCTTATTTCTATGAAGCATGCCTCTAAAGCCTTTAATGATCATATATTATTCCAAGATTTTAGCTTTGATTTAGCTAAGGATGATATCATTGGTGTCGTAGGTGATAATGGTGCTGGAAAATCTACCTTATTCCGTATTTTAATGGGGCTTGATCAATTATCTAGTGGAGAGCTTATTAAGGGTGAAACCCTAAGAATAGGATATTTTTCTCAGAATTTAGAATTGATTGATCCAGAAATTAGAGTTGTTGATTATATTAAGGACACAAAGAATATCATCGATACCCTAGAGGGTAAGATGGATGCAGAAACCCTACTTGAAAATTTCTTGTTTTCTAGGGATTTACAATACACTAAGGTTAAGATGCTATCGGGTGGAGAAAAAAGAAGATTGCAGCTTGTAAAGGTTCTAATCGACAATCCGAATGTATTATTATTTGATGAGCCTACGAATGATTTAGATTTATATACCTTAGAAATATTAGAGAATTATTTAATGGATTTTAAAGGACCTATTTTAGTTGTATCTCACGATAGATATTTCCTAGATAAAATATGTAATAAGCTATTTATTTTCAAAAATGGCTATATTGAAGAATCCTTATTATCCTTTAGTGAATATCTATCAAAGAATGATTCGAATACGATAAAGGAAGAGGCTATCAAAAAGGAAAAGCCTAAGGCAAACCGTATGCCAAGCGCACTTCGTCGTGAGCTTGAAGAGGCTGAGGGAAGAATGCCTAAAATTGAAGAAAGAATCCGTGAAATAGAAAAAGAATTAGAAGAATGCCAAACGGATTATAAAAAGCTAATGGAATTATCTTTAGAAAAGGATAATTTATCTATGGAATATGATTCTTTAATGGAACGTTATTTTGAATTGCTAGAAATAAAGGAGTCCTATAAGATATGATGCATGAATATTATCAGGTTTATGATAAAAACCTAAAACCATGTGATTTATTAATAGAACGTCCAAATCATATACCTGAAGGGTATTATTTTGGAATTGTAGACTGTGTTTGTTATAACTTAAGAAATGATTCCTTTTTGATGACAAAAAGGAGTAAGGATAAGCCCTATATGGCAGGACATTTAGAGGTAACTGTTGGCTGTATGCAGCATGGAGAAGAACCCCTTGAATCCATAAAAAGAGAATTGATGGAGGAAACTGGTATACGCCCAAATAGAATCTCACTTTTTAAAACCTTTATATCGGATCATGCAATAGCTCATACCTTTGTTGCCATTTTAGATATTGAGGCGGATTCTATTGTTTTACAAAAGGGAGAAACAGATGCTTATTATTGGTTTAAGGAAGAAGAATTTAAAGAAATTTGGAAGGGGAACTTAATAACCCAGGTTCAAAAAGCTAGAATATCGCCAAATATTGAAAAAATAATAGAGCAAATAAAGGTGAAGAAGAATGAACAATAAAAGAAATTTATACTTTGGAGTTATAGGGATGGTGTTAGGCATTACCTTAGCACTCATTGGTATCCTATATTATGATTATTTCCTTCATGCCATTTGTATTTCTGTTGGTATTGTTATCATACTTGTGAACATATATCCTTTATTATTTTCCTTTAAGGAAATGAAATATAATAAAAGATTTATATATATGTTTATTACATCTCTTATATTTATTCTTTTAGGAATAGCATTCATCATCAACCATGAGATGATTATTTCTATTATTTTTGGTGTATTCTTAATCCTTTTATCTTTCATTCGTATCCTGTTAGCTAAAAACCATAAAATGCGATTTTTACATGAGGTTCCCTATATTCTTTTAGGATTAGCATTAGTTTTAAATATATCTCATGTTATATTCCAAGTTGCAATTGTAGCCTTTGGTATATTACTTGCAATGTATAGTGGATTATATTTATTATTAATTGTGTTTGGCAAAATTAAAAGAAATGATAATGAAGCAGAAGAGGCAGATTAATGCCTCTCTTTTTCTCTTTCAAATAAAGATAAGGATATATCATTATTACTCAAGTTTTCATATTTTTGTTTCTTAAAACTTGAATTATATCACATTATGACATAAAAAAATGTTTGACAAGCTTTACATTTGTTGATATACTACAACCGATATGGAGAGTTTGTCAGTTTCTGACATAAGGAGGCTTTTATGGCAAAAGTAGCAATTATTACAGATTCGAATAGTGGAATCACACAGAAGGAAGCAAAGGAATTAGGAATTCGAGTTGTTCCTATGCCATTTATGATAGATGGTGAGGAATATTTAGAGGATATAACATTAACACAAGAACAATTTTATGAAAAATTAAAAGGAGAGGCGAATGTATCTACTTCGCAGCCTTCCATTGGGTTTGTAAATTCTGTATGGGATGAGGCACTAGAATCCTATGATGAGGTAGTCTATATCCCTATGTCTAGTGGATTATCCAATTCCTGCCAAAGTGCTTTAGTTAGTGCTGAGGCAATGTATAAGGATAAGGTATTCGTTGTCGATGATCAAAGAATTTCTGTAACACAGCGTCAGCATACCCTAGATGCCATTAATCTTGCAAAGAAGGGCTATAGTGGAAAAGAGATTAAAGAGATCTTAGAAAGAGAAAAATTTAATTCAGATATTTATATTACATTAGATACTCTTTATTATTTAAAGAAGGGTGGAAGAATCACTCCTGCAGCTGCAGCCTTAGGTGGCTTATTAAAGCTTAAGCCTATTTTAACAATTAAGGGTGAAAAGCTAGATAAATATAGAATGAGAAATCGCGATTTGAATAACGCAAAGAAGATTATGATTTCTGCTTGTGAAGCATCCATCAATGGTTTTTTAAAGGATTTAGATGGTAGAACCGATAATGTATATTTAGAGGTTGCCTATACAGGTACGGATAAGGGTCCTGTATTAGAATTTATTAAAGAAATAGAAGAGGCTTTCCCTAATAGGCATATCGATTGCTGCCCACTTTCCTTATCTGTTTCTTGCCATATTGGTACAGGAGCACTTGCGATGGCGATATCTAAGGCTATTCCAGAGCTTGAAGAATAACATAATTGAGCCAAATGATTTGGCTCTTTTTTTAGAAAATATATTTTAGGTAATCAATGATAAAAATGGCTTTTTCTTGTTTACATATAAAAAATATAGTATAATACAACATAAGTTGAGGTGTTGGATATGAAAAACAAAAAGATTCATCCCTACATTATAATCATTGTAAGCTTTTTAAGTATTATTATCGTTGGAACAATTCTTTTAGTTATGCCATTTACAACAAAGGACTATCATTCCATTGGATTTGTCGATTCTCTATTTATGGCAACCAGTGCTGTATGTGTTACAGGTCTTGCTACAAATAGTGTTACAAATTTTACGATTTATGGAAAAATCGTTATGGTAATACTTATGGAAATAGGAGGATTATCCTTCATTACAATCGCTATATTTTTCTATACGATGATTGGTGCTAAAATTGGAGTCTCCAATAGATTTTTACTTAGAGAGGCATTAAACCAACACTCTGTATCTGGTTTAATACCGCTCGTCAGAAAAATTGTTATTATATCCTTTTCTGTTCAAATTATATGTGCTGGAATTAATATGTTTTCCTTCACACATTATTTTGATAATTGGTGGGATGCATTAGGAGTATCCTTATTCCATTCTGCATCCGCATTTAATAATGCAGGATTTGATATTTTTGGTGATTTAGGTGAGGATTCCTTAATCCGATTTAAGGATGATATTTTAGTAAATATGACAACAATATCTATGATTATCCTTGGATCTTGTGGATTTGTTGTAATAGATGATATCTTTAAAAAGAGATTTAAATGGAAGAGACTTTCTCTTCATTCTAAGCTAGCTATTGTTACGACATTATTCTTAATCTTCGGTGGTGCATTACTCATTAAAGTGACACTAAGAGATCCAGATTTTACATGGCTTCAAGCACTTTTTGGGTCAGTAACCTGTAGAACTGCAGGCTTTTCAACCTACAATTTAGCGAATTTAAAGGATTATCCAGGTGCTTATTTAATATATATTGTTTTAATGCTTATTGGTGCATCCCCTTGTGGTACTGGTGGTGGTGTTAAAACAACAACTTTAGCCGTTGTTTTAATTGCGATTGTGTTCTATGCAAGAGGTAAAAGTGCTAGAGCCTTCGGAAGAAAAATATCCAATGAGCAAATATTTAAAGCGTTTGTTTTAATTGGTATGTGTGTACTTATTGTATTCTTAGGTGCCTTCTCAGTAAGTATTGTACAGACAGATAGAACCTTAGCAGGTACAACAGATACGTATGGTATGCAAGAAATCCTATTTGAGGTTGCGAGCGCATTCTCAACAACAGGATTATCTATGGGTATTACTACAAGCTTAAATGCTGCAAGTAGAATTATATTATGCTTTATTATGTTCTTTGGTAGACTTGGCCCATTAACAATCATTGGTGTAGTGAATAAGAATTGGCTTGGTGCTTCAAAAGAAGAGATAAAATATGTAGAGGAGAATGTGATTATAGGATGAGAAAGATACAACAAAAGAAATCATTTATGATTATAGGTCTTGGTCGTTTTGGTGCAAATATTGCCAAGATGTTAGCAAATATGGATGCAGATGTTTTAGCTATTGATATTGATGAGGAATCCGTAACTAAGGTTGCTCCATTTGTCCCACATTGCCTTGTTGCAGACTCCACAAAGGCAAATGCCTTAAAGGAGCTTGGAGCAAATCAAATTGACCATGCGGTAGTTGCGATTGGTAACAATTTACAGGCATCTATTCTAACCGTTTTAAATTTAAAGAACTTCGGTGTGAAAAAGATTACGGTTCGTGCAGACGAAGAAGGACACAAAGAGGTTTATAGAATGCTTGGAGCAACAGAGGTAATCATTCCTGAAGAGGCAACAGCACTTTCCTTAGCAAACCAAATCATGTCCGATTCCATTTTGGATTATTATCAGCTATCAGAGGATTACACAATGGTAAAGATCTCTGTTGGTGAGGGCTTTGAGCCTAAGAGCATTATCGATATGAATGTTCGTGTATTATTTGATGTAAATATTGTTGGTGTCATTAAAAATGATAAATTTGCAATTCCTAAGCCTATGGATTTAATTGTTCCAGGAGACATTTTAGTTGTTGTAGGTACTAAGGATAATTATTCTAAGTTTGAGCAATTCTTAAATGTTAAGTCAAAGCCAAAGGTAGAAGAAAAGAAGCCTGCCCCTGAAAAAAAGGCTCAAGCTAAGCCTAAAGCGAATGCTAAGGAGACAAAAAAGAAATAATGCGAGCTCTTTTAGTACATAATCCTAACAGTAGAAAAAGGCTTAAGACAAAAGAAATCGATTATATAAAAAAAGAATTGTCTGTGGAATACACCACAGACATTTTTGAAACTTTAGGAAGAGGCTCTATTAAAGAATATGTATCTAATCATGCAAAGGATTATGATTTAATCATTGCCTCAGGTGGAGATGGCACCATACATGAGGCTATAATAGGCATTCTAAATAGCAAGAAAAATCCTACTTTAGCCATCATTCCAAGAGGAACGATGAATGATGTAGCAAGAGGCTATAAAATACCTAAAAACCTTAAAAAATGCGTAAAAATCATTATAAAAGGAAATTCCATAGAAAGGAATGCATACCATATAAATGATACGTATTTCCTATATGGACTAGCTATAGGTCGATATACCTCTGTATCCTATAGAGCAGATAAAAAGAAAGAACTAGGAAGGCTTGCCTATTATTTTGCTTGTATAAAGGATTTCTTTAAATCAAAAGCGACAGATGTAAACATAAATGGAATTAATTTAAAAATATCACAAGCATTTATTATTGATAATAAATACATGGCAGGATACCCTATAGAAGCTATAAATGATGATTCGATTCATTTGAAATACATCCTATCCAAAAATAGATTTATAGATACGTTTAAATTCCTTTTCTTTTTACTATCTAAAGCCAAAAGACATTCTAATGAAATTATAGGTAAGGATATAAAAATAGATGGAAAAAACATATGCTTTACTCTTGATGGAGAAAGATATATTACAAGCCATGCAACAATAAATAAGCTTAA
>CAMEKD010000079.1 GCA_945920825.1 uncultured Anaeroplasma sp.
AGATAAGATTATAAAAAATTATAAGGAAAGAATTGATTCCTTAAAGATAAAATCTGGATTAAAAGATGAGCTTGCCTTGAATTTAGTTTGGAGTTGCGATTCCTTTATTACGAAAAGAGAATCGACAAAGCTAAAAACCATTCTTGCAGGTCTTCCTTGGTTTACGGATTGGGGAAGAGATACTATGATTGCCTTTACTGGCTTAACCTTAGTTACCAAAAGATTTGATGAGGCAAAGGAAATCTTAAAGAGCTTTGCGATTTATGAGAAGAATGGATTAATTCCTAATATGTTCCCAGATGATGGCGGAGAGCCTATGTATAATACCGTAGATGCCTCCTTATGGTATTTTTATGCATGCTATAAGTATATAGAATATACAGGGGATAAAAAATTCATTTTAGAAGAAATTTATCCTACCTTACAAAATATTATTTATGCCTATAGCCATAAAACGGATAACAATATCCATATGGATAGTGATTATTTAATTTCCTGTGGAGATAAGGATACTCAAATTACTTGGATGGATGTAAAAACCCATGGTATTGCCATCACTCCAAGATTTGGTAAGCCAGTTGAAATTAATGCCCTATGGTATAATGCATTAAGAATTATGGATGAATTAAGTAAGGATGCCAATGATCCTACAAATTATTTAGAGATGTCCCTAAGAGTAAAGGAATCCTTCAATGAGAAATTCTATTGCAAGGAAACCGGTTGCCTATATGATACGATTGATCCATATGATAGCAGGGTTAGACCAAATCAATGCTTCGCATTATCTTTGCCATTTAAGGTAGTAGATGAGAATAATGTATGTGGTATTTTCGATTGCATAACGAAAGAATTATATAATGTTTATGGCTTAAGAAGCTTATCGATTCACGATAAGGAATTTAAGCCAAAATACGAGGGATCTCTATGGGATAGAGATAGGGCATATCATATGGGCACAACCTGGGGTTTTCTAATTGGTACATATTTTGATGCTTATGCATATGTAAATAAGAAGAATCCTAAGGTTAAGGATGAAATTAATGCTATGGCACATAAATTTGAGAAGCATTTAAATGAGGGCTGCTTAAATGGTATTGCAGAAATCTTTGATGGAGATATCGCAAATCGAACAAGAGGCTGCTATAACCAAGCATGGAGTGTTGGCGAATTACTTAGAAGCTATTATGAGAATGTATTAAAATAATTAGGTATATTATGTTTGGAAATGAATTAAGAAAAAATGCGTATGAAATGATTAAGAATTCCTATAAGAATCATAAAATAGATCCAGAGGAATTATTGAATTTTTTAGAGCGTATTACAGATGAATCCTTATCCTCGGATTTATCTTATAAATTATTAGATGCATTAGCTATTCATGATGATATAGAGCTATTACATCTTCTTTTAAAGGAATATAAAAGAAGATGTATGGTATTATCTATAAATTTAAAGGAATATCCAGATTTATTTTATCGAAGAATGTATATTCCTATAAGATATCATTTAGATCAAGTCATTCTATCGATTATATCCTCCTTAAGAGTATCTAATTATGAGGAATGCTACTTTAAAATAGATAACCAAAAATATGAATTTAATGGAAAAAATAATTTATGTAATGTATCTATTCTAGATTTAAGAAATGCTTCCAATATAGAATTCATTTATGGAAAGGATTCATGGGATTTTATAATTAAGCCTATTGGCTTATCTTATTTCAATCCAGATGAAGCATCTATGCCTTATTTCGTTATAGATGCAGTAGGATATGGAATAGAGGGTATGTCAAAATCGCGTTTATTTGAAATGTTAGATGAATCGATTGAATTATCTATAGATACACATAATCCTATAATGGATGATGAGGATTTTGAATTTTATAATGCAGATTGTGATGCCATAAATCAAAATGCAAGAGAAGATTTTGAATTTACATATAAGAAATACATTAAGGAAAATTAAACAAAATTTTTCATTTTGTCTAATTTAACTCTTGACAATACCATTTTTATGAGATAAAATCAAAGAAACTGTTGAGTTGGAAGTTAGTCAGTTAGCGCATAAATAGAGAGCAAGGGTGGGTGGAAGCCTTGTTAAAGCGGAATTGAAAGTGGGCCAATGAGGGTTTTGGTGAAATAAGTAGCCAAGAACGGGAGCTCCCGTTATAGAGCTAGAATGTGATGGCATTCGAAGAGGTGGCTTAAAATTAAGCAATTTAGGTGGTACCGCAGGTTGACGCTTGTCCTAAGATTAGGACAGGCTTTTTTTGATTTTAAGTCGATTCTCCATCAATATTTAAAATAGGAGATAATAAATGTATGAAAAGAATGAATATAGTATTTCGATGGTGCATTTAAATATGACACTAGAATTCATGAAGAAAAAGCAATATTTATTATAATTAAATTATAGAAAGAGAAGGTATTATTTATGAAAATTAAAGACGTAGATTTTGAAACATATTTAAAAAATTATCCAAATAGTGAGGGCTTTTTTGGTAAATATGGTGGAGCATATATTCCAGAAGAATTAAAGCCAGCATTTGAAGAAATTACGCATGCATATGAAACCATTTGTCATTCTAGCCAATTTATTAATGAGCTTAGAAGAATTAGAAAGGAATTCCAAGGAAGACCTACTCCAGTATTTCATTGTGAGAGATTATCGAAATACTGTGGTGGTGCTCAAATCTATTTAAAAAGAGAGGATTTAAACCATACGGGAGCTCATAAAATCAACCACTGTATGGGTGAGGGATTACTTGCAAAATTCATGGGCAAAAAGAAAATTATTGCTGAAACTGGTGCAGGACAGCATGGTGTTGCCTTAGCCACAGCTGCAGCCTACTTTGGACTTGAATGTGATATTTATATGGGAGCTGTCGATATCAAAAAGCAAGCACCAAACGTAAGTAGAATGAAGCTTTTAGGTGCAAATGTCATCGAGGTTACCGATGGACAGCAAACATTAAAGGAGGCTGTAGATGCCGCATTTAATGCATATTTAAAAGAATATAAGGATTGTATTTACTGCATTGGCTCTGTTGTAGGACCTCATCCATTCCCACTTATGGTAAGAGATTTCCAAAGTGTTGTTGGAATTGAGGCTAAGGATCAATTTAAGGAAATGACTGGACTATTACCTGATGTTGTATGTGCTTGTGTTGGTGGCGGATCAAATTCTGCAGGTATGTTTATTCCTTTTGTCAATGAACCTGTTGAAATTGTTGGTGTAGAGCCACTAGGACGCGGCAAGGGAAGAGGAGATCACGCAGCAAGTATTACCTATGGTAGTGAGGGTATTATGCATGGATTTAATTCCTTAATGCTAAAGGATGAAAAGGGTGAACCAGATTTAGTTTATTCTGTAGCATCAGGTCTAGATTATCCATCCGTAGGACCAGAGCATGCCTTCTTACATGATTTAGGTAGAATTAAATACGATACTGTATCCGATGAAGAGGCACTTGAGGCATTCTACACATTATCTCGCTTAGAGGGTATTATTCCTGCAATCGAATCTGCCCATGCCGTTGCTTACGCAATGCGTCTTGCAAGAACAACAAAGAAGACAGGAACAATCTTAGTTAATTTATCCGGTAGAGGAGATAAGGATATGGATTATGTCATTGAAAAATATGGCATCGATTATCTAGAAAAGCATAATATTAATCTTGATAAATAATTTATAGTATAAAGAGGCATTGCCTCTTTTTTTCTAGGTATTTTAGGCGTATAATTATAAGATAAGAAAGTAAAGGAGTAAGGATTTATGAAATATTTAATGCTTTTTGCAGATAATTTTGAAGACGTTGAAGCAATTGCTACATTAGATGTATTAAAGCGTGGTGGAGATATGGTTACCTCTGCTTCAATTATGGGGAGATTGAACGTAAAAACAAAATGTGGAAACATTTTAACAGTAGATACCCTAATAGAGGATGTAGTAGACATAAATGATTACGATGCATTAATCATACCCGGCGGACCAGGTTCCTTTAAAATAATGCCTAATGTACCTATTGTAGAAGAATTAATCCATAATTTTATTAAAAAAGATAAGGTTGTTGCATCTATTTGTGCAGCTCCTCATTTAATTGGTAAATTAGGTTATTTTAAGGATAAAAAATATACCGTTCATCCAGGCTTTGAGGACAAAATCCTAGGCGGTACCTATTTAAGAGATAAGGGTGTTGTTGTAGATGGTAAATTTATTACCGCAAAATCTATGTATTATTCTATTGAATTTGGTCTTGCCATTTATGGCTATTTCCATGGAGATATAGAAAAAGAAGCCTTAAGGAAGGCTTGTATGGGTGAAAAAGAATAAAGCGCAGAATTAGCTTTCTGCGCTTTTTTCCCTTTCAAGAGCTTCCTTTTCTTCCTTTAGTTTTTTCTTTTCTTCCTTTGTTAATGGTACTGGGTCATACGCCATCTTATGTAATGGATTACATCTCATGAGCCTCCACAAGGTTAATGCACTTGCCTTCACAAAATTAAATTTTTCGTAGCATTCCCTCGCCTCATGACTGCCAGATGGATAGACTCTACATTTCGGAGGTCCACCATTATTGCTGTCTTGATAATTCTTTATTAATTTTCTTGCTAATTTATTTCTCATGGTATCCCCCTTTTTTATTAATTATACTATACTTTTTTTGAAAAGGTATTCTTTTATGAAATCTGAAAATACATTCTTTTACGAAATCTTTATTTTCCGGAAATAAAGTGATATAATGTTTAAAAAATATGCACTTGGAGATTTCATTATGGAACTTAAAGATGAATTTTTTAAATACGTATCAAAAAACTATAAGGATATTGCATTTACAGATCGAAGCGATACTTTATTTCCTGATGTTGAAACAGGCTATAGCTCTGTAAAAATTGTTTATAATAAGGCCTATCATTCCCTAGATATGAGATTTCAAGGTATGGGAGATTATGAGTCTTTATTCGGTAAATATGTATATCCTGTATTAATGAGATATAGAGATTTTTCCGTTTGGAAAATGGCATCTGCAAGGGTGATTCGTGTAAAGGTTCCCTGCATCAATTTAGAAACTGGCTTCATCGAAGAGGATTGTGATGAGCAATTAGAAAGAGTGAGAACTCTAATGGAAATATTATCTCAAATTGATGTTGCAGGCATGTATACAGAACAAAGAGCCCTAAGAAAAGAAATGATTAAGGACGAATATGCGATTATGGTTGAAACACAAGAATATGTAAGTGAATTCAATAAGGAAATAAATGATCGTATGCATGAAAGAATACTTGTAGGCGCTGATCCTTTTGGTAAGAAGGGTCTATTATATCGATTATCTTGCATGCAAAAGGGAATTAATGCCTTTATTGTAGATCATGCGGATTTTATTACAAAGAATAAGGATACTACTTGTGTAATTCTATTAATGAAATATAAAAAAGAAACAGATAATATGATTAAGGAGATATTATAATGGGATTTGGTCTATTTAAGCCTAAAAGTGCAAATTATAATAATTATATAGATTATGAGCAAAAATTATATATTGCCCTTGAAACACTTAAAGCTGTATGTGAGCGTGGAAAAATAGAAGATAAATGCTATGTCATCACAGTAACAAATCCAAGCTATAAGAGTGCATATAATCTATCCTATTCCTTAATTCGCTTTTATACAAAGCATTTAGAAGAGAAAACAGAATATAAATTCAAAAGAAACTTTTTATTAACCAAAACAAGAGGCTTATTTTCGAACCAGAAGAAAGGAATTGGTGGAATAGCCGCTATCTATTTAGTTCCTTGTGAATTATTAGATACATTGCCAAAGAATTATTTTGATATGTTTCACTTAAAGAAAACATTTGAAGAAATTCATGATGATTTTGATGATGTTAAGGAAGAAAAAGACGAAAAAGAAGAAAGTAAAAAGTAATCCCATAGGGATTATTTTTTTAAGGGCAAGCTTATGGAAAAAATTACTCATCCGTTTAAACCTATAATTGATGAAAATTCAGAAATTTTAATATTAGGCTCATTTCCATCGGTTATCTCTAGAGAAAATGATTTTTATTATGGGAATAAAAGAAATAGATTTTGGGCTTTATTGTCTAAAATCTTTGATAGAGATTTTTCTTTAATGACGAATATAGAAAAAAGAAATACATTACTTAAACTACATATAGCCCTATATGATAGCGTATATTCCTGTACGATATATAAATCTAGTGATGAAACCATAGAAGATGTATGCTATAGCGATATTCCATCTTTAATAAAAGAATCTAAGATTAAGCATATTTACTGTAACGGAAATAAAGCCTTTGAATTCTTAATGGATGCGTATCCCAATTTAAAAGATATGACGACAGTACTGCCATCCACATCCCCTAGAAACGCAAGCTATTCTTTGGATAGGCTTTATGAAAAATGGCAGATCATAAAGCATTAAAAAAACTCCCAACCCTGGGAGTTTTATTTCATTTACTTTTGTTCAGCTAATGTTTTTAGAAGCTTATCTTGTAATACCTGTGGCATTGGCTCATAGCTATAGAATTCACGAACGAAGAAGCCAGAGCCTTGTGTTAAGCTCTTTAAATCATTTGTATATTCTTGAATCTCTGATTCAGGAACTAAAGCTGTAACCTTTTGATTACCTCTAGAATTTACATCCATACCTGTAACCTTAGCTCTACGCTGATTTAAGTCAGAAATGATATCTCCTACCATATCTGCTTCAACAGTTACTGTAATCTTGATGATTGGTTCTAGGATAACTGGCTTACAATTCATGTAAGCATCCTTAAATGCTAGAATTGCTGCCATCTTGAAGGCTAATTCATTGGAGTCTACTGGGTGGTATTTACCATCCTTTAGGATTGCATGAACACCAATGACAGGGAATCCTGCAAGAAGACCCTTTTCACAAGCTTCGAAGAAGCCCTTTTCAACTGCAGGGAAGTAATTCTTTGGTACTGCTCCACCAAATACCTCTTCGGTGAATGTATTTTCTTCTGCTGGCTTGAATTCCATTTCAACAACGCCATAGAATCCAGAACCACCAGACTGCTTAATGTATCTACCATTACCCGTTGCACAAGCACGTATTGTTTCACGGTAAACAATCTTAGAATCCTCTGTAGTTAAATTTAGCTTATATGTATTTTTCATTCTTTCAAGTAAATAAGAAAGGTGGGATATACCTAAGGTACCAATTAATAATTGGTTCGTTTCTGGATTGCGCTTAACCTCAATGGATTTATCCTCAAGACAAATCTTTGCTAATACATTACTAAGCTTTTCTTCATCACTCTTAGAGGATGTTAAAATAGCCTTGTAATAAACGGCAGTTGGATAATCAATTTCAGGGTAGGCAATCTTAGAAGAAGTTGCAGATAATGTCATTGAATTTTCGACACCATCCGCTTTAACGATACATCCGATATCACCTGCAGTTAAT
>CAMEKD010000080.1 GCA_945920825.1 uncultured Anaeroplasma sp.
GCTGCACTTCAAGATGATGTAGCGTTTAATCTAAATTATGCAACGGATGTTACCTTAGATTATTATAAGGGTACGCGCTTTAGAGCAAACTTAGGCTCAAATTCCTCTATGGTAATTGAAAAATTAGAATTATCCTCCTTAGTTAATTTTAATTTAAAAGAAAAATCAACCATAGAGTCTGGTGAAATTCAAGCACAGGAGGCTAGAGTTACACTAGATAATGAATCAGAGATTCTCTTTATATCTAAGGATATTCAAAATTCCTTTTTCACTTTAAATGGAAATAGTATTATCCATGTAAGTGGTAATTCAAATGCGCTCGATTTAGTTATGAGTGATGGTAAATATAATGGTAGAGAAAATGAAATTGACCATGTTGTAATCAATATTGGTTATGGAAAATCAGAGGTTTTAGTTCAAGCTATATCCTCTATTCATGTAAATTCTGCACTGGGAGATTGTAGAGTTATTTATTATGGTGGTGATCCTATGATTACGAAGAATGATATTAGTGGTAATGTAGTTATTGAAAATGGAGAAATATAATATTATTTGGGAAGTGAACTTATGGCAAATATATTAGATTATGTACACTGGAGAGGCGATTTATCCTTCCTTCAGGATCAATTTAATATTTTAGACAATTTAATATTTGCAAAGCTTGCATATATTGATTTTAAGGATGCTGTGCCAGAATATCCATCACAGAAGAAAATTCTTGCAAGAACTGCAATGAATAAGGTATTTGAGACACATGATAAAGAAAAAATGGTACTAGGCTTAATTGTACCTAAAAGAATTGTAGATCTTATGGATTTAGTAAAAGATACCAAAAGATTTGGTAGAATCTATATGTCGAATTATGTCAATATTATTGAAAAGGAAACAAGGACACAGTTTTCTGCAGTTGTATTCCATTTAGATGAGGATACGATTTATATTGCCTATAGAGGTACAGATGATACTTTAATTGGATGGCAAGAAAATATAGATATGCTCTATACATCTCCTGTTAAGGGTCAGGTTCTTGCTGTAAAATATTTAGAGGATATAGCGGATTTATATCCGAATGCGAACATCTACTTAGGTGGACATTCTAAGGGTGGCAATTTGGCAAATTACGCCTCTATTTATGCAAGATGCGACGTTCAAGATAGAATCATAAGATGCTATACTAATGATGGACAAGGCATGGATAAGAATCATATTGATTTAGAGAAATATGAGCGCATTAAAGGAAGAATTATAAGAATTATTCCAGAGCTTAGTGTTGTGGGTATGATTTTTGATTGCTTTGCAGGAAGAACAATTGTAGTTAAATCCAATGCGAAGGGAGTTTATCAGCATGATGGATTTTCTTGGCAAATTAAAGTTACCGATTTTGATCTTGCAAAGGAGCTTCAGCCTAAGGCAAGAAAATTGGATAGAGCATTAACTAAGCTAATTAAGGAAGTACCAGTAGAGGATAAGATAGTCTTAGGTAAAAATGTATATGATTTTATTCTTGCAAGCCAATTAGATACCCTACTAGATTGTAAAAAGGAATCTATAAAATTATTGAAATATTTAAATAAATTTAGTGGAAGAAGTAAGCAATTATTCTTACAGCTTGTCAGTGAATTTTTGTTCTTTTAAAAAATGCTATAAGATGTTAAACCTAAATAAAGTTTAATCTCTTATAGCCTATTTTTTGTCATATTGGGAATTGTTATTTATATTGTTCTTTTAATCCTTTTATTTTTCATCTTTATGGATGTTACATTAGAACATTTCTCTATGCTGAACATAATTTTAGTTTTGTTCAACTTCATATTTTAATTCGGTGATTATATGTCTGTGAAGTTCAGGGCTAATGTTAGTCAAGATTATAGTGTTAATGTCCAATTTTTCTGAAAATTGAAAAATTACGTTACCACATAAAACTGACCTTTTGCTTGGATTGTTATTAAATTTTAATTCAACACCATTATTATATATATTTACCTTAAAGATATCTGCTTTAATTTTATAGGAATTTGTTGCTGAAATAGAACCATTATCCATGTTCTGTGGTATAATAATATTATTATTAATTACTTCAAATTTATTGGTAAGTAAAAGGTTTATTTCTACAATCTCTTTCTGCGCATTTTTATCAAATAGCATTTCTAATGCATTTGATTTGTCATAGTCAATCCTTATGCAGTTCTTAAGGGCTTCTTCATTGTAATTACCAAAATGAATTTTAATTGGAAAATACTCTTCCAATAAATAATTAGAAGATGTTGGCTTGCTATAAATTTTAATCATATTTATCCTCCTTATGATTCCATCCTAAAAATTGTGCATGTTTTACGACAGGTAGCCCACCCTCGATTCTAGGATGAGAAAATATGAATTCCCAATTCCCCACGGTTTGTATTGTACCATATTTAATACCTTTTGCTGTAGCACTATTTAGATTTTGATAAAAATCATATAGTACAAACTGTGTGTATAATGTTTGATTTGATATTTTCATTGGATTCTTACCTTTCCAATTTTGGGCAATTTCTTGAAACATATGTTTTGTTGCATTTCCATGTACCCACATTTTTCCTTTTGAAATATCGATTTCAAATGATTTTGGAAGTTCTAAGGTAGTATAATTATCTTGAGTTGGGGTTAAATGATCCCATACAATTGAGGTATTATATAAACTTTTTAATGCTTTACTTAATTCACGCTTTTCATTAGATGGAAATAGTCCGCTTGTTGCTTTACTCATTTTTGGTACCACCATAATATTTATTCATTCTACTCTTAAATACAATAATGTTTATTCCACGTGTTTTTAAGGAATTAAGTATTGATAATTTTGCACCACCGTAAATAATAATTGTTTTAGGTTTAATCTGTTGTATTGCTTTATATAAACCAATTTCAAATAGCATTCTATTAATTGGATTTCGTAATTGACATGCGACAGTACCAATAGCAACCGTACTTCCTTTCGCGATTCCTTTAAAACAATAGCCAAAGGAATCGCTATTCCATCTAAGATTATGTATACAATTATAGTTATTAGAAGTTAACCAGTATGCGATAACAAACATCCTATAATAATTATATTTTCTTATTGCTTCTGGGAAGTCTAGGTACGTGGAAAAATCAGGAACTATACATCCATCAAAATGAATAAGAATTTTAATGAAGTTTTTTGGCTTATTCCATACTCCTGAAGGGCCATCAAATTTTTGATCATCAAGATAAAAATGTATATAAGCATGTACTTTGAATGATTTTTTCCCCAGTTTCATATTTTTGTGGTAAATCGATAAGGCTTCCTCATATGAGATAATGGCAGTTGGTATGTGTTCAGTTGATTTTGAAACTGGCATACCCTTTACAAATTTAGCATCCTTTACCATCCAGGAATTCCAAATATCTTTACATCCTTTTCTAACCTTTTTTTTAAAAATTGTCATACATTTGTATTCTCCTTTTTCTTTTTTACCTATATTTTAGAAAATGGATTTTATAATGTCGTTTCATAAAGGTTTCATAAAGGTTTCCAAAAGTTTACTAAAATAGGAGTGAATAAAATGAATGATTTTTGTTTTGCAAATTATTATAAAATAATGAAAGAAAACTCTTTGAATGCATCAATCAATGATGTTGTTTTTATGTATGATATTTTTTCAATTATTAACATTAAGCATTTTGCTATGCCTGAACTTCAAAAAGGAACTGTGAGTAGAATTCTTAATAGAAGTTTAGGAGTACCATCATCTATTAAAGAGATGCTTCTAACCCCTAACTTAAAAGAAATAATAGGTAAATCTTTAATGGATTTTATCGAGAAATACTATAGCCAAAATGTTCTTGATACTTTATGGAGTAGATTGAAAGAATTAATATTTAGAGATAAGTATTTATCAACGGATGGAATTAACAATATATTAAATAATAATTGTTTCATATCTTTTATGGCAGATGTTTATATTGAAGCGATTAGAATTCCAAATAAGCTAGTTGGTGTCAAAAAAATTATTGCACGTAACGGGAAAACTGAAATAAGCTATGATTTTAATGATATATTTGAAATCTCCAAAAAGAAGAAAAAAATAATTGTTATTCCAATGGATGTCAATTTTGAATTGAGAATAGAATCTCCCGTAGATGAGTTTTTTCCACTTGTTGATGAGGCTACATTACATGGAAAATGGATTTCTATGATGCTTTCTAATGGTTTTTCTCAAAAGGATTTAAAAAAAATGATTGTGAAAGGAATAATCGGCCCTAAAGAAATTGGTAATATTTCCATTGTCCCATATGATAATAATATTTATTATTTAGTTTCTCTTTCTGAATTTGACAATCATAATGTAGCCAGATCAAGCACTAATGCTTTAATTAATGTTTTGAATAGAATACTTGAATTGTATATTTTAAATGGACAAAGTTATGAATTAATAATTCCTTTGTTAGGTACAGGAAAATCGAAAATAGGATATAATCATTCAACAGCATTTTCTATATTATGTAAATTCTTTAGCGAAAATATAAGTAAAATTTTTGGAAAAGTTCGAATAGTAATTTATTATTCTGATATGGATTATATCGACATATAAAAACAGGAGGGAATATGGCTTATTATAGAAAAAAAACTTATATTGCAGGAGCGTGGGATGAAGATTATGATGCAATACAGCAATTATATTACTGGAATAAAAATGATATCTTTTTATTAGAATTCAGTAATATTCATGATTTTGTTCATTCTAAAGATTCAAGTTTGGCATGTAGTATAAAGCAATCATTATCAAAACGGATGGATAGATGTAAGTATTTTGTGTTAATTGTTGGTCCTAAAACTAATATAGTTACTAAAGGGAAATGCATGTATTGCAGTAATTATAATTCCACAAGCACGTATTGTGATAGTTTAAAAAGCCAAAGCAGTAAAAGTTTTGTTGAGTTTGAGTGTGATAATGCAGTTAGGGATAATTTGAAAGTATTAGTTTTATATAATGCATCTTACATATATAAGAAATGGTGTCCCGAATCATTGCGAAATATTGGAATCCATATAGAGATGAAAACAGATGGTAAATGGGATTATAAGAAAGTTTTAAGAGGATTTTTGATGCTTGAAAACAATTAATCAAAATAACGACTTTAAAGATTTTTTTAAGACGTATTTTTATGCTTTGATGAATTTATGTTCTTTAAAAAAATGGGCCAACAATGTTGACCCATTTTACTTATATGCCTAATATTTCTTCAATTTCTTTTACTGAGGATTCATAATCCTTATTCGTTACAGATACGACATAATCACAAATTTCTTCGTTTCTTTTTTCATCTTCAATAGAAATTAATCGATTTACCTTATCCTCATGGGAGCATTTCTTATTCAAAATAGAAGAAATGAGCTCCTTTCTATCCTTTTTTATATAGATGGTAATGACATTATCATATCTTGATTTTAATGCCATGGCACCACAAATATCCATAGTTGCAAGTACGGATTTTCCATTATTTAAAATCTTGTCGACATCTTCCTTTTTAGAACCATATCCATGTCCTGCATACATCGTAGATTCAAAGAAGACCTTCTTATCCATCATATGGAAGAATTCATCCTTTGATACATAATTATACCAATCATTTTCATAGACAGCAGTAGGATCCGCAGTAGTATAGGTTTTAAGCTTTTCAAGCATAGGCTTTTCATCTAATAGCTTTTTAGCTATTTTACTTTTACCAGATCCTGATGGTCCAACCAAAATTACTATACCTGGCTGGATAAGCTTATCGACATTGAATAGGTAGCTTTTAGAAATCACCTCTACAAGCTTTAAAAACTCATCGTAGCTATTTACTGCAAGCATACCTGTTGCGTTCATATTCCATGGCTTACGCATAAGAATTGGATATGCAGCACTAGAATTAAAAATGTTATGCATACCATCATCAAATAAAATATCTACATTGATTTTATCCTTTCTTGACCCCATATAAATGTTCTCCTTAGGAATTTCTGGGAATTCCTCCATAATTCTTTGTGCACGGATTCCCATGAATTCAGGATAAATAGAAGTAGATATAAAGACCTCAGTCATTTTCGTAAGCTTTCTTACAAATTCCTTTGCACCTTCAATGACGGGCTGTGTTCTAAAAAATTCAGGGTCATTGAAGAATTCAAAAATGACATCGGCACGCGTCCCAAGCTTTCCCCAGTGGTCTACTTCATAAATCGTCAGTGGTGGGTCGAATTTGTATTTCTCGTTTGCAAGCTTTATTGCATAAGGAATACATTCCATTAATAAATCGTCAACATCGAGTGCGGTTGACATACGAAATCTTTTACTCATTTTACTCTCCTTTCGTTTGGGTTTGTATTTTAGTATACCATTTTTTAAAAGAAAATAAAGAAAAAGATTCCATTTTTTTGGATTTGACATAAAAAGTTAAGATTTTTAAAAAATAATACAAAGTATTATGTAAAAGTAAAGAAAACTTTGGTATAATTAAATTTAGATTAAGCATAAAAGTGGAAACACTTATTTTAGGAGGAAACTTATGAAAAATTTTTATGTTTTTACAGATTCAACATCTGATGTTGAGAAGAACTATCGTGAAGAATTAGATTTTGGATATCTAAAGATGGCATTTCGAATTGATGAAAAGGATTATGATGCAGATCTTGAATGGAGCGGACTTGCTTCTAAAGATTTCTATAATACATTAAGACAGGGTAATCGTGCAACAACGAATCAGATTTTAACAACTGAGGTTGAAAAGAAATTCGAGGAAGCATTTGCTAAAGGCTTAGATGTATTCTATTTAGCATGCTCATCTAAATTATCTACATCCGTAAATTACGCAAAGGTTATCGGTGAGGAAATCGTTGCAAAATACCCTGGCAGAAAGTTCGTTTGCTACGACTCATTAAGAAGCTGCTATGCTGAGGCTATGATGGCTATGGATGCAGCTCGTATGGCAAATGAGGGTAAGACTATGGATGATGTAGTTAAATATTTTGATGAATATAAATTAAATTATCAAACATTCGCAACAGTTGGATCCTTAAACTGGCTAAAGATGGCAGGTAGAGTTAAGGCATCTAAAGCATTCTTTGGTAATTTATTTGGTGTAAAGCCAATTATTTGTGGTGATACTAAGGGTAATAACTATGGATTCAAGAAGGTTAAGGGTAGAAAGAATAGTCTTGATGAATTAGTTGCTATTACAGTAGAAAGATTAGAAAATAAGGAAAATGCAGTTGTATATGTTGAAAATGCAGAATGCTTACAGGATGCAGAAT